>NZ_JBFAKM010000049.1:0-44613 GCF_040655695.1 Polymorphospora sp. NPDC050346 | reverse complement strand
AGGACATGCGGCGAAGCCGTCATGCCCGCAGGGTGAAGACGGTGCATTCAGGCGGCGCGAAGCGGAGCGAGCCAGCCCCGCCGGAGGCGGGGCCAATCAGCTCAGCTGGGGCGGAGGCCCAGGGGCTTGCCGATCAGGGATTCGCGCCGTACGGCGAGCCGGTCGGCGACCGCTTGCAGGGCCAGGGCGGCGGGTGCGGTCGGCTCGGCGAGCACGATCGGCGTGCCGGCGTCGCCGGCTTCGCGTACCCGGGTGTCGAGCGGGATCTGGCCGAGCAGCGGGACCTGGGCGCCCACGACGCGGGTCAGCGAGTCGGCGACGGTGGCTCCGCCGCCGGCGCCGAAGACCTCCATGCGGCTGCCGTCGGGCAGTTCGAGCCAGGACATGTTCTCGACCACGCCGACGAGACGCTGGTGGGTCTGCAGCGCGATCGCGCCGGCGCGTTCGGCGACTTCGGCGGCGGCGGTCTGCGGGGTGGTGACGACGAGGATCTCGGCGTTGGGCAGGAGTTGGGCGAGTGAGATGGCGACGTCGCCGGTGCCGGGCGGCAGGTCGAGCAGGAGTACGTCGAGGTCGCCCCAGTAGACGTCGGCGAGGAACTGCTGGAGGGCGCGGTGCAGCATGGGGCCGCGCCAGACGACGGCCGCGTTGCCGGCGGTGAACATGCCGATGGAGATGACCTTCACGCCGTGCGCCTGGGGCGGCATGATCATGTCTTCGACCCGGGTGGGGCGGCCGTCCGCGCCGAGCATGCGGGGGACGGAGTGGCCGTAGATGTCGGCGTCGACGACCCCGACGGAGAGGCCGCGGGCGGCGAGTGCGGCGGCCAGGTTGACGGTGACGCTGGACTTGCCGACGCCGCCCTTGCCGCTGGCGACCGCGTAGACGCGGGTGCGGGAGCCGGGCTGGGCGAAGGGGATGACCGGTTCTTCGGTGGCGCCGCCGCCGCCACGGAGCCTGGCCTGGAGCGACTGCCGCTGTTCGGTGCTCATCACACCGAATTCGATCTCGACCCGTTCGACGCCGGGGACCGCGCCGACGGCGGCGGTGATGTCGGTGCGCAGCTTGTCCTTGAGCGGGCAGCCGGCGACGGTGAGCAGGAGTTCGACCCGTACGACGCCCTCGTCGTCGATCACCGCTGATCGGACCATGCCGAGTTCGGTGATCGGGCGGCGGATCTCCGGGTCGTCGACGGTGGCGAGGGCGGCCTGGATGGCTTCCTCGACGGTGCTCACGGGTGCAGACATGCGGCCATGTTACGTCGGGTGACGAGGGCGATCGGCGGCTGCGGTGGCCGGGTGTGACGAAGGTCGATAGGAGGCCCGGAGCGGCATTATAGGCATCTCGTCCGTCCTGGGCGGCTCTTTGCAAAATGTGGTTTTCAGGCTGGACGCCGTACCCGACCTGGTGCAACGATCGTTGAAGACCGCCGCGCGCCCCGCCCCTTGGGGCGCGCGGCGCCAGTCTTTCCGCCGCCGGCGGGGTCGTTCCCTAGCCGGCCGGGCCCGACCGGGCGGCGACGCTCAGGGATTGCCGAGTTCGTCGTACGGTTCGTCGAAGCCGTTGCGTGCCGCCCGTGGCGCCGCCCCGCGCATTTCCCGCTGCTGCTGGATGCGTTCCAGCCGCTGACGGCGCTGCGCCTGCTCGTCGAGTTCCTCGGCGAGCCGGCCGAGTTCGGAGCGCAGGAAGTCGCGGGTGGCGACCTCGCCCATGGCGATGCGCAGCGACGCGATCTCCCGGGACAGGTATTCGGTGTCCGCCTTCTGCATCTCGGCGCGCCGCCGGTCCTCTTCCAGCGCCACCCGGTCCCGGTCCGCCTGGCGGTTCTGTGCGAGCAGGATCAACGGCGCGGCGTACGACGCCTGCAGCGACAGGACCAGGGTCAGGAACGTGAACGTGTACGGGTCGAAGCGCAGGGCGGGTGGGGCCAGCACGTTCCAGGCGATCCACAGCAGGATCACCACGGTCATGTAGACGAGGAACTTCGCCGTACCCATGAACCGGGCGATCCCCTCCGACCAGGCGCCGAACGCCTCGGGGTCGAACCGGGGCATGCTGATGCGGTGGCGTTCGCGCGGCTGGTCGAGCCGTTGCGCGCGGCGCGGCTCAGCCATCGATCCGGCCCTCGGTGCGCGCGGCGGCGGGCCGCGCGGCCGGTGCGGGCGCGTCCCGGTCGCGCCAGTCGGTCGGCAGCGAGTGGTCGAGTACGTCGTCGACGGTGACCGCCCCGACCAGCCGGTTGGCGGCGTCGACGACCGGCATGGCGACCAGGTCGTAGGTGGCCATCCGGCGGGTGATCTCGGGAAGCGGTGTGGTCGGCTGCAACGGGTCGATGCCGTTGTCGACCACCCCGCCGAGCATCTCGGCCGGTGGTTCGCGCAGCAGGCGCTGGAAGTGCACGACGCCGAGGTATTTGCCGGTCGGTGTGGCCATCGGGGCGCGGGCGACGAAGACCTGGGCGGCGACCGCCGGCGGGAGCTGGGGTTCGCGGATGCGGGCCAGGGCCTCGGCGACCGTGGCGTCCGGGGTGAGGATGACGGGTTCGGAGGTCATCACGCTGCCGGCCGTACCCGGCTTGTATTTGAGCAGTTGCCGGACGGGATCGGCCTCGTCGGGCTCCATCAGGTCGAGCAGCACCTCCTGCTCCGGCGGTGGAAGCTCGCCCAGCAGGTCGGCGGCGTCGTCGGGGTCCATCTCCTCCAGCACGTCGGCGGCGCGTTCCCGGCCGAGCGCGGCGAGGATCTCCACCTGGTCGTGTTCGGGCAGTTCGCCGAGTACGTCGGCCAGCCGCTCGTTGTCGAGGGCCGCCGCGACCTCGTTGCGCCGGCCGTCCGGCAGGTCCTGGAGCGCGTTGGCGAGGTCGGCGGGGCGCATCTGGTCGAGCACCGCCAGCAGGTTGGCGGTGCCCCGGGTGTCGGGTACGCCGATCAGCCCGCGGACCCGGTCCCAGTCGAGCTGTTGGAGGTGTCCGCGACGGGCGAGCCGGCCGGTCTGCTCACGTACGGCGACCCGGCTCAGGGACCATTCGCCGATCCGGTTCGCCTCCATGGCGACGTCGACGACGACGCCGGGCCGCTCGGCCGGTTCCAGGGTCACCCGCCGGTCGAGGAGGTCTTCGAGCACCAGCAGTTCGTTGGGCCGCTTCTCGAACCGGCGCAGGTTGAGGGTGCCGGTGTTGAGCACGACGGCGTCGCTGTCGATCGAGGTGATCCGGTTGATCGGCAGGAAGATCCGGCGACGCATCGGCATCTCCGCCACCAGGCCGACGACCTGTGGCGGACGGTTGGTGGTGCGCAGCCGTGCCACCGCGTCGCGGACCCGGCCGACCTGGTCGCCGTTGGGGTCGAAGACGGCGAGGCCGGCGAGTCGGGCGATGTAGACCCGGTTCCCGATCGTCACGGGTCAAGCCTAGGGGCACCACCACGGATCTTGCTCGGAAGCGGGGCCCGCGGGCGACCCGGCGGGCGACCCCTCGGGTCACCGGTGACCTGCGTGGACACGCTGCGGTCCCGTGGGTCGGACCGCATATCGTTACCGACCATGTCGACCTTGGCGTACGAGATCGTGGACGTCTTCACCGACCGGCCGTTCGCCGGGAATCCGCTTGCCGTCGTCTTCGGCGCCGAGGGCCTGGCGGGCGAGCAGATGCAGGCGATAGCCCAGGAGTTCAACCTGTCCGAGACGGTGTTCGTGCTGCCGACGACACAGGCCGGCGCCACGTACCGGGCCCGGATCTTCACCCCGGAGAAGGAGTTGCCGTTCGCCGGTCATCCGAGTGTCGGCGCCGCCGTCACCTCGGCCCGGCGTGGCCTCTTCGGCACCGGCCGGGTCACCCAGGAGTGCGAGGCGGGTCTGCTGCCGATCGACGTGTCCGACAACCGGGCCACCCTCACCGGTGCCGCCCCGACGCTCGGGCCGGAACTCGACCCCGAGCCGCTGCTGTCGATCGTGGGGCTGACCCTCGACGACTACGCCGGCCCGGTGCCGCGGGTCGCCGGCTGCGGCCTGGAGTTCCCCTATCTGGCGGTCCGTGCCGACGCGGTCGGCCGGGCCCAGATCGACGTGCCCGGGGCCGAGCGGCTGGGGGTGGAACACGTCAGCGTGCTGGCCTGGTCGGCCGAGGAACGCAGCGCGCACACCCGCGTCTTCGCCCCCGGTACGGGGGTCGTGGAGGATCCGGCCACCGGGTCGGCCGCCCTCGGCATGGGGGTGTGGCTGGTGGCCAGCGGCCTGCTGCCGCCGGACGGCGAGTCGGCGTACGCCGTCCGGCAGGGCGCGGAACTCCGCCGCCCGTCCAGCCTCGACTGCACGGTGTCGGCGGTCGGCGGGGCGGCCGTCTCGGCGACGGTCACCGGGAGCGTGGTCCCGATCGCCCGCGGCGAGATCGCCGTCCCGCCGTTCGTCGGCTGATCCGCCCGCCCGCCGGCCGGCGGGTCAGCGGCGCCGTACCCGGTGCAGCCGGAACGGTTTCCTGACCTGCCGTACGGCCGGGGTCGGCCGGGGCGGGGCGGCGAGCGAGTCGTCGGGCAGCGTCGGCCCGGCGGCCAGCGGCTCGCCGGCCGGCGTCAGCCGGTTCAGCGCGCATTCGTCCGCCCAGCGGGCGACCAGGTCGGCGGCGCCGCCGGGGGCGTTGAGCCGTTTCGTCGCGACCTGCGGCGCCACCGTGGCCCACTCGTCGGAGTCGGGCGCGATCCGGGTGACCGCCGCCGGCCAGGTGACGATCTGTCCACCGTGGTCGCCGCGCAGGGTGACCGCCGCGGTGGTGGCTTCGGCGAGTCCGGGTGCGGACTGCTCGCCCGGCCCGCTGACCACGTAGAGGGTGCCGTCGACCGGTAGGCACCACAGGGCCCGGGTGGGGCCGTCGCCGACCGCCACCCACGCCACCGCCGCCTTCTTGACGGCCTCCTCGACCAGCGGTGTCGTCGCGGGGCCGCCTGCCTCGTCAGTCACGTCCTGCATCCTGCCGTACCGGGGTGCGTTCCCGCACGGTCACCGTGACCGGCGACCGGTCGCATCCGCGTGCCGGCAGGGTCGGGCCGACGCGGGGCGGGTGCCGCCGGAGCGCCGGATCCACCATGGTGACGGCGTCGGTGAGGCTGGCCACGATCGGGCCGGTCCAGCCGGCGTCGGCGTTGAACGTCAGGTGCTGGTGCAGGTCGGGGGCGGCCAGCCGGACGGCGGTCATGCCGACCTCGGTCGCCCCGGTCAGCTCGCGGCTGCCGCCGTCGCCGACGTACAGGCACTCTTCGGGCGTGACGTCGAGCCGCTCGCAGGCGGTGAGATACATCCGGGCGGCCGGCTTGCACTCGCCGACCTCGGTCGAGAACACCAGCGTGTCGAGCAGCGTGGCGACCGGCAGGTGCGGCACGTACGCCGCCAGTTCGTACGTGCAGTCGCTGACCACCGCGGTGCGCAGCCCCCGGTCGCGTACGGCCCGCAGGGCGGCCGCCGCGTCGGCCCGTAACCGGGTCTCGGCCCGCAGGGCGTCGGTGCGGGCGGCGAGTGCGTCGCGCAGGGTGTCGTCGGACGGCCGGGTGCCCATCCGGTCGCAGACGAAGCGCAGGTCGGCCTCTGCCGAGCCGAACATGCCGCTGGCCCTGGTGTAGTAGGTGCGGTCCAGGACGGTGGTGAGCGTCTCCAGGTCGGATCCGAGCATCTGCGCGATCACGGCGTGGCGCGGTCCGCGCCGGACGGCCGTGGTCAGCGTGCCGAAGAAATCGAACAGCACCGCACGGAACGGGGTCATCGGTGAATCAGCCTCCAAGGGGGAGAGGATGCTGCAAACACCGTAGTTGGCTGTTCACGGACAGTGCATCAGCTTGGAGGTGATCATCACTGTCGGCCGATCGGGGCGAATTGGCATGTCAGGATGGGCGATCGTGCACCGGCCGACTGTCGACCCGCTGACCACGGCGTCCATCTCGATCGCCATCATCGCGGTGTCGTCGTCCGCTCCGTTGATCGCGTTCGCCGCCGCGCCCGCGCTCGCGATCGCCTTCTGGCGCAACGGGCTGGCGGTGGCCCTGCTCGGGCCGTTCGCACTGCTGCGGCGGCGGTCCGAACTGCGGGCGCTGGTCCGCGGCGACGGACGCCGGGCCGGAATCTTCTGCGTGCTCGCCGGGCTCGCGTTGGCGGTGCACTTCGCCACCTGGATACCGAGTGCCAAGCTCACCTCGGTGGCGACCGCGACGGCCCTGGTGGCGACCCAGCCGGTATGGCAGGGGCTGATCGCGCTCGGCCAGGGGCGGCGACTGCCCGCCGTCGCGTGGATCGGCATCTCGGTGGCGGTGGTGGGGGCGGCGCTGGCCACCGGAGCCGACCTCGGGCTCTCCCCGCAGGCGGTCCTGGGCGACCTGCTCGCGCTCGCCGGGGCCGTCTTCGCCGCGGTCTACACGGCCTTCGGCGAGCAGGCCCGCCGGGCGACCAGCACGGTCACCTACACCACGATCTGCTACGCCACCTGCGGACTGGCCCTGCTGGTGGCCTGCCTGCTGGCCGGAGTGCCGCTGACCGGTTTCTCGAACTCGGCCTGGCTGGCCATCCTCGGCCTGGTCGTGGGTGCCCAACTGCTGGGGCACTCGATGTTCAGCTACGCCCTGCGGAAGGTGTCCGCGACCACGGTGAGCATCCTGATCCTGCTGGAGGTCCCGGCGGCCGCTCTGATCGCGTGGGCCTGGCTGGGGCAGGCGCCCCGGCCGGCGGCGCTGCCCGGCCTGGCCCTGCTGCTGGTCGGCGTCGCGGTCGTCGTACTCGGCGGGAGCCGTGCCGCCCGCCGCCCGGAACCGCCGGTCGCCGACCCGCTGCCCTGAACGACGCCCGGTGCGGTGAGATCCTGCACACCGCGGACCCGGCGTCCGGTCGCCCGGCTACGGTGCCTCTGTCGATCGCCGAGGTGGCGACCGCCCGTGGGAGAAGGAGCCGCTGATGGCCGTAGTCGGACGCCCCCGCCGGTCCTGCCTGGCGGTCCCCGGATCGAGCCGGAAGATGCTCGACAAGGCCCGCGGGCTCCCCGCCGACCAGGTCTTCCTCGACCTGGAGGACGCGGTCGCCCCGCTCGCCAAGCCCGATGCCCGGCGCAACGTCGTCGCGGCCCTCAACGAGGGCGGCTGGGACGGCAAGACCCGGGCCGTACGCGTCAACGACCTCACCACGCCGTGGACGTACCGGGACGTGGTCGAGGTGGTCGAGGGGGCGGGCGCCAACCTCGACTGCGTGATGCTGCCGAAGGTGCAGACCGCCGGTCACGTCGAGTGGCTCGACCTGACCCTCACCCAGATCGAGAAGGCGCTCGGCCTGCCGGTCGGCGGGATCGGCATCGAGGTGCAGATCGAGAACGCCGCCGGCCTGGTCAACGTCGACGCGATCGCGGCGGCCTCGCCCCGGGTCGAGACGATCATCTTCGGCCCGGCCGACTTCATGGCCTCGATCAACATGAGGTCGCTGGTGGTCGGCGCGCTGCTGCCCGACTATCCGGGCGACCCCTACCACTACATCCTGATGCGCATCCTGATGGCCGCCCGGACGTACGACAAGCAGGCGATCGACGGCCCGTTCCTGCAGATCCGCGACGTCGACGCCTTCCGCGAGGTGGCCCGGCGGTCCGCGGCGCTCGGCTTCGACGGCAAGTGGGTGCTGCACCCCGGCCAGATCGAGGCGGCCAACGAGGTGTACTCGCCGGCGCAGGCCGACTACGACCGTGCCGAACTGATCCTGGACGCCTACGACCACTACACCTCGGAGGCCGGCGGGCGGCTCGGCGCGGTCATGCTCGGTGACGAGATGATCGACGAGGCGTCCCGCAAGATGGCGCTCGTGATCGCGGCGAAGGGCCGGGCGGCCGGCCTGGTGCGTACGTCGGGATTCATCCCGCCGCGGGACTAGACGCCGGTGGCGAACATCGCGCCGAACATGATCGCGAGGAAGCCGAAGTACGCCACCATGAACAGCAGCAGTACGGCGCTCAGCGCGATCGCGCACCAGCCGACGATCACCCCGGCCAGGGCCAGGCCGTCGCCCTGCTCACCACTGGACCGGATCTCGGCACGGGCCCGGTTGCCCAGGTAGACGGCCACACCGCCGATCAGCGGACAGGTGGCCAGGCTGACCAGGGCGATCACCAGCGCGGTGACGGCCAGGGTGTTGGTCGGCCGGGGCGGTGCGAACGGACGGCCCACCGGCCCGGGCCACACCGGCCGGGCCGGTCCCGGCACCGTGCGACCGGCGTCGGCCGGTCCCGGCGGGACCCCCGGTTTGTCGAGGCTGGCCGGTCCCGGCGTCGGGGTGCCGGTCACACCCGGCGTGCCGGTCGCCTGCGGTTCGCCGTCGGGCTTGTCCACGGTGCGCTCCCGATCGTCAGTAGGTGCTGGTCGTGTCGGCGCTGATGACGAAGGCGATGAGGGCGATGTAGCCGATGGCACCCAGGAGGTAAAGCCCGGTGATGACCCAGCCGATGATGATGCCGGCCAGGGCCATGCCGTCACCGGCCTCGCCCCGCTCCCGGATCTGCCGGCGGGCCACGTGTCCGAGGACCGCGCCGACCGGAGCCGAGATGCAGGTCGCCAGACCGATGAGGGAGCAGACCAGCGCGGCGATCGCCATGCCGTTGGTCGGCGGCGGCGTCACCGGGTAGCCGTACTGCGGCGGCGGGGGGTAGCCGGACACCGGGTAGGCGTCCTTGCCGACCGGCTGCCCACTGACCGGGTAGGACGGGTCACCGTAACCCGGCTGTGGCGTCGGCCAGGACGGGTCCGACCAGTTGCCCGGCTGCTGGGGATAGCTCATGGACTCAACTCCGTCATATCGAGGATGCGCCGTCAGGGTAGTCGCCGCCGGCCAGCGGCGGTGTCCGACACCTGGGCACGGGACCGTAACGGCTGGGCGTCGTTGCCGGCGCCGCCGGGACCGGGCAGGATCGGCGGCATGGCTTTCGACGTACGTGCCGGTGGACGGACCAGCGACCTCCTGGCCGGTGACGGCGCCGCCGAGCCCGGACCGGCGACGCTCCGGCTCGACGGCCGGGTGGCGCTGGTGACCGGAGCGGGCAGCGCCGACGGTATCGGCTACGCCACCGCCCGGCGGTTGCGTGGTCTCGGCGCCCGGGTCGCGATCGTGTCGACCACCCGGCGGATCCACGAACGCGCGGCCGAACTGGACGCGACCGGCTTCGTCGCCGACCTGACCGACGAGGCGGAGGTCGGCGCCCTCGCCGACGCGGTCGCCGAGCAGCTCGGTGACGTCGAGGTGCTGGTCAACAACGCCGGACTGGCCAGCCGGGCCAGCCCGGAGGTGCTGCGCCCGGTCGCCCAGCTGACCTACGACGAGTGGCGGGCCGAGATCGACCGCAACCTGACCACCGCCTTCCTGTGCAGCCGCGCCTTCATCGGTGGGATGGCCGAGCGCGGCTGGGGGCGGATCGTCAACCTGGCCGCCACCGCCGGCGCGGTCAACGCCCTGCCGACCGAGGCGGCGTACGCGGCCGCGAAGGCGGGGGTGATCGGGCTGACCCGGGCACTGGCGATGGAGATGGTCGCCGACGGGGTCACCGTCAACGCGGTCGCGCCGGGCACGATCTACACGGCGGCGTCGACGGTCGCCGAGCTGAAGCAGGGGCTCGGCACACCGGTCGGCCGCCCCGGCACCCCGGACGAGGTGGCCGCGCCGATCGCCTTCCTGTGCTCGCCGGCCGCGTCGTACATCACCGGGCAGATGATCGTGGTCGACGGCGGCAACAGCGTTCGCGAGGCCGAGTTCCGGTGAGCCGGCCGCGCGCCCGCCGGCCGGCGGGCGCGGCTCAGTAGGTGCTCACGGACATGTCCCAGGGCATCAGGCCGACCCAGAGGACACACAACAGCAGGTACAGGACGGTGGCGGCGTAGCCGAAGAACAGTCCGACATTCGCCAGGGCGCTGCCCTGCTCGCCGGTCTGTCATCACGTTCGGTCGTGGTTTTCGGGCAGGGTATCGGCGCCGTCAACGGGCGCCGTCCCCTTCGGAGCGACGGGTGCTACGTCAGGCTCAGCCCGCCGACGGCGCGTTCGACCGCGAGGCAGCGGTCTTCGACGTAGTCGACGCCGGCCTCCTCGGCGAGCCGGCGTGCCTCGGGCGAGACGATGCCGAGCTGCAGCCAGATCGACGGTGCGCCGATGGCGATCGCCTCGCGAACCACCTCCGGCGCGTCGGCGGCCGGCCGGAAGACGTTGACCACGTCGACCGGGTGCGGTATGTCGGCCAGCGAGGCGTAGACCCGCTCGCCGAAGAGTTCGTCGCCGGCGTAGGGGTTGACCGGGATGATCCGCCAGCCGTGCCGCTGCATCTGCAACGGCACGCTGTGGGCCGGCTTGTGCGGGTCACGGGAGGCGCCGACGACCGCGATCACGCGGGCTTCGGCCAGGATCTGCAGGGCGTCACGCACGCTGCGACGATATCCCGTACGGCCCGGCCGTGCCCGCCCGTCACCGGGATGGGCGGCGCAGTCCGTCGAGCAGTCGGGTCAGTGCCGCCATCGTGGCGTCCAGCGTGGACCCGTCCGGCCGGCCCGGGGTGGCCGGGTCCGGGCCGGGGGCCTGGGCCAGCCAGAGGGCGGCCTCGTTCATCGCCCCGGACAGCAACCGGGTCAGCGGCCCGGTCGGCTGCGGCTCGATGACGCCGGCGGCGATCAGGGACTCCAGTGCCTCGGCCAGGTGCCGCGCGGACGACGACTCGTCGAGCGTCCGCCACTCGTTCCAGCCGAGTACGGTCGGCGCGTCGACCAGCATGATCCGTCGCAGTTCGGGGTCGGAGCTGGCGGCCAGGAAGGCCCGGCAGCCGGCGAGCAATTGTTCCCACGGGTCGTCGTGTTCCCCGGCGGCGCGGGCCACCCGGTCGGCGACCTCACGCTGCGCCTCCTCGACGACGGCGCGGAAGAGTCCGGCCTTGCTGCCGAAGTGGTGGTAGGCGGCGCCCTTCGTCGCGCCGATGCCCTGGGCGACCTCGGCCAGGACCACCTCGTGGAAGCCGTCGCGGGCGAACCGGCGCCGGCCCTCGGCCAGGAGCGCCCGCCGGGTCGCGGCTCGCTGTTCGGCCCTGGAGGTCATGGTCACACTCCTCGTCGCGTTGACATACCCCGGGTATGTTACTAGCGTCGTTGGCATACCCAAGGTATGCGAAACTCTCTGGAGGACCGATGAACGGCCGGCTCGACAGCTTCTACCCGGTAATCGGCACCGCCGATGTCGCGACTTCCCGCGCCTTCTACACCCGGCACTTCGGCTTCGAGGTGACCTTCGAGGCCGACTGGTACGTCAGCCTGCGCCGGCCCGGGCCGCCGCACTACGAGCTGGCGCTGCTCGACCACACCCACGAGACGCTGCCGGAGCGCTACCGGGCGCCGGCGCGGGGGCTCCTGCTCAACTTCGAGGTGCCCGACGTCGACGCCGAACACGAGCGGCTGGTCGGCCGTGCCGGGCTGACCGAGGAGCTGTCGCTGCGCAGCGAGGACTTCGGCCAGCGGCACTTCATCGTGGCCGCCCCGGACGGGGTGCTCATCGACGTGATCACGCCGATCGAGCCGTCGGCGTCGTACGCCGCCCAGTTCCTGGCCGGATCCGCCGGGACGTGACCGCTAGAGCAGGGTCAGCTGCTCGGGCCGGGCCGGTGGCGGCCGCTCCGGGGCGGCCTCCGGCTCGAAACGGTGCAGGCCGTGCCGGCGGGCGGCCAGCCGGACCCGGGCCACCAGTTCCCGCTGGTAGCTCTGCGGCAGGTAGGAGCCGGCCCGGTAGAGCTCCCGGTAGAGCGGCACGAGGTGCGGGAAGTCGCGGGCGAGCCAGCGCGCGTACCACTCCCGGGCGCCGGGGCGCAGGTGCAGGGGGATCGGGGTGAGGCTGGCCGCGCCGGCGGCGGCGATGGCGGAAACGGTCGCCTCGATCGAGTCGTCGGTGTCGGTCAGCCCGGGCAGGATCGGCGCCATCAGCACGCTGACCCGGAAGCCCGCCTCGGTCAGCGCGCGTACGGCGTCGAGCCGCCGGCGCGGGCCGGGGGTGCCGGCCTCGACCGAACGCCACAGGGACTCGTCGACGAAGCCGATCGAGTAGGCGACGCCGACCCTGGTGACCTCCGCCGCCTGGCGCAGCAGCGGCAGGTCACGCAGCAGCAGCGTGCCCTTGGTCAGGATCGAGAACGGATTGGCGAAGTCGCGCAGCGCGGCGATGATCTCCGGCATCAGCCGGTAGCGGCCCTCGGCGCGCTGGTAGCAGTCGACGTTGGTGCCCATCGCGATGGGCCCGCCCCGCCACTTCGGCGCGGCCAGCTCTCGGCGCAGCAGTTCGCCCGCGTTGACCTTGACGACGACCTTGCTGTCGAAGTCCTGCCCCGCATCGAGGTCGAGGTAGGTGTGGGTGTTGCGGGCGAAGCAGTAGGTGCAGCGGTGACCGCAGCCGCGGTAGGGGTTGACCGTCCACTCGAACGGCACGTGGGAGGTGCCGGGCACCCGGTTGACGATTGATTTGGCCCGCACCTCGTAGAAGGTCATCCCGGCGAAGTCCGGGGTGTCGAAGGTGCGGACGGTCGCGCCGGGCAGCGCCAGCGGCAGGGGTGGGGCCGCTGGCGCTGCCCCTCCTGGGACTCCTGCGTCGGGGGGAGCCGACAGGTTGTCCCAGCGCATGTAACTCATTCGAACATGCGTACGAGGAATGTGCAAGCTGTTCAGCGGCGTGGCGGCGCGGTGCTCTCCCGGCGGACCAGCGCGGCGCCGGCCTCCTCGATCTGTGGGGTCGCGGTGTCGTCCGGCGGGCGCAACGCGAGGGTCATCGCCCGGGCACCCATGTCGGCCAGCGGCAGCCGCACGGTGGTGAGGGTGGGCGTGACGTCCTGGGCGACGGGCATGTCGTCGAAACCGATGAGACTGATGTCGCCCGGTGCCGTGCGGCCGGCCTGGCGCAGGTGGCGCAGGGCGCCGACCGCCATCGAGTCGTTGAGGGCGGCGATGGCGGTGATGTCCGGGTGCGCCTCGAGGAGCCGGGCCGTCGCCGTGGCGCCACTCGGCGGGTCGAAGTCGGCGTAGGTGATGTGGGTCGGGGCGATCGTGTGCCCGTGCTCGGCGGCGGCCTGCTGGATGCCGGCCAGCCGGTCGGTCGTGGTGGTCAGGTGTGCCGGCCCGGCGATCACTCCGATCCGGGTGTGGCCGAGCTCGTACAGTTCGGTCGCCGCGAGGTGGCCGCCGGTCGTGTTGGCCGGTACGACCGCGTCGCCCGCGTGCTGGTGCCGGCCGATGACGGCGACCCGGCCGCCGGTCGCCTCGTAGACCCGCAGCTTGTTGTCCAGCGTGGTGGTGTAGGACTCGTCGTGGTAGCCGGAGCCGGCCAGGATGATGGCCGCGACCTGGTGCGCGCGCAGCAGCTCGACGTATTCGAGTTCCTTGTCCGGGTCGCGGTAGCTGTTGCAGATGATCACCAGTCGCCCGTTCTCCGTGGCGACCCGTTGCAGCCCCTTGGTGATCTCCGCGAAGTAGGGGTCGGAGACGTCGTGGACGATGACGCCGACCGCGCTGCGGTGCGACCGGGCCAGCAGTTGGGCGTGCGCGTTGGGGACGTACTGCAGTTCCTCCACCGCGGCGAGCACCCGCTCGCGCAAGCCTTCGGTCACCGGCTTGGGGCTGCCGTTGATGATCCGGGAGGCGGTCGCGGGTGAGACACCCGCCCGCCGTGCGACATCCGCCAAGGTGGCCATCGGTCCAGCCCTTCCCCGGCCGCCGGTTGCCGGATGAACGTGAGGATAGCGCGCCGTCAGCCCGTACGAATGCCTGGGAAAGCCCTTGCCTTAACCGTTGCAGTATCGGTAATCTCCAGCAGGAAAGCGCTTACCTGATGCTCGCCCGAGCATCCCGCGCGACAAGCGACGTTGGCCGAGGAGGCAGCCGCATGGCCCGCAAGACCATCGGGATCGTACTCAACGGTGTCACCGGCCGAATGGGTTACCGGCAGCACCTCGTCCGCTCCCTGCTCGCCATCCGTGAGCAGGGTGGCCTCCCGTTGGTCAACGGCGACCGGCTCTGGCCCGAATTGGTCCTGGTCGGCCGGAGCGAGACCAAGCTGCGCGAGATCGCCGACCGGCACGGGCTCACCGACTGGACCACCGACCTGACCGCGGCACTGGCCCGGCCCGACGTCGAGATCTACTTCGACGCGCAGGTCACCGCCCAGCGGGAGAAGGCGCTGCGACTGGCAATCGAGGCCGGCAAGGCGATCTACACCGAGAAGCCGACCGCCGAGGACCTCGCCGGCGCGGTCGACCTGGCCCGGCTGGCCGACGCCGCCGGCATCAAGCACGGCGTGGTGCAGGACAAGCTGTTCCTGCCCGGGCTGCGCAAGCTCGACCGGCTGGTCAAGGGCGGCTTCTTCGGGCAGATCCTGTCGATCCGTGGCGAGTTCGGCTACTGGGTCTTCGAGGGTGACTGGCAGGCCGCCCAGCGTCCGTCGTGGAACTACCGGGCCGCCGACGGCGGCGGCATCACCGTCGACATGTTCCCGCACTGGCACTACGTGCTGGAGCAGATCTTCGGCCGGGTCACCTCGGTCAACGCCCACCTCTCCACCCACATCGACCGGCGCTGGGACGAGGCCGGCGAGGCGTACGACGCCACCGCCGACGACGCGGCGTACGGCATCTTCGAGATCGACCGGCCCGGCCAGGGCAAGGTCGTCGCCCAGATCAACTCGTCCTGGGCGGTCCGGGTCTACCGCGACGAACTGGTCGAGTTCCAGGTGGACGGCACCGAGGGCAGCGCCGTCGCCGGCCTGCGCAACTGCCGGATCCAGCACCGGTCGACGACCCCGAAGCCGGTGTGGAACCCCGATCTGCCGGCCACCGAGGACTTCCGTTCGCAGTGGCAGGTCGTGCCGGACAACGAGGAGTTCGACAACGGGTTCAAGGCACAGTGGGAGCTGTTCCTGCGCCACGTCGTCGAGGACGCGCCGTACACCTGGGACCTGTGGGCCGGCGCCCGCGGCGTGCAGCTCGCCGAACTCGGCATCCAGTCGGCCCGCGAGGGTCGGCGCGTCGAGATCCCGGAACTCGAGTCCTGACCGGCCGACCACAGTGGGGGACCACCCGATGAGTTCGCTCGACCGCTTCTCGCTCAACCAGGCCACCACCAAGTACTGGCCGATCCCCGACCTGGTCGCCGGCTGCGTCGACGCCGGCGTCAGCCAGATCGGACTGTGGCGGGAGGAGACCGCGGCCTACGGCCTCGACAAGACCGCGGCCCTGGTCCGCGACGCCGGGCTCGCGGTGACGTCGCTGTGCCGCGGCGGGTTCTTCAACCAGCCCGGCTGGTACGACGAGAACCGGCGGGCGATCGACGAGGCGGCCGCCCTCGGCGCCCCGGCGCTGGTGCTCGTCTCCGGCGGGCTGCCCGAGGGCAGTCGCGACCTCGACGGGGCCCGGGCGCACATCGGCGACGCGATCGGCCAGCTCGTGCCGCACGCGCTCGCCGCCGGCGTACGGCTGGCGATCGAGCCGCTGCACCCGATGTTCTGCTCCGACCGGTGCGTGGTCGCCAGTCTCGGCCAGGCCCTCGACCTGGCGGCACCGCACCCGTCGGCCGCCGTCGGCGTGGTGGTCGACACCTACCACCTGTGGTGGGACGGCCAGGTGTGGGCGCAGATCGAGCGGGCCGGCCGGGAGGACCGGATCGCCTGCTTCCAGGTCGCCGACTGGATCACGCCGTTGCCCGAGGGCGTGCTGCTGGGGCGGGGCCTGCCGGGCACCGGGAGCGTGGAGCTGCGACGCTTCCGGGAGGCGGTCGACGCGACCGGCTTCACCGGCCCGATCGAGGTCGAGGTCTTCCACGCCGACGTCTGGGCCCGGCCCGGGCGCGACGTACTCGACGAGACGATCCAGGGTTACGTCGGGCACGTCCTGTAGGAGTCCGCCGCCGGTGCGGGAATGATGGACCCATGGAAACCGCGACCTTCGTGTACGACGGCGACTGCGCGTTCTGTACGACGTGTGCCCGGTTCGCGGAGCGCCGGGTTCCCGGGCCGGCGACGATCGTGCCGTGGCAGTTCGCCGACCTGGCCACGCTCGGGCTCACCGTGGACGAGTGCGAGCAGGCGGTGCAGTGGGTCGGTGCCGACGGGCGACGGGCGGCCGGACCGGACGCGATCGCGCTGCTGCTGCGTGGCAGCTCGTGGCTGTGGCGGGTGGCGGGCCGGGTCCTCCAGTTCCGGCCGGTGCGCGCGGTCGCCTGGCCGGTCTACCGCTGGGTGGCGGCCAACCGGCACCGGATGCCGGGCGGCACGGCGGCCTGCTCGCTCCCGCAGGCCACCCGCGAGCGGCTCTACGGTGCGCCGCCCGCCGGATCCGCCAACTGATCCGGGGCCGGCTCGGCGGTCCCCTTGCGACCGCCCGTCCGGCGCAGGCGACGGCGTACCCAGACGATCGGGCGGACCCGTTCCAGTGCCAGGAAGCTGGCCATCGCCACCAGGTGCGGCGCGAACGAGATGGTGATGGTCGCGAACGTGACCACGTGGAACGAGTAGAAGAAGGCGACCGCGCGGTTGCGCCAGCGCTCGTTGAGCAGGAACACGACCGGGCTGAGTATCTCGAACGCCATGATGCCGAACTGGGCGGCGATCAGGAGCCCCGGCACCTGTGCGATGACGTCGGCGAGTTCGGTGCCGCGGCGGATGATGGCGCGGGCCAGGACGGAGCCGGTGAGCCACTCCACCCCGCCGAAGCGGAGCTTGGCCCAGGCGGCGAGGAAGTACGTGCACACCACCGCGATCTGGGTGACCCGCAGCGCCCATCCGCCCGCCTCGGTGCGGGTGGGGTCGCCGTGCCGGGCCCGGCCGGCCGTCGGCAGTACGGCCAGCGCCACCAGCAGGCCGAACCGGTCGTGGTCGACCTTGCCGTAGCTCATCGCGATGATCATCCACTCGAAGTAGAGCAGGAAGATCGACCAGCCGAGCAGCCGTGGCGCCCGTCCGGTCGCGGCGAGCGCCGCGAGGGCGAGGAGCAACCAGAAGACGACCGACACCAGTTCGGGGCTGGGGGTGGGCAGCGGGAGCAGCCGGCCGACGAACAGCGGCTGGTAGAGCGCCCCCGGCACGGTGGCGTGGTCCCGTACCCACGGGGTGAAGAACAGCAGGTCGCCGACGACGAAGAGGTAGACCAGCGTACGGAAGGCGGCGACGCGCCCCCGGGGCACGGCTTCGGTGAGCCAACGACCGAGCGCCCTCACGACGCCTGCCACCGTACGACGGTCTCGTCGACGTGCGTCCGGGTCGGCCGGCCGTCGACGATGCCGTGCCAGCGCACCACGATGCGTACCTCGACCAGGGCCGGCTGGCCGGGGTTGCGCTGTGCGTACGCCTGCGCGATCTCGGCGAGGAGCGCCGGGTCGTCGGTGTAGCGGGCCTGCTGTCCTTCGATCTCGGCGCGCCGGATTCCGCTGTTGCGTTCGGAGAGCACGACGACCGACCCGTCGGCGCCGACCGCTTCGACCCGGGTGTCCGGTGCGGGCTGGTCGGGCGGGTTGGAGGTCGAGTACATCCGGAACGGGCCGAACGGGAAGTGGTCGTCCTGGCCCCAGAAGGTGCCGACCAGGAGCAGGGCCCCAGCTACCAGGGTGGCCAGCACTCGGTAGGCGCGTCCGCGCGCCGTCAGGGTCTCCATTGGAACGTTGACCCTACCGTTCCGCCAGCGCCGGCGGACCGGACAATCCGCCAAAAACAGCGCCCGGCCGGACACATGTGCGTGTCCGGCCGGGCCGCTGTCCGCGGGGCTCAGTGCTCGTGCGCGGCGAGCTTCTCCTTGACCTCGGCCATGTCGAGCGCCTCCACCTGGCTGATCAACGACTCGAGCGCCGACTCGGGCAGGGCGCCCGGCTGGGCGAAGACGATGACGCCGTCACGGATCGCCATGATCGTCGGGATCGAGCGGATGTCGAACTTGGCGGCGATCTCCGGCTGGGCCTCGGTGTCGACCTTGCCGAAAGTGATGCCCGGGTGCTTGTCGGATGAGCGGTCGTAGACGGGGGCGAAGCGGACGCACGGCCCGCACCAACTCGCCCAGAAGTCAACCAGCACGATGCCTTCCTGGCTGGTCACCTCGTCGAAGTTCGCCGTGGTCAACTCAACGGTCGCCATTGATCTCTCCGATCACCGGTTTCGGGGCCTACGCCAGGGAAGAACCTGGAGTTCGGCTGCCGCATTCCCCGCTGCCGGCCGGCGGAAACGGACGAGCCGCACGGTGCTTACCGTACGTGTCTGTCATCGACCTGCATAGTGTTAACCGCAGCTTGAGCAGGCGTTCTGGAGCGCTCACCGATGGTGATGGGAGCGTTTCCAGGTGGTGACGCCGGCCGAACCTCGCTCCAGGGGCGAATCAGTGCTTGGCAAGGGCAAATGGGAAGCGTGACGATCGGTTGCGGGAACGTCAACTCTCACGGTAAGTAGTGTCACAAAATCATAACTGTGACCTCCGTCTCGGGTTCACCTCTTCTCAGTGATCCGTGTCTCGGGCAGAATCTTCTTCATCAAAGCGTGGGCGGCGGGTGCCGGGGAGGGCCCCGCCGCTCATTGCGTCCGCAGGAGTTTTCTCCCCTGCAGACTCTTCCCGCTCGAAACGCCGTGACACTGCCTTAATCATCGGTAAGGCGTGCCATGTGGCACTTCGCCGTCGTGGCGTCGGAAGTTTCGATGTGGTTCATCTTCCGGATGCAATGTGAATGCGGCGGGCCGCGAATTCACTTTCCCCGGTGTCCGGCTGCTCCCGGCCGAAGTTGCCCGTCGTGCGCCGCTCGCGGCCGATCCCGGACCGGCACCAGCGGGCGGCCCGGGATCGGCGGGCTCTGCCAGGGATAGGTGCTACGCCCCTTCTTGATGCTTTTAGGGGTTGAACGTCTGCTTTCGCAAGAGTCCGGCATATGCTGGCCGCGGGAGGTCGCCCATGTCGAGCCAGATCCCGTCCGGAGGCCCCGTCTTCCCAGGTCGCCCGGTTGGCCAGCTCTCCACGCTCGCCTATCCGGCCGCCGAGTGGGAACTGCTCACCCGGCTGCCCAGCCGGATCGTCGTCGCGGCCGCCTCGGCCGAATCCGACGATCCCGGGCACCGGGTCCGTGAGGGGTTGGCCGGCCTCGAAGGGATCGCGGCCGGACGCGCCTTCGACAGTGAACTCGTCCGGGTGGTGGCCAGCACGATCTACGCCGAGCACGAGCAGGACCGGCCGGCCACCGGCCGGGCGCCGGCGCTCGCCGACGTACTCGGGTCGTGCCGGGAGGCGGTCCGGGTGCTGGGCGCGCGAGCCGATCCGGCCGACTCGGCGGCCTACCGGCAGTGGGTCCAGTCGATCGCGGCACGGGTGTGCCGGGCCCACCGGGCCGGTGGGGTGGCCGGTGCTGGCGACGAGCCGGTCAGCACGGCCGGGCGGCGGTTCCTCGACGACCTCGGGGCCGCTCTGGGGCTCTGCTGATCCCGGCCCGACCGGCGGCCCGGGGCGGCGTACCCTCTGACAACCGTGAGCGGTGATGAACTGGAGGTCGGCGTCGGACCCTGGGTGGGCGACCCGCCGACCGATCCGCGCTACGACCCCGAACTGCTCGCGGCGGGCGACCGGCGCAACGTCGTCGACCGCTACCGCTACTGGCGGCTCGAGGCCGTGGTGGCCGACCTGGACCGGCGCCGGCACGACTTCCACGTCGCGATCGAGAACTGGCAGCACGACTTCAACATCGGGACCGTCGTACGTAACGCCAACGCCTTCCTCGCCGCGCAGGTGCACGTCGTCGGCCGGCGGCGGTGGAACCGGCGCGGGGCGATGGTGACCGATCGCTACCAGCACGTCCGGCACCACGAGAGCGTCGATCTTCTCGCCGCGTGGGCACGGGAGAACGACCTGGTCATCGTGGGAATCGACAACCTGCCGGGAGCGCGCCCGCTGGAGACCGTGACCCTGCCACGGCGCTGCGTGCTGCTCTTCGGGCAGGAGGGGCCCGGCCTGTCCGACGCCGCCCGGGCCGGCTGCGCCCAGCTCTTCTCGATCGCCCAGTACGGCTCCACCCGGTCGATCAACGCCGGGGTGGCGAGCGGTATCGCGATGCACGCCTGGATCAGGAGCCACGCGGGCCCGCCACCGGACTGACCCGCCGAGGTGGTCTGAGATGACCGAAAAGGCCGCTTCGCTTGACTCTGCGGGACGATCGGCGCAACGTGGGTGCTGTGGCTGTTGCGGTGAGTTGTCCCCGATGTGGTGGTCCGGTGCGGCCGCCCGACCTGATGCACACCGACTGGCGCTGCGACGACGACGGCGCCGTACCCCCGTTGCACACGGCCCGGCACATCGGTGCCGAGATCCTGCACAGCACGGTCGCCGGGATGGCCGACGCGCACTCCGGGCACGGCCGGCCGCCGAGCCCGCTGTGGTGCCCGTGGCCGCTGCTGGCCGGCTGGACGGTGACCGGCGTCGCGTGGGCCGGCGACGTGCACACCGGGGTACGGGCGACGACCGTCGCCTGCAGCGGGCCGGATCCGCTCGCCGGCGGCCCGGCCGACCTCGTACTCGTCGCCGAGGAGCCCGGTCTCGGACTGGGCAACCGGTTCGCGGGTATCCCCGGACCGGACCCGGGTGCGTTGCTCGCCGACGCGATGACCGAGGTCGCACCGGGGAACGCCGAGAACGGGGTGTCGCACGCCAAGATCCGGGCAGGGGGGCACCCCACTCCACTCTGGTCCGTCAAATCCCCGACAGATCGCAGCGTCTACGTGGGCGAGGCGAGGGGTATGTGGCTTTATGCGATAACGTGGCCGGCGAGTGCGGGCTACGTTCTCGCGGAGGAAGTCGTGCTGCAGGATCTCTCCGAGTGGACTCCGGCCGAGCTTGTTTTCGGTGCACCCTCGCCCTACCTGCATGGCAAGGTTTGATAGCCGTTCGGGTGGTCCAAGATGCATGCAGTTGATTCACTGTGAGACGTACGACTGATACTCTGGGTGCTGCTGCGGCAGAGACCCGGCGCCGCGCGGAGGGGGATGGCCCGTAATGGTCAAGAAGGTCCTCACCTGGGGCGGACTCGCGTTCCTAGTTTTCTTTATCGCCTTCCGGCCCGATTCCGCCGCGGACGTCTTCAAGTCCCTCGGCGGGGGCATCATGGACATCGCCCAGGGCTTCGGTGACTTCTTCACGAGCCTCGTGGCTTAGCGGCGCCGATGGCCAACCCTCCCGTCGAACCACCCGACCCCGACGAGCCTGACCGACGGCGACGGGACCGCCGGGAGTACGACACCGAGCCGATTCCGGTGGCCCGCGACGACGGGCCCGGCTACTCCGACGGTCCGTCCTACTCGGAAGGGGCCTCCTACGGAGAGAGCGTCGGCTTCGGGCACGAGCAGCGTCCGCGCACGACCACCTGGGTCGACGACACCGCCTACCCGCCGACGGACATCTCCGAGGAAGAACTCGCCGGCCTCCAGGTCGACGCCTCCGGCATGCCGCTCGGCCCCCGACGGGTCCTTCCGCTCGAAGACGAGCCGACACCGCTGGTCGCCCGCTACCTCTTCCCGACCGAGCGCTACCGGGGTGAGTGGAAGCGGCACTGGGTGCACCTCAGCACGCCGCTGCTGATCGGGGTCGCCGCCACCTTCGTGCTCGGCTACCTGTCCGGCTTCCTCGCCGGCCAGGAGGTCGGCGGGCTGACCACCGTGGCGGTCATCATCTGGCTCGGCATCATGGGCTGGGTGGCGTGGAAGGTCGCCGACTGGTACTTCGACCGGTTCATCCTGACCAACAAGCGGGTCATGGTGGTGAACGGGATCATCACCCGGCGGGTCGCCATGATGCCCCTGCTGCGGGTCACCGACATGAAATACGAGCAGTCGCCGCTGGGCCGGGCACTCAACTACGGCACGTTCGTGCTGGAGTCCGCCGGCCAGGAGCAGGCGCTGCGCGAGGTCAAGCACCTGCCCAACCCCAACGAGCTCTACCTGCGCGTCGTCGAGGAGATGTACGAACCGCAGGCGGTCGAGGCCCGGTTGGGCAAGGAGGGCGAGGACAACAAGGCCGACGACGGCGCCTGACGAACTCTGTCCGAACATCGGATGAGGTCGGAACGCTCCTCCCTGGTGCCGGCCGGCGCTTCGTGAAAGCCTTTCCGCACAAGCGCTGGCGAAGGGCGGCAGGTGAGCGGGCAGCGGGTGGAGGACGAGTTCCGCGACTTCGTCGCCACGCGTTCGTCGTCGCTGCTGCGCACCGCCTACCTGCTCGCGGGCGACTGGGCCACCGCCGAAGACCTGCTCCAGACCGCGCTGACCAAGACCTACCTGGCGTGGAAGCGGCTGGGCGAGATCGAGGCCGTCGAACCGTACGCCCGCCGGGTCCTGGTCAACACGGCGACGAGCTGGTGGCGGCGGCGCTGGCACGGCGAGCGCCCGACCGAGGTGCTGCCCGAGCGGGCCGCCCCGGACCGCATCGAGGAGCAGTTGGAGCGCGACGCGCTCTGGCAGCACGTCAAGATGCTGCCGGCCCGCCAGCGGGCGGTGCTCGTACTCCGCTTCTACGAGGACCTTTCGGAGGCGCAGACCGCGGCGATGCTCGGCATCTCGGTGGGCACGGTCAAGAGCCAGACCTCCCGGGCACTGTCCACCCTGCGCCGGCGGCTGGCCGACGACGGGGTGCGCCGGCCGGCGGACCGGGTGATCGAGCCGACCGGTGAGCGGTCGCCGGCCGCGCCCCGCAGCCGACCCCCGGTCGCATCCGGCATCCGGCCGGCGGTGCTCGCGGCCGGGGCCGGTCCGGCCACTCTGGAGGGCCGGTGAGCAGGATCGAGAAAGACCTACGGGACATGTTCGCCGACCGGGCGACGTCCGGCCCGTACGGCGGGCTGCCGGCCGCCGACGCCGCGGACCGGGCCATCCGGCACGGTGCGGCCGTCCGGCGTCGCCGCCGCGCGGGCGCGTCGGTCGGAGCGGCCCTGGTGCTGGTGCTCGTCGCGGCCGGCGTCGCCCCGGCCCGGTCCTGGTGGCAGCCGGCCGACCCGCCCGCACACCGGCTGGGCCTGGAAAGCACGCCGGCGCCGGCTCCGACCGGCCACGTCGTCCCGACCGGCGCCCCGGCGGCACCGCCGCCACCGTCCCCGGCCGCGGTCGTCCCCGGCGCCGACGCCGCCGTCCTGATGCACACGCCCGACCGGGAGACCACGATCGGGATCGACCTGCGGGTCGGCGATCAACTGTGGACCACCGACGGCCGCCGGCTGCCACTGTCCGGTGTGGGGGAGGTCCTGCGCGCCTACCGGGTCCCGGTGGGCTGGGTCTACGGCGGCGCCACCAACGTCCGCCTGCTGCGGCCGGACGGCGACAGCGTGCCACTGCGCGGCGGTGGCGACGGCTGGACCGTCAGCTCCGACGGCGCCCGCTTCGCGTACGTCTCCGACGGGGCGCTGGGGGTCGCCGACCTGACCGCCGACGGGCTGTCCGTCCGGTCCACCACCGACGTACCGCCCGGAACCGTGCCGGTCGCGTTCCTGGACCGGCGGGTGGTGGTCGCCGGACGGGTCGGCCACTCCCGCGGTTACGACCTGCTCGACCCGACCGGCCCCTACCGGCCGTCCTGGAACCTCGACGTCACCGCCATCTACGGCACCGCCGGGGGAGCCGTCGCCGCCCTGATCCGCACCGGTGACCGGGGCCTCTGCCTGGCCGCCCTCGACGGCCGGGCCCACCGGCTGCGGGTGGACCGCTCCGGGGCCTGCACGCTCGGCCTGCGCGCCGAGTTCACCCCCGGCCGGCTGGCCCCGGGCGGCGGCTGGCTGGTCGCGCCGGCCGCCGACGGGCTGACCCTGGTCGACATCGACGCGGCCCTGACCGGCGACTACGCGACCGTCGGCTGCCCGGTCCGCAGCACCGTGCCGGCCGTCTGGGCCGACGACATGACCGTCGTGGCCGGTGACGACCGCGGCGTGGTGCAGTGCCGCACCGACGGCACCCAGCAGGTCGTCTCGCTGCCCCCCGATGCCGGCGCGGACTGGCAGCCGGTGCCGCGGATGACCGCGAAGCCGATCACCGCCGCCGACCGGTCCGGCCGGTCGTGACCGCCGGTACCGGGGCGCCGGCGCCGGCCCGCATCGACCTGCACACCCACTCCACCGCCAGCGACGGCACGCTGACCCCGGGCGAACTGATGGCGGCCGCCAGCGGGGCCGGGCTCGACGTCGTCGCGCTCACCGACCACGACACGACCGCCGGCTGGGCGGCGGCGGCCACCGCGCGCCCCGCCGGCCTGACCCTCGTCCGCGGAGCCGAGATCTCCTGCCGCTGGTACGGGCCCGACACGGCGATCCCGCTGCACCTGCTGGCATACCTGTTCGACCCCACCGACCGCGCGCTGGCGGCGGAACTGGCCCGGGTACGGGTCGCCCGCGAGGCGCGCGGTGAGCGGATCGTCGAACTGCTGCGTGCCGACGGGGTCGACATCACCTGGGACGAGGTACGCGGCTACGCGGCCGGCGGCACCGTCGGCCGGCCGCACATCGCCACCGCCCTGATCCGGACCGGGCTGGTCGCCACCACGAGCGAGGCGTTCGAGCCGCGCTGGCTCGGGGAACGCTACCGGCTGCCGAAGGACGACATCGACGTGTTCACCGCCGTACGACTGGTCCGGGAGGCCGGCGGGGTGCCGGTCTTCGCCCACCCCCGGGCCACCCGGCGCGGGCGGATCGTGCCCGACGAGTTGATCGTCGAACTGGCGGCGGCCGGGCTCTTCGGCCTGGAGGCCGACCACACCGACCACTCGCCGGCCGAGCGGGCCCACGTCCGGGCCCTCGCCGCCGAGCTGGGGCTGGTGGTGACCGGATCGTCGGACTTCCACGGCAGCCACAAGATGGTACGGATCGGCGCCCACACCACCGCGCCCGACGCGTACGAGCGGATCGTGTCGGCGGCCCGCGGCGTCCCGCCGGTCGGCTGAGCCAGGCTGCGGTTACCTTGACCGGATGGATCTGAAACTGTTCGGCGAGGTCTTCCTGACCCTGCTGGTGATCACGGATCCGCCGGGCATGGTGCCGATCTTCGTCGCCCTGACCAGCACGCTGCCCCGCCGCGAGCGGCACCGGGCCGCGTGGCAGGCGGTGGCCCTGGCGCTCGGTGTGATCGTGGTGTTCGCCGTCGCCGGGCAGACGCTGCTCGACTACCTGCACATCGACCTGCCGGCATTGCAGGCCGCCGGTGGGCTGCTGCTCGTCCTGGTCGCCCTCGAACTGCTGACCGGCAAGGCGAACGACCCCGACCAGCAGGCGACCGCCAACATCGCATTGGTCCCGCTGGGTACGCCGCTGCTCGCCGGCCCCGGCGCGATCGTGGCGACCATGCTCTTCGTGCAGCGGGCCGACGGGGCGGCCGACTATCTCGCGATCGGGGGCGGGATCGTCGCGGTGATGGTGGTGGTCTGGCTGACCCTGCGCTTCTCCGGCGGGATCGTCAAGGTGCTGCGGCCGGGTGGCATCGAGGTGCTGACCAGGATCGCCGGCCTGCTGCTGGCCGCGATCGCGGTCCAGTTGATCGCCGACGCGGTGGCGGCGTTCGTCACCCAGTACGTCCAGCAGGGGTGACCGGCCGGGCGTGCTGTGCCCGGCCTGTCGGACCCGGATGGCAGGATCGGGGGGTGCGCAGGCCGACCTCTTCCCCCACCAGTTCGTCCCGTTCCCGGGGCGCCACCCCCCGGCCGCGTGGCGGCCAGCCCGAGCAGCTCGGGTTCGACGGGATGCCGGAGCGGCTGTTCGTGTGCACACCGAGCAAGCTCGGCACCTACGCCGACTGCCCGCGCCGCTACCGCTACTCCTACGTGGACCGGCCGGCCCCGCAGAAGGGGCCGCCGTGGGCGCACAACTCACTGGGCGCCAGCGTCCATACCGCGCTGCGTAACTGGTACGCGCTGCCGGCCGACCGGCGTCATACGGGTGCGGTCGCCGGCCTGCTCAAGGCCACCTGGGTCCGGGAGGGCTACCGCGACGTGGAGCAGGAGCGCGAGCTGTTCCGGCGGGCACTGGACTGGCTGGAGTCCTATGTCGACGGGCTCGAGCCCGGGGCCGACCCGCTCGGCGTCGAGCGGGTCGTCGCGGTCAAGACCGCGGTGCTGGCCTTCAACGGCCGCGCCGACCGGATCGACTCGCGGCCCGGCCCGGACGGCGAGCCGGAGTTGGTGATCGTCGACTACAAGACCGGTCGCAGCGGCACCGACGCCGACGACGCGCGCGGCTCCCAGGCCCTGGCGCTGTACGCCTACGCCGCCGAGCGGGTCTTCCGCCGCCCGTGCCGCCGGGTCGAGCTGCACCACCTGCCGACCGGCACGGTCGCGGCGCACGAGCACACCACGGAGTCGATCGCCCGCCAGGTCGGGCGGGCCGAGGACACCGCCCGGGACATCATGGCGGCCGAGAAGGTGGTGGCCGACGGCGGCGACGCCGACGAGGCGTTCCCCACCAACCCGGGCACGTTGTGCACCTGGTGCGACTACCGCCGGCACTGCCCGGCCGGCGCCGACGCACCGGTCAAGGAGCAGTGGGCCTCCGTCGAGCGCCTGCTGACCCCCGACGCCTGACCGGGTGCCTCAGGCGGCCGCCCCGAGCCGGGCGGCCCGGGCCATCGCGGCCTGGTAGATCGGACCCTCGACATAGCGGCGCGGGATCGCGTTCAGCGCCAGCCGCAGGCCGCGCACCGAAAGGTCGGCCGACAGGTCGGTGGTCGGCAGGCCGAGCCCGCCGTACAGCCGGCGGGCCCACGCGGGAAGCAGCCCGATCGCGGTCCCGGCGAGCCCGAGGTATGCCCACCGGGGCGGCCCCAGCTCGACCGCCAACCGCAGCGGCAGACCCATCTTCCACGGCAGCGGCGGCATCGGCGGGGCGGTGAGGAACACCATCGTCTCGGCACTGTCCCTGGTCAGGCGCAGTTCGGGGCGTATCTGCCGGTAGTAGTCGGCGACCTGTGCGGCGGTGCCGGGCACGGTCGCCGGGTCGAGGCCGACGAGTTCGGCGGCGAGCAGCTGTTCGGTGTAGTAGGCGTCGACGTCGTCGTCGGTCAGCGCGGCACCGGCCCGGCGTGCCGTGGTCACGAACGACTCGACCTCGGTCACGTGCACCCAGCGCAGCAGGTCGGGTTCGTCGATCCGGAAGGTCTCGCCGGTGGCCGGGTCGACCGCCCGCATCCGGGCGTGCAGGCCGCGCAGCCGCCGGCCGGCGTCCCGCGCCTGCGTGCTGCTGCCGTAGACGACGGTGGCGACGTAGGTGGCGGTGCGGACCAGCCGTCCCCAGGGGTCGCTCTGGTAACTCGAGTTCTGGGCGACCCCGGCCACCGCCCGGGGGTGCAGCGCCTGGAGGTAGAGCGAACGCAGCCCGGCGACGAGCAGCACCGGCTCCTGGTGTACCCGCCAGGTCACCGAACCCGGACCGAACAGGCCGAGGTCGTCGTCGCCGGGATCGGTGGCAGCCATGCGACCAAGACTGCCACGGCCGCGCCGACGCGGTGAACCGTCGGACCCCGTCGCATCGTGTAGAACGTCGAAGGGTCACGTCGTATCCGCCCCCCAGGAGGCGTCCGTGTTCGATGAGTTCATGGGCCTGCCGGCCCACCCGTTGCTCGTGCACGCGGCAGTGGTCTTCGTGCCGCTGCTGGCCGTCGTCGGGATCGTCTACGGGTTCGTGCCGAGGGCACGCACCCGCATCGGTTGGGCGGCGGTGCTGCTGGCCGTGGCCGCACCGGTGTCGGCGCTGTTCTCGAAGATCTCCGGCGAGGCGCTGGAGGAGCGCCTGATCACGGCGGGCTACGGCCAGGAGATCCTCGACAAGGTCAACGAGCACCAGGCGTACGGCGACCTGACCTTCTGGTTCTCGCTGGCGCTGGCGATCGCGACCGGGGCGTTGGTGTTCCTCACCACCCGCGGCGAGCGTGGGCCCCACGTGCCGGCATGGGTGCCCACCGTGCTCGCGGTGCTGGTCACGATCCTCGGTGTGGTGACGATGATCTACGTCTACCTGACCGGGGAGACCGGTGCGCAGGCGGTCTGGAGCGGCGTCGTCTGACGCTCAGAACAGCACCCGTGAGCAGAGCAGACAGATGACGATGACCAGTACGGCGCCGCCGACCATCGCGATGCCGTAGGTGAGCGTGCGGGCGCCGCGCTCGTCGGCGTCGATCGAATCCTGGTCCTGCGACGGGAGCTGGCGTGGTGCCATCGGGTTGACGACGGTCGGTGGCCGCCAGCCGGTCGTGGCCGGCGTGGTCGGCGGCGGCCCCTGATAGCCGGGCGTCTCGGGGGCGGCCGGCGCGGCGGGCCGTGGGGCCGGCTGGCCCGGTTCGAGGTCGGCGGGGCGGCGCCAGTGCTCGTGGTCGGTCGGGTCACCGCTGGGCGTCGTCACGCCGACTGACGCTACCAACCGGTCGCCGCCGGGACCCGCTGACGTTCGGTGTGCCGGCCCGTGGCTGGGTACGCTTTTCGCCGTGGACAGATCGGCACGTGTGGCGGACGGGGCGGCGGCGACCGAGCCGGCGCGGGTACGGATCGACGCCGACGACCGGACGGTCGAGTTCGGCGAGGACGAGCTGGTGGTGTTGCCGGAGCAGACCGCGGACGACACCGACCGGGGCTGGGGCGAGCGGCCCGGATCGAACGACGACCGGCTGCTGGCCGAGCGCCCGCCGCACTACGGGGACTGAGCCGGCCAGGGGCCGGTCGATATTGGGACTGAGCCGGGCCGGGTCCGGTCGATCAGGGCGGCACGACGACCCCGAAGCGGGTCGTCTCGGGCATGCCGAGCGTGCGGTTCGCCTGGTCCGGAGTGAGCGCCAGGTAGAGGGCGGTGGCGCCGTCGACCGCCACGACGTCGAGCACGAGCGCGCCGGTGGCCAGCCGGAGCGGTTCCGGCGCCGGCTGTGCCCCGACGCCGGCCGGTAGCGCCAACAGGTCGATCCGGCTGCCGGGGCGTACGACGGCGAGAGCGGCGGGTTCGGCGGGCCGTACCGGCACCCCGACCGATCCGGCGGGCACCGCGAGCCGGCCCGGTGGGGCGTCCGGGGCGGGGAAGGACCCGCCGGATGGTGATCCGGTCGGGTCTGCCGTGATCGGGGGGCCGCAGGCGGCCGTGCGGTCGGGGTCGGTCCGTGCGGTCAGCACCGCGGCGGCCAGCGCCAGCAGGACGGCGACCAGGGCGGCCCGCAGCACGGTGGCCGGACGGGGCCGGCCTGGCCAGCGGACCGGTGTGAGCGCGCCGTCGGCGTCGCCGGACCGGGTGCGACGGAACATCGGGGTGCCTCCCTCCGACCGGCTTCGACGGCTGGCGGTGGGGGACCGTGGGCCGCCGGTCGGCAGGGACGCTAGACGCCGACGGCCCGGTCCCGTTGGACCGAGCCGTCCGCCTGTGGACGACGGGGCTTCCTGTGGACAACCCCCGTCGGCCGGGTCGATCTGTTATGGCCGAGCCGGCGGGTGCCGCTTCGGCCGAGCCGCTACGTGGCGGCCTTGCCGGCCGACGACGAGCCGCCGGAAGAGGAGCTGGAGCCGCTGGAGGCGGTGCCGCTCGACGCCGGCTTCTCCTTCGACCCGGAGCCGCCCGAGTCCTTGCCGCCGGAGCCGTTCGACCCGGAGCCCGAGGAACCGGACGACTCCGCCTTGGCCGGCTTGCCGCTGGTGGCCGAGTCCGACGAGCCGGACCGGGAGTCGGTGCGGTAGAACCCGGAACCCTTGAAGACGATGCCCACCGAGTTGAAGAGCTTGCGCAGCCGCCCCTCACAGGCCGGGCACTCGGTCAGCGGCTCGTCGGCGAACGACTGCACCGCCTCGAGCTGGTGGCCGCACGCGGTGCAGGCGTACTGGTACGTGGGCACTGTCTCCTCCGGATCATGATCATCGGTTGGCACTCGACGCGTTCGAGTGCCAATGGTGCGCTATCCGCACCGGATTCGTCCAGCGGGAGTGTGGGGCGCGACACTCAGCCGGCCGGGAGCCGCCGTACGCCGCCGCTGGGAGTGATCACCGCGTGGACCGGACGGTCGTGCTCCTCGGCCGGTACGGCGTCCAGCAGTTCGCCGTCGTGCAGCAGCGCCACGGTCAGGGTCGCCGGGGCGACGCGGGCGAGCGCGCGGTCGTACGAGCCGCCGCCGCGGCCCAGCCGGAACCCCCGCCGGTCCACCGCCACCGCCGGCACCACCACCAGGTCCGCGGCGCCGACGGCGGCCGGCCCGAGGCGCGGCCCGGCCGGCTCGCGCAATCCGCGCCCGGCGGCCACCAGCGGCTCCGAACCGGCGTACTCCGCCCAGTCGAGGTCGAGATCCGGGCACAGCACCGGCAGCAACAGCCTCGACCCCGGCACGCCACCGGCGGCGAGCATCGCCAGCAGGGCTTCCGGCAGGTCGGGTCCGCCGGGCTCGGAACCGACCGGCACGTAGCCGGTCACCGTCCGTGGGCGATGCTGCCGTACCAGGCCGGCCAGGCCGGCCTGCACGCGGCCGGCGGCGGCCGATCGGAGCGCCGCCGGCAGTGACCGACGGCGAGCCAGGACGTTGATACGGATGTCCGTCTTGTGACGGCGCGCCGCGTTCGCTCCATTCGAGAAATCCGACATCGACCGCTCCTGCAACAGGCCGTAACTGAAAGGTCCGTCTGTGTCAGCATCGCACCAACGGGTGCGGAACCTCCGGGGGGAAGAGTGACGCTGCGTGGACGGTTGACGACCGCCTTCCTCGCGGTCGTCCTCGGTCCCGTGCTGCTCGGCGCCGTCTTCGTCGGTACGACCGTCGCCGCGGTGAGCTACGAACGTACCGTCGACCGGCTGGACACCGCCGCCGCCACCGTACGCACCTCGGTCAGCGCCCTCTGCCAGCAGATGCACGCCGCGGCCGACGCGGTGGCCGTACCCGCCGACCCGGCCCGCCGGGCCGGCACCGCGAGCCAACTGGTCGCCCGCGGGCTGGTCTCGGCGGTCCTGATCAGCGACGCCGACGGCCGCGCCGCCTTCGCCACCGCCGGCAACCCACCCCAGCCGTGGGCCGACTGCGCCGCGCAGGCCGCCCCGGACGCCGACTACGAGGCGATCGCCGTACGCGTCGAGATGCGCGCCGAGAGCGGCGCCCTGATCGGTGAGGTGGTCGTCACCCAGGTCCTCGACCACGCCTTCCTCTCCCGGCTGGCCGCCGCGACCGGCACCGGCGTCACCCTCCTGCCGGGCGTCGCGGCCCCGACCGTACGGCACACCACCGAGCCGGCGACCGGCGTCGACGCGGTCCTCGACGCGGCGGCGCGCGCCGAGGGCGACGCCATCGCCGAGACCGGCACCGGCCGGTACGTCCGTCGGATCAACCCGTCACCGGGCCAGCCGCTGCCGCTGGCGCTCTCCGTGCCCCGGGGACAGCCGCAGGGCCTCTACGTGGTGCTGATCGGCGCGGTCCTGGCCGCCGGGTTCGCCGCCGTCGTCGCCGCCTGGTGGCTGGCCCGCTCGACCACCCGGCCGCTCGCCGAACTGGCCCGCGCCGCCGACCGGGTCGCCGACGGCGACCTCGCCGCCCGGGTGCCGGTGCACGGGCACGACGAGGTGGGCCGGCTGGCCACCACGTTCAACCGGATGACCCGTGAGACGCAGTCGTACGTCCAGGCCCTGACCGCCAGCCGCGACCAGCTCCGGGGACACCTGGCGGTGCTCGGCGACACCCTGTCCAGCACCCACGACCTGCAACGGATCCTCCAGGTGATCCTCCAGACCGCGCTCGCCGCGACCGGCGCCCGGGCCGGCGTGGTGCTCCTGCTCGACCCGGCCAGCGGACTCCTGGTCGGCCAGTGCGCCGAGGGACTCGACGAACGCTGGCCGGTCGGCCTCACCGGACGGCCCGGCACCGCGAAGGCCGGCGCCGGCAAGGCCGGCGCCCGCACCAACGGGGCAGTCGTCGGTGTCGCCGTCGCGCTCCAGGACCGGCCCGGCCGGCCCGACCACGACCCGGCGGCCCTGCGGGTGTCGCTCGGCAGCGGCCTGCTCGGCGCCGTCGCCGCCACCGGCGAGCCGCGCCGCGGCCGCGTCGACCGCGACGGGCCACACCTGTCGACGCACGAGCCGCGCTGCCGCACCTACGTGGCCGTACCCTTCTCGGCACCCGGGCCGGCCACCGACGCCCCGACCACCGGGGTCCCCGCCGGGCGACTGCCCGGCGCGCTGTGGCCGCCGACGCTGCCGACCGCGCTCGGCGTCCTCGCCCTCTACGACCGGCTCGGGTCCGACGAGTTCGACGACACCGACCTGGTCACGCTGCGCACGTTCGCCGGCCAGGCGGCCGTCGCCGTCGACAACGTACGGGTGCACGAGGAGGCCCAGCGGCTCTCGCTCACCGACCCGCTGACCGGGCTGTGGAACTACCGCTACCTGAAGGAGTCGATCCGGCGCGAGGTCGAACGCGCCAACCGCTTCGGGCGCATGCTCACGGTCCTCGCCCTCGACCTCGACCGCTTCAAGCATGTCAACGACACCCACGGGCACGCGGCCGGCGACACCGTCCTGGCCGAGTTCGCCCGCCGGCTGCGGGCCGAGATCCGGGAGGTCGACCTCGCCTTCCGGCAGGGCGGCGAGGAGTTCGTCGTGCTGCTGCCGGAGACCGACGCGGCCGGCGGGGCCATCGTCGCCCAGCGGCTGGCGGCCGCCGTACGCGACGTACCGGTCCCGATCGAACCGCACCTGGGCGCCCCGCCGACCAGCATCCCGGTGACCGTCTCCATCGGAATCGCCGTATACCCCGACCACGGCGCGACCGGCGACCAGGTGCTCGACGCCGCCGACGAGGCGCTCTACGCGGCCAAGGCGGCCGGACGCGACACCCACCGGGTCGCGTCGACGGGCCCGCGACCGGAACCGGGGAAAATCGCTGGTTCGGCCGGCCCGCGACCACCGGACGACGGCGTCCCCCACGCGGGTGGACGGTCCGCCGATGGGCCGGGCGGCGCGTCATCCGGGCCACAACCGCCACGACAGAGCCGCGGCCGATAGTCTCGCGGAATGTCGGAGCGTGCAGCCAACCCAGGAACGACCACCAGTCCAGCGACCGGACGGCGGGCGGTGAAGGCCGTCATCCCGGCTGCCGGACTCGCGACCCGATTCCTGCCGGCGACCAAGGTCGTACCCAAGGAACTCCTGCCGGTCGTCGACCGGCCGGTCCTGCAGTACATCGTCGAGGAGGCCGCCGCGGCCGGCATCGAAGACGTACTGCTGGTCACCGGTCGGGGCAAGACATCGATGGTGGACCACTTCGACCGCCAGCCCTACCTGGAATCCCGGCTGGCCGAGAAGGGCGACAAGAAGAGGCTGGAGGCCGTACGCCGGCCGAGCGAGCTGGCCGAGATCTTCACCACCCGCCAGCACGAGCCGCTCGGGCTGGGGCACGCGGTCGGCTGCGCCGAGTCGCACGTCGGCGACGAGCCGTTCGCGGTCCTGCTCGGCGACGAGTTCGTCGACCTCGCCGAGCCGCTGCTGCCGGCGATGCTGGAGTTGCAGGCCCGCACCGGCGGCATCGTCCTGGCGTTCATGGAGGTCGATCCGGAGGAGACCAACCGGTACGGCATCGCCTCGGTCGCCCCGGCCGAGGACGGCCTCGACGCGATCGCCGACGTCGTACGGGTCACCGGCCTGGTGGAGAAGCCGGCACCGGCCGAGTCCCCGAGCAACCTCGCCGTCCTCGGCCGCTACGTACTGCCCGGCGTGGTCTTCGACGCGATCCGGCGGACCGGCCCGGGCAGCGGCGGCGAGATCCAGCTCACCGACGCCATGCAGACCCTGCTCGACGAGGGCCTGCCGGTGCACGGCATCGTCTACCGCGGCACCCGCTACGACACCGGCATGCCGCTGGGCTACCTCCAGGCGGTCGTGCAGATCGCCGTTCAGCGCGAGGACATCGGCCCGGCGTTCCGCGAGTGGCTCGGCCAGTTCGCCGGCTCCGAATCGTTCCGCGGGCCCGGCACATGACAGGCCAGCCCGACGGGCCAGGTGCCGGCCACGTGGTCACTGAACGTGACGAGGTGACGATGTGACAGCTACGGCCGATGCCGAGGCGGCCGCCAACGAGTTGACGCCGCTCGCCGACTACCTGGGCAGCGTGCTGCGCAGGCTGCGGGCGCTGCCCCCGCTCGACCTCGACCTCACCCAGGCGTACGGCAACGTCCTCGCCGAGGACGTCGTCGCGCCGCACTCCTTCCCGGCCTTCGCCCAAGCCGCCATCGACGGCTACGCGGCGCGCTGGGAGGACATCACCGGTGCCGGCCGGGGCGGATTCGCCTCGGCCGGTTCCGCGTTGGACGGACGCGGGCGCGGGGTACGCATCAACGTCGTCGGCGACCTCGGCGCGGCCAGCTGGCGCCCGGTCCGGCTCACCCCGGGCACCTGCTTCTCCGTCGCCGCCGGTGCGCCGCTGCCGATCGCCGCCGACGTCGTGGTGCCGATCGACTGGACCGACCAGGGCATGGCCGCCGTCGAGATATTCCGGACCCCCAAGCGCGGATACGGCGTACGCCGGGCCGGTGAGGAACTGCCCGCCGGCAAGGTGCTGGCCCGCGCCGGCACGTACGTCTCACCCGCCCTCGTCGCCGTCTTCGCCGCCACCGGGATCGGGCACGTCGTCGTACGCCCCAGCCCCCGGGTGGTCCTCGTGGCCACCGGCGACGAACTGGTCGAGGTCGGCCGGGGCAGCCAGCCGGGCCAGGTCGTCGACGCCAACTCGCACGCGCTGACCGCGGCGGCGGTCGAGGCGGGGGCGCTCGCGTACCGGATCGGGATCTGCGACGACGACCCCGAAGGGCTGCGCGGGCTCCTCGAAGACCAGACGCTGCGGGCCGACCTCATCATCACGACCGGCGGCACCGGCACCGGCCCCGGCGACATGGTGCGCCGCATCCTGTCCCGCCGGGACGGCGGCCGACCCGGACCGGTCGCTTTCACCGATGTCGCGCTATACCCTGGAACCTCGCTCGGATTCGGTACGGTCGGTGCCGAGGAGGTGCCGGTCGTGTGTCTACCCGGTGAACCAGGTGCGGCGTTGATCGGTTTCGAAGTGCTGGCCAGGCCGGCGATCCAGCTCCTGGCCGGGGCTGACCCGGTCTTCCGTCCCAGCGTGCGCGCCCACCTGCTGGAGACCGTGTCGTCGCCGGCCGGCCTGCGCGAGTTCCGCCCGGCCCACGTCGCCGAACGGCGCGGCGGCGGCTACACCGTCCAGCCGCTGCCCGGCGGCCCCTACACCCTTTCCGGCCTCGCCGAGGCGAACGGCCTGCTGGTGCTCGGCGAGCGGGTGACCACGGCCGCCGCCGGTTCCACGGTGGACGCCCTGCTCCTGGACCGCAGACGGTGATGTTCGACGGCGTGCCGGGATGGCCGGTCGTCCTCGCCGACGGCCCGGTCCTGCTGCGTCCCTACCGGCGCTCCGACGCGACGGCCTGGTCGGAGGTACGGCGGGCCAATGAACGTTGGCTGGCACCGTGGGAGTCGACCCCCGTCGGACGGTGGGAAGAGCTCAACTCGCCCAGTGCCTTCCGCTACGTCCACCGCGACCAGCGCCGCTCGGCCCGCCGCGGCGAGAGCATGCCCTTCGCGGTCTGCCTGCGCGAACACGGCCGGGAACGCTTCGTCGGCCACCTCAACATCGGCAACATCGTGCGCCGCGCGTTCTGCTCCGGCTACGTCGGCTACTGGGTCGACGCCCGGGTGGCCGGCCGCGGCGTCATCCCGACCGCGATGGCGCTGGCCGTCGACCACGCCTTCACCACCGGTGGGCTGCACCGCGTCGAGGTCAACATCCGTCCCGAGAACAAGCCGTCACGGCGCGTCGTGGAAAAGCTGGCTTTCCGTGAAGAGTCCTACCATCCGCGCTACATGCACATCGCCGGCGCCTGGCGCGACCACATCGGATACGCCCTGACCAGCGAGGAAGTGGCGGCCGAAGGCGGCCTGCTGGCCCGCTGGCACCGGCTGCACGCCGCCGCCTCTTGATCTTTTCCGGCAGCCCTGGTCGGCGCGGCGCACGAGAATCGCGGCAACCGGCCGTAACCTCAGGTAACTGGGACGTACGGCAACTCACACACCTTCATGATCCACCTGGTCAGCGGACCGCCCCTGAGCGTCGTCGGCGCGTCCCGTCCGGATCTTGTCGGGAACGTCGGTTGCCGCTGGGGTGACGGGAGGGGAGTGGGTGCCGACCTCGGTGCTCCTCGCCGTCCTCGCCGCCGCCGGCCTACTCGCTCTCGCACCGGCACTCGTACGCCGATACGACGCCACCGAGCGGCTGGTCGCGGAGCGGGCGCAGTCGACGGCGCGGGTGCTGCAGCGCCGCCGTCGCCGCCGGACCGTGCCCGGCCGGCGGCCACTCAACGCCGGCCACTCCACGACACCCACCCCCCGGACCAACGCACCCGTCTCCGGACCACCGGTGTCCGTGTCCGGCCCACCCGGCACCCGCCGCTCCACCCGGCTACGCCTCGTGCCGTTCGGCGCCACCCGCCCCCGCCGGCGCAAACCGGCCCGGCGCGGCCCGAGCGCCATGCACCGCCGCCGTCGGGTCTTCGCCGCCCTCCTGCTGCTCAACGTCGTCGAGCTGATCGGGGTCGTGGTCGTCGGCCCCGGTTTCTGGATCAGCTTCGCGGTGACCGCCGTCCTGCTCGCCCTCTACGTGGTGCACCTGCGCAACCGGGCCATCGCCGGCCGGCGCCGGCAGCGCGCCGACGCCCGCGAAGCCGCCTGGCTGTCCGCCCGGCAGGCCGAGGTACGCCGCGAGCAGGCCCGCCGGGCGGCCGCCCGGCGCGAGGCGCAGCGCCGGCTCGCCGCCCAGCGTGAGGCCGTACGCCGGGCCGCCATGGGCCTGGACGGGGCCCGGGACCTGCCGCAGGCGGCGTCCGGGGGCGGCGTCACGGGTTCGGTGTCGTACCGGCGGGCGGGTGGGCTGCGCGGGCGCGCGTACGAGGCCGGTCGCCCCAACCCTCGCTGACCCTGTTCCTGCGCCGGGTCGGCGGGCTGGGGCGCCGCCTTGATCGTCTGCGGCTCAGACAGTCGACACGCCGTCCGGGGAACGCCTGAAGTGCAGACGATCACGACGACCGGAGCGGGTGCGGACCGGACGGCGCTGCCGGGTGGGTGGCCGGCGGGGTGACGCGCCGGGTACTGATTCGCGGAGCGGCGGCCGGACCTGTTAGCCTGACTCCCGGCTCGCTCCACGAGAAGTGGTGCCGGGTCGACCTTCCGGGCTCCGGTCCGGTGAGGGGCTGTGGCGCAGACTGGTAGCGCACCTCGTTCGCATCGAGGGGGTCAGGGGTTCAAATCCCCTCAGCTCCACTTCGAGTAAGGGCCGTCTTCGGATTCGGGGACGGCCTTTCTGTTTGGACCCGCATCCTCGGCTGGCGTGATCGCGGTTTCTTCCCGTCATGCCTGTCTTGCGGACTGGCGAGGATGTCGAGATGGCCGACCTCCGGGCAGGGGGGCATGAGGAAGGGGGCCCCAGGCGCAGGCGGCGATCTGCTTCCGGGCTAGGTATATCGGTGGTCGGCCCGCGATAAGTGATGAGTCGTCCGTGGTCAGTTGGATTCGGCAAGCCGAGCTAGATGCGCGGTTGATCCACCCATCAACGCGGCTTCGCATTGGTCACGGTTTCGGGTATCGGCCCGTGCCCTACATCGGATGAGTGGGCCCTCTCCGGGTAACGATCGGTGGTGTTAGGTGATCACCAATGACCAGTAGTGGCGGGAGTTCTTCGGCATCGGGCACGGATCGTCGAGGTTAGCGAGCCGTCGGACGACGACGCCAGAGAACTCCCGAGATTGCACTACCGATAGCTACGGCCACGGCGGAGATGAGGCCGACGCCCCACGGGAAGTCATCGCCACGGATCCAGAAGAAGCCGGCGGCCATCGCAGCGCCTATCAGTCCAATAAGCAGGCCCGCTAGGGCATCTTTGAGAGGTTGCACAGGTCCACCCTATTCTGGACGATTTATTGGGCTGCCGGCTGTTTCGTAGCCTTTTTCGAATAAAAGTCCATTTTGTGCTCGCGTCCCGATACGTGCGCGAGGTGATTGCGAAGCTCCGATTTCTACGAGATCTGCTGCTAGGTCTGGATCATCTTGTAGCTTGGGTGCGGCTTCTTTGCGGGCGTCCAATCGTGGCTTTGAAGTTATCGATCCAAGAGTCCGAAGGTAGGTTCTCGTCACAGGAGGGTGCAGCGGGGAGCGCGGACCGCCCTTGATCAGCCGATACATGCGACGACCGCGGAGGCGTCGGCCGAGAGGAAGAGCTTGAAGTGCCGGCGTGGATGTTCAACCCTTACGATCCCGAGTAGCACGGGCTGCTCTCCTGCCGCCGCGAGTGCTTCGAGGCCCGGATGCCAGTTGGCGGTCGACACACCGTCCTCCTTGACCAACTCTTCACGGAACTGCCAGATGTCGGCGAAGTGGCTGGCTGGTGCCTGCTTGTCCCACACCGTGAATGTCGACCTGGCTTCAAGTGCCGCGACGCAGTCCGGGTAAGGGTCAGGCGACGTATTTAGCAGAGCAATGAGAGTGGCCCGATCCATTTCTCGATCGTAACGGTCATGCGGAAGGGTCGACCTCTGCCTAGAAGCCGGAGTTGCTTGACGCTAGGCGGGCGATCGAGATCGTCGGGCACAGATTGGGCAGGACTGAGCGTCACCAGCGTTGAAGAGTGTTGGCAGGGGTGACGATGTTCGCCCTGCTCAGGGTGGCATTTGGTCCGATTGGCCGTCCGGTCGCTACCGTGAGTGGAAGGGGTTCAAATCCGCTCAGCTCCGCCTCCAGGTCAAAGGCCGTTTCTCTGAACGAGAGACGGCCTTTTGTGGTTCATGCGTCCCCGGCAGCGCGGATCAGCGCTTCGCGCCGGTGACCTTGCTCAGACCCCAGGCGATCAGACCGGTGATCGCTCCGACGATCACCCCGGTGAAGACGCTGCTGATTCCGGCGAACGTACGCAGGATGACGGACTGGGCGGCCGGGTCGAGGTCGGTCAGGTTCCCGCCGAGCGCGGGCGGATTGTCGCCGAAGCTGACGTTCCAGAGCAGTTGGTGCCCGAGGGCGAGGAAGACGCCGTAGAAGAGACCGACGACGAGCAGGGTGATGAACGGGTTCGGCACCCGCTTCCAGAGGACGACCGCGATCCAGATGATCGGCGGTACGAACACGAAGAGGGCGTTGACGAGCGTCCCCTCCTGGATGAGTTCCAGGTCGTGGAGTACGACCCGGGGGGCCGCGAGCAGGGCGAGGCTGATCACGGCGAGCAGCGGCAGCCCGAGAGTCGGACGGTGGGGCGCGGACGTCTGGCGCGGCGGATGGTTGTGGTAGGTCATGGATCGAAGTTAGGAACCGGCGGGGGTGCGGCACATCCGTATCCGCTCTCGATGTCGATACGTCCGGAAGCGACTCCGGGTGTCGCCTTCCGACGACAGCCGAGCGCCATCGGGTTCCGTACGGTGGAAACCATGATGTGGGCGTCGAGGAGGCTGCCGCCGTGGGCGGTCGACGCGTTGCTCGGTGCGGGGGTGACCCTCGTCGTGTCGGTCGCCATCTCGGCGAACCAGGGCGGACGGCACGGCCCGGACGCGGTCGCATACCTGTGGGCGGTCGGCCTGGGCGCCCTGATGTTCGCCCGCCGGCGTTATCCGGTGGTCGTGCTCGCCGTCACCGCGTTGGGGTTGTTCGCCTACTACGCCGCCGGCTATCCGGCCGTCGGCCTGGGCGTTCCGGTCGCGGCGGCGCTGTTCTCGGCCGCCGAGTTCGGCCGGCTGGTCCACGCGGTCGTGACCGGGGTGGTCGTGGTCGCCGTGTCGGTGTTCTTCCGGCTGGTCGAGGGGCAGGCTTTCTCGTTCGTCGTCAACTACGAGTTGGCCGGGCACATCCTGCTGATGGCCGCCGCGATCGCGCTCGGTGACAGCGTGCGCTCGCGCCGGTCGGTGCAGGAGGGGGCGCGGCGGATCGCCGAGCTCACCGCGCAGCGGTACCGGCAGGAGTCGGACGCGCGGGTGCACGCCGACCGTCTCGCGATCGCGCGGGAACTCCACGATTCGATCGGGCACACCACGTCGGTGATCTCGTTGCACGCCGATGTGGCCCGCGAGGCGCTCGGCCGCGACGAGGCCCAGACCCGGGCGGCGCTCGATCTGATCAAATCGACCGCCACCCGCACGATGAGCGAGTTGCGCAGGACGGTCGCCCTGCTGCGGGCGCCGGACGAGAGTTCCCGGTCGGTCGTCTCGCTGTCGAACGTCGGCACGCTGCGGGAGTCGGCGTCGGCCGCGGGGATCGACCTCGAATTCGACGTACGGGTCGGCGCCGAACTTCCGGCCACGGTGGACGCGTCCGCGTTCCGGATCGTGCAGGAGGCGGTCACCAACGTCGTGAAGCATTCGCGCGGCAGCCGGGCGCAGGTGACGGCGTACGACGACGGGAGCGTGCTGCACCTGCGGGTCGCCGACGACGGGGCCGGGTCCGGCATGACCGGTCGCGGGCACGGCATCACCGGGATGCGGGAGCGGGCCGAAGCGCTCGGCGGCACGCTGACCGCCGGGCGCGAGGAGCCGGGGTTCGTGGTCCGGGCGGTGCTTCCGCTGGAGGAGCCGTCGTGATCAGGGTGCTTGTCGTCGATGACCAGGATCTGGTCCGGGCGGGGCTGCGGACCCTGCTGGAGAACGACCCGGACATCACCGTGGCCGGCGAGGCGGCCGACGGCCGCGCCGCGCTTTTCCAGGTACGGGAACTGCGTCCCGACATCGTGCTGATGGACATCCGGATGCCGGGCATGGACGGGCTGGCGGCGACGGCGGCGATCCGCGCCGACGAGTCCCTGGCCGGCTCCCGGGTCCTGATCCTGACCACGTTCGACGACGACGAGGACATCGTCCAGGCGATCGCGCTCGGCGCCGCCGGTTACCTGCTCAAGGACACCTCGTCCGACGAACTCCGGCGGGCGGTCCACACCGCGGCGGCCGGCGGCAACCTGCTGTCGCCGTCGATCGCCCGACGCGTCATGGAACGTCTCGCCCGGGCGCCGAAGCCGCCCGTACCGGATCCGCGGCTGGCCGCGCTGACCGAACGGGAACTCGCCGTCCTCGCCCGGATCGGCTCCGGCGCGACGAACGACGAGATCGCCGCCGCACTCCACATCAGTCCGGCGACCGCCCGCACCTACGTCAGCCGGATCCTCTTCAAGCTCGGCGCCCGGGACCGGACCGCGCTGGCGGTCATCGCCCACCGGTCCGGGCTCGACGTCACCGACTAGCCCGCGACCGGGGCGTGGCCGGCCGCCGGCAGCGGATCGCCCGGCAGCAGCGGTGGCAGGCCACGGCGGGTACGTGGTGTCGTCGGCATCCGTCGGGGCGGCAGGAACCGGAGCAGCCGGCGTCGGACGTACAGCATGGTCCGCAGTGACCAGCGGACGGCCCGGCCGGCGCGGGGCAGGCCGACCGCGGCGCGTACCGGGTCGTCGAGCAGGGCGGCGATGGCCGGGCCGACGAGCGGGGCCAGCGGCCGGGGCACCCGGGCGCGGGCCATCGCGATCGTCCGTTCGCTGCACCGCCGGCCCTCGGCGGTGTACGCGAGCCGGTCGCGTTCGTATCCGGCCAGGTAGTCGGCCAGGACGTCGGGGTCGCGGGGCAGGTCCGGTACGCCCATGCGACGGCCGAGTTCGGCGTAGAAGACGGCCACGGCGACGCGTTCGTTGATGGACGGTTGCCGCCAGCCGTGCCGGTCGAGCCAGCGCAGCGTGGTGACGGTGAGCCCGGCGAGGGCGTAGCGGTGGTCCTCGGTGGTGATCGGCCAGCCCCGGTGCGACCGGTTGACGAGGCGGATGGTCGCCCGGCCCTGCGGCGAGTCGAGGCCGTGCTCGATGAGGTCACCGAAGGTCAGCGCGGTGCCCTCGGCCCGTTCGAGCAGTGCGTCGGTCGACCCGACGACCCGGGCGGTCGACGGCAGGGCGTACAAATGCCAGATCATCAGTTTGCCGGCTGTTCGCAGATCCCACGGGAATTCGTGGAAGACCATCAGCCGGTAGATTTCCGCATAGTCCCGGTGCGGGTCCAGTTCCTGGATAACGGCCAGGTGGTCAGATCTCTGCATCGGCACAAGGTAGGAATTGCGCTCAAGCCCGGTTTTGCGCCGGCGTGCTATTGAATTCAGGTCGGCGATGGGCGGGCCAGCACCGTACGGGCGGCGTGCCGGATCGCGGCGACGGCCGGCTGGTCCCGGTTGCCGTCCAGCCAGGCCAGCGCCGACGTGCTCGGCGGGAGGTCCGCCACGTCGCGGTAGGCGATGCCGGGCCGGGGGTAGAACTTCCGCGCCGCCGCCGGCAGGAAGCAGATGCCCTCGCCCCGGGACACCGCGTGCAGCAGACCCTCCATGTCGGCGACCGCCGGACCGAAGCGCACCGCCGTGCCGTCCGGGCGGGGGTTCACCGCCCAGAAATCCCACCAGACCCGGGACGCCGCCGGCGGTACGTCGAGGAACGTGTGTCCGGACAGCCGGGCGAGGGTGAGTCGGGGCTCGGCGGCGAGCGGGTCGTCGGCGGACAGGCAGGCGACCCGTGGCTCGGTCGCGAGGTGCAGCAGGCCGATGCCGGGCGGCACCGGCGGGCGCAGGAAGACCACGTCGACAACGCCGCTGAGCAGGGCGGCGATGTGTTCGACGAAGTTCAGGCTGGACATCCGTACGTCGAGGTCGGGGTGCCGGCCGCGCAGTTCGTCGAGGATGGCGCGGGTGAACGGCATCGCCGCCTCGGCGCCGATGGAACCGATGGACAGGCGCCCGGTGAGGGTCCGGCCGTGGGTGTCGGCTTCCCGACGGAGCAGGTCCATCGCGCTCACCGTCTCCCGTACCGCCGGGAGCAGGGCCCGCCCGGCGGGGGTGAGTTGGACCGTACGGGTGGTGCGTTCGACCAGGCGCACGGCGAGGCGGTCCTCCAGGGTCTTGATCTGTCTGCTGAGCGCCGGCTGGGTCATGAACAGCCGGGCTGCGGCCCGGCCGAAGTGCAGCTCCTCGGCGAGGACGAGCAGCAGCCGGAGTTGATGGACGCTGGGATCGGTCTGCGGGCCGGGGGTAACCGGCGTCTTCCGTTGCGTGGGGTAGCCACCCATAAATCAAACGCTATCAATTGCCTGCGGATCGGAATGGGTATTTTCTTGGCCCGTCGCACACCGCCGACGAGTATTGGTTCCGGGTTGGCCGACCTTCTGTTGATCCAGTCGGAATACGGGCTGGAGCAAAACACGACGAAGGGTTCTGGATGCGTACTGCTGTGAAGGTGTTGATCGGGCTGACGGCGGCGGCCGTGGTCGGCCTCGGCGGGGCCGGGGCCGCGCAGGCGGCGCCTGCGGAGGTGGCCGCGCCGTCGGACCGGGCGAGCGTGGCGGCGGCGTGGTACCTGTGGGATTCGTACATCAACATCAGCGACCCGAACGCCGCCAAGGCGCAGTGTGAACTGGCCGGGGCGAAGGGTGTGGTCCAGGGGCGCTGGCTCGACCACCGCTGTGACTGGAACGGTCTCTACACCTACACCCTCTGGATCTACCGCTAGGGGTTGGTGTCCGGGCGGCGGTACTGCGCAGCGCCGTCCGAAATGCTGTCGAGTCGGAGGTCGGCCGTCGCGGGGAGGTTTCCGCGGCGGCCGGCTTCTTGCCGTACTCGTAACCATGTGGTTACATGTTTTCGTGGATGCCGTCGCCCATGCCATCGCCGACCCGGTCCGTCGGGAGATCCTGGAGGCGTTGCGCGAGCGTCCGCTCGCCGCCGGCGACATCGCGGCACGGTTCACCGTCAGCCGCCCCGCGATCAGCCGCCACCTGCGGGTGCTGCGGGAAAGCGGCCTGGTCGTGGACCGGATCGACGGGCGGCACCGGGTCTACTCGATCGACACCGGCCCGCTCGGCCCGCTGGTCGAGTGGATCACCGGCCTCGACCGGGCCGGCGCGTGGGAGCGCCGGCTCGACGCTCTCGACACCGAGGTGCGCCGCACCCGGCGCGACCGTCGCGCCGCCCCGACCGACCGGTCCGGACGGCGCGCCGCAGCCGATCAGGAGGAAATCGCGTGACGGAACGAAGTGAGGGGGACGCATGACCGAGCGGAGTGAGGGGGTCGCCCCGAAGCCGACCGGGCGGGTCGGCAGGGGCGCGGCCGGGGCGTACGACATGGTCCTGACCCGGACGTTCCGGGCCTCGATCGACGACGTCTGGGCGAGCGTCACCGAGCCGGACCGGACGGTTCGCTGGTTCGGCGCCTGGCGCGGCGAGCCCGGCCCTGGTCGCACCGTCGAGGTGCAGATGGGCTTCGAGGAGGGCACGCCCTGGTGCGACCTGCGGATCGAGGTGTGTGAGCCGCCCCGGCGTCTCGCCGTCTCGATGCTCGACGAGGCGGGGGACTGGCGGATGGAGGTGCGGCTGACCGAGGACAGTGGGGTGACCACGCTCGAACTCGTGCACCACCTGGCCGATCCGGGGATGGCCGAGAATGCCGGCCCGGGCTGGGAGTACTACCTCGACATGCTGGTGGCGGCACGGGACGGGCGGCCACTGCCGGACTTCGCCGACTACTTCCCGGCGCAGGCCGAATACTTCGCGGCGCAGGCCCGCGCCGCCGGCTGAGCCGGCTCAGCCGGCGGC
>NZ_JBFAKM010000048.1:11578-47166 GCF_040655695.1 Polymorphospora sp. NPDC050346 | reverse complement strand
CCCGCCGCGCGGCGGTCGGGCCGCGCAGGGCTCGGGCCGGGGTCGGCCGGGCCGGGGTCGACCGCGCGGGTCAGCGGGGCAGTTCCAGCGGGGTCAGCAGGCTGGTCAGCAGGTCCAGGTCCGCCGCGGTCAGCGTCTCCAGCAGGCGTACGCCGAGCGCCGGGTCCAGCGGCGCCTCGCCCCGTACGGCCAGCACCGCCGCACCGGCGGCGAGCGCGCTGGCCACCCCGCTCGGCGAGTCCTCGATCGCCACACAGCGGTCCACCGGCACGCCGAGCATCCGCGCCGCGGTCACATACGGCTCCGGGTCGGGCTTGGCGGCACCGACCTCGTCACCGCAGACCACCACGTCGAAGCTGTCCCGCCCCAGCGTGTCGAGCGCCACCTCGACCAACTGCCGGGCGGTGGAGGTGACCAGGGCGGTCGGGATCCCGGCGGCGCGCACGGCCCGCAGGAGGGCCAGGGCGCCGGGCCGCCACTCCAGCCCGCCGACGAACAGCTCGGCGACCCGCCGGTGCAGGAACGCGATCCCCTCGGCCGGGTCGCGCCAGGGCTGGCCGAGGTCGTCGTGCAGGATCCGCATCGAGGTCGCCATCGCGCTGCCGACCATCGCCATCCGGGCCTGCGGCGACAGCACGCCGCCGTACTCGGTCGCCAGCTCGGTCATCGCCGTGTCCCACAGCTTCTCGCTGTCGACGAGGGTGCCGTCCATGTCGAACAGGACGGCGGCGACGCTCTTCGTGGTCACGACGGGTCTCTCCTCCGGGCCGGGTGCGGTCCAGTGTCGCCCGTACCGGCCGGTGCCCGCCCGGTCCCGCCGGCCGGGGTGACCGGCCTCACCCACGCCGCGACGCCCGTCGGACGCCTCCGGGCGACGCCGACCGGGTGTTGACGCCGGTGGCACGGCCGACCGTCCAGGGGCCGGGACCAGCGGTCCGGTGATCGGGACGGCGCGGCCGTCGGGCCGCGCGCCGGTGTGGGACGTAGGCTGACGGTTGTGCGGGACGAAAGGTGCGCTCAGTGACCGGGCCGGACGTGACGGACCGGGAGCGGGCCACCGTCCGGCTCCGACCGACGATCGAACGCAGCAAGGAGATGCCGTGAGCGAGTTCGATGGGCTGCCGGTGCTGCGGTCGCCCGTGGCGATCGCGGCCTTCGAGGGCTGGAACGACGCCGCCGACGCCTCGACGGCGGCGGTCGAGCACCTCGAACAGGTGTGGCAGGCGCGCCAGGTGACCGAGTTGGACCCGGAGGACTTCTACGACTTCCAGGTCAGCCGGCCGACGATCGTACGGCCCGAGGGTGAGAATCCCCGCGTGGAGTGGCCGACGACCCGGTTCATGGTCGCCAGCCCGGAGGGCACCGAACGCGATGTGGTGCTGATCCGCGGGATCGAGCCGAGCATGCGCTGGCGGACGTTCTGCGAGCAGGTGCTCGAGGTCTGCCACAGCCTGGAGGTCAACCGGGTGGTGCTGCTCGGCGCGCTGCTGGCCGACGTGCCGTACACCCGGCCACTGCCGATCAGTGGCAGCGCGTCGGACAAGGACGTCGCCGAGCGGTTCCAGCTCGTACCGACCCGCTACGACGGGCCGACCGGGATCGTCGGGGTGCTCCAGGACGCGTGCAACCGGGCCGAGGTCGACGCGATGACGTTCTGGGTCCACGTGCCGCACTACGCCAACAACCCGCCGTGCCCGAAGGCGACGCTGGCGCTGCTGCACCGGGTCGAGGACGTCCTCGACCTGCCGGTGCCGATGGCCGACCTGGCGGAGGAGGCGGCCGAGTGGGAGCAGCGGGTCCGCACCGCCGCCGAGCAGGACGCCGAGTTGGGCGAATACGTCCGCGAGTTGGAGGAGCGGGTCGGTGACGCGGGCATCCAGCCGCTGACCGGCGACGAGATCGCGCAGGAGTTCGAGAAATACCTGCGTCGGCGGGGTGGTTCCGCCGGTCCGACGGCCGGATCGTGGTGATTCGCAGGGAGTAACTGTCAGATAGCTGACAGTTTCCGTCACCATACGCATCGAAGTGTTCACATGTCCGTATGATCACTCCGACTCCCCTGATGCGGCTCGTGACCGGTTTCTGGAGTTTCAAGACGTTCGCGACCGCGGTCGAACTCGACCTGTTCACGCGGCTCGCGGACGGCCGGACCGCGACGGTGCAGGAGATAGCCGACGAACTGGGCATCGCCGAACGCCCCGCCGACCTGCTGCTCACCGCCTGCGCGTCACTCGACCTGCTGGAACGTGCCGGCGACGGCTACCGCAACACGCAACTGGCCGAGGAGTTCCTGGTCGTCGGGCGGCCCTACTACTTCGGCGGGCAGGTCCGCTACTGCAACGAGCGGACCTACCTGCCCTGGCACCGGGTCGACCAGGCACTGCGGGACAACAAGCCGGTCACCTGGGACCCGCAGGCACAGGAGTCGCTGTTCACCACCGCCGACCCGGTCATGCTCGAACTGTTCTGGGAGGCCATGTACTCCACGTCCCGGTTCACCGCCCGGGCCCTGGCCGAGGCGTACGACTTCAGCCCGTACCAGGCGCTGCTCGACGTCGGCGGCGGATCCGGCGCCTTCCCGATCGAACTGTGCGGCCGGCACCCGAAGCTGCGCGCGACCATCCTCGACCTGCCGCACGTGTGCACCCTCGCCGACGCCCAGATCGCCGACGCGCGCCTGACCGACAACATCACCACGGTCGCCGGCGACTTCCTCACCGACGCGCCGCTACCCGCCGGACACGACGTGATCCTGCTGAGCATGATCCTGCACGACTGGGACGAAGCCACCAACCTGGCCATCCTCGGCCGCTGCTTCGACGCCCTGCCGTCCGGCGGCGCCGTGGTGATCTGCGAACTGCTGCTCAACGACGACCGCACCGGGCCTGCGGACGCCGCCCTGATGGGCATGAACATGCTGGTGGAGACCGAGGGCGGCCGGAACTACTCCGGCGCGGAATACCGCGACTGGCTGGCCCGGACCGGCTTCACCGACATCCGCGTCGTCCCCTTCGACGCCCCCGGCGCCAACGGCGCCGTCGTCGGCCGGCGCCCCTGACCGGGGCCGTGCACGTGGTGGTCCGGGCGGGCACGTCTGCCGGGTCGCGCCCGCCCGGACGCGTCTACGCCATCGCATTGATCGCCTGGACGAGGTTGTAGAAGTTCACCGTGGACAGGCCGTAGTACGGCGAATACGTGTACTGCGGCTGATGGGGTAGGCCGAGGCTGTTGTGCCCGTTGACCACCCCGAACTCGCCGTCGAAATTCGTCAGCCAGTAACCGCCCGACGAACCACCGGTCATCGAGTTCTCCATGTACATGACGCTGGCCCCCGCGTCGTGGGCCTGGGCGATGGCCAGATACAGGTACCCCCCGTCATACGGCGGATCGGCCGGGTAACCGTAGGCGTAACTGAACGGGAAGTACGGCAGACTGAAAGAGATTCCCTGCGCACCCAGATAGTCCTGGATCCGGGTGCCGGAACCGTTGGGCCACACGACGGCGGCACCCCAGTCGCTGTGGAAGTGGCGATGGTCGGTCCACTCCCCCGGCGCCGAGAGATAGCGGGCGTACCAGTAGCCGTACGGGGCGGGCGACTGGGGCCAGGAATGGTCCATGTTGTAGTTCGGCACGAAGATCCAGTTCTGGGCGAAGTGGCCGTCGTAGGCCACACAGTGGCCGGCCGTCCAGACCAGCGATTTGCTCGCACTGTTGACGATGCCGGCGGAACAGACCAGGCCCTCGCCCATGTGGGTGAAGAACATCTTGCCGATGGTGCGCGCGACCGGGTGGCCGACCGCGTAGCGGGGCCGGAAGGGGCCGATCGCCGTGGTGCCGACGGCGCCGACGGCCCCAGCGGTCGCCACCGCCCCGGTTGCCGCCCCGGCGGGTACGGGCGTGGTCGCCGGCCTCGCCGGCGGGATGACGACCGGTTCGCCGCGTAGTTCACCGGGAACCCGCGTCCCACCGGGAACCCGCGTCCCGCCGAAGTCCTTGCCGGGCGCCGACTCCTTGGACCCGCGCACCTGCTCCGCCGGGCGGGCCGCCCGCATCCGCTCCGGGTCCAGTACGCGGACAACGCCCGCTCGTAGTCCCCGGCTCCGGCGCCGTCGACCGTACGGGCCACCTCCGGGCTGAGCCCGGCGACGCTGGTGACCACTCCACGGTCCCGCATCAGGGCGTCCGGCGCGTTCGGCGGCTCCGGGTCGCGCGCCATGCTCGCCGCCGCCGCCGTCAGCGCCACGCAGAACGTCGTGACCACGACGAGCCCGCGCAGCATCTTTCGGGCCATTCCTACCTCCAGGCCGAGGGATCGAAGATCAGAAATTGTCCCGAACCCCGGCGCGGAACTGACGCCGCCGACCTTCTGGCAACCCGTGGCCGAATCGTGGGTGACGACATTCGACCTGTCGCATTCACGATTGACGACCCGGTTTCGGTCTGCCGCCCGAAGTTCGGCGCCAGCCCTCCCCGGGGCCGTCTCTCCCCCGGGACCATCGTGGTGCGGGTCGTCCCGTCGGCCCGGACCGGTGGTCGCCGGCGTCCCGCCGCCGCCCAGCCGATGCGCGGTACGCCCTCGCGGGTCGCCCACCTGACAAGGAGACGTTGATCTGGGCGGGAGAGACCCTACCCGGGATGGGTAGGGTCTCTCCCGCCCAGATCAACAACAACGGCTGGCCGCAGTCGCGGTAGAACCGTCGACGATCGGCCTCGTTGCCACGATTACCCGGGACAGGCCGGGCAGTCCGACGTCAATGCCCCTACACATCTGCGGGCAGTGACCGGGTGCGGGCCGCGAACGTAGAACGTTTGTTGCCATCGCGGCGACAAGAGACGTTCTACAGCCGCTCGGCGTGTCGGGTGGGACGCCACACACCCCGTAGGGCATCCTAGGAACCTAGTTGCCCCTCCGGACCGGACGGACGATGCCATGTCGATCAACCCGGGTGCCGCGTCGATCAATCCCGGCGCCGCCGAGTTCCCCCACCGGCAGATATCGGCCCACCTGCGGGCCCAGATCAGGCGCGGCGACTGGGCGCCCGGCGAGCGGCTACCGTCGATCCCGGCCATCGCCGAGACGTTCGGGGTCGCCAAGCAGACCGTCCAGCGCGCCATCGACCAGCTCCGGGTCGAAGGCATCCTGATCACCAAGCCCGGCTCGGGGACGTACGTCCGCGGCACCCGGCGCCGGCTCAACCGCCTCTCCCGGGGCCGCTACGGCGGGCACCGCGGCTATCACGCCGACCTGGCGGCCCGCTACCGCCAGCAGCTCACCGAGGTCGGCCGGGCCCCCGCCCCGCCCGAGGTCGCCGACGCGTTCGGCGTCAGCGACGGCACCGAACTGCTCGTCCGGCGGCACATCGTGCGTACCGACGACGTGCCGGTCGAGGTCGGCGCGTCCTGGTTCCGGCCGGACGACGCCAACGGCACCTCACTGGAGCGCAGGGAGGCATTCGGCCGCCCGCTCTACCAGGAGGCCGAGGAGGAGATCGGCCGGCGGTACGCCTCGGCCACCGACCAGATCACCGCCCGGCAGCCGAGCCGGGAGGAGGCCGAACTCCTCCAGATCCGGCCCGACACCCCCGTCCTGCACCTGCTGCACGTCGCGTACGACGCGAACCGGCGGCCGATCGAGGTGGCCCAGGCGACCTGGCCGGGCCCGATGACCACCCTCACCGAGCAGTACGCCATCCCCGGCCCGGCCGCCGACCCGGATCCGGACCCCGGCCTGGTCCTCGGCTGACCCGGCCGCGCCGGCACCGCCACCCGGCGCGCACCGCGCCTTCCCGCACCCCAGGCCGGCACCGCCACCGGACGCGCGCCGCGCCTTCCAGACGCCCCGGGCCGGCCGGTGGCACCACCGGCCGGCCGGGCGTGGATCAGAGCCGGATGCCGAGCAGCGCGTCCACGGTCGTGGCCATCAGTGCCGGGGCGGCCGGGTCCGCGCCGGTTCCGGCGAGCGTCGCGTCGGCCCACGCGTCGACCACGGCCAGCGCGCCCGGCGTGTCGAGGTCGTCGGCGAGCCGGGCGCGTACGGCGGCCAGCAGCTCGGCACCGGACGGCCCGGCCGGCGCCGCGGCGGCCCGCCGCCACCGGTCCAGCCGCTCGACGGCGACCTTGAGCGAGTCGTCGGTCCACTGCCGGTCGCTGCGGTAGTGGTCGGCGATCAGGCCCAGCCGCAGCGCCATCGGGTCGACCCGGTCGGCCCGCAGCCGGGACACGAAGACCAGGTTGCCCTTCGACTTCGACATCTTCTCGCCGTCCAGGCCGATCATGCCGGCGTGTACGTAGTGGCCGGCGAACGGTGACCGGCCGGTGAGCCGCTCGGCGTGCGCGGCCGAACACTCGTGGTGCGGGAAGATCAGGTCGTTGCCGCCGCCCTGGACGTCGACGGTGTCGCCGAGCAGGCCCAGCGCGATCACCGCGCACTCGATGTGCCAGCCGGGCCGGCCGGGGCCGAGCCCGTCGCCGGGCCAGGCCGGCTCGTCGGGGCGGGCGCCGCGCCACAGCAGCGGGTCGAGCCGGTTGCGCTTGCCGGCCCGGTCGGGGTCGCCGCCGCGCTCGGCGAAGAGTTCGAGCATCTCGTCGCGGGAGAGGTTGGACTCGTAGCCGAATTCGGGGGCGGCCGAGATGTCGAAGTAGATGTCGCCGGTGCCGTCCTCGAGGCGGTAGGCGGACCCGTCGGCGAGCAGGACCGCGACCTTCTCCACGATCTTCGGGATCGACTCGACGGCGCCGACGTAGTGGGCCGGCGGGATCATCCGCAGCGCCTCCATGTCCTCGCGGAACAGGGCGGTCTCGCGCATCGCCAGCACGATCCAGTCCTCGCCGTCGCGGGTGGCGCGTTCGAGCAGCGGGTCGTCGATGTCGGTGACGTTCTGCACGTAGCGGACCTCGTGGCCGGCGTCGCGCCACATCCGCTGCACCAGGTCAAAGGTGATCATGGTGGCGGCGTGGCCGAGATGCGTCGCGTCGTACGGGGTGATTCCGCAGACGTACATGGTGGCGGCGCCGGTGGGGCGGGTCGGGAAGACCCCCCGGCGCGCCGAGTCGAACAACGCGAGCGGCTGCGCCGGCCCCGGCAGCCGCGGCACCTCGTGCCCCGTCCAAGAGTCCATGCCCGCAAGCGTAACCAGCCCGACACCCCGCCGTTTCCCGGGCGGATGATCAAGCCGTCGGGATGCTCACATCGGCGGCCAGGGCACCGCCGGCCAGTCCTGCGGCGGCGGCGGAAACCGTCCGGTGTCCCGCAGCCGGCGTACCCGCTCGGCCGACCGGGCCACCTCGGAGATGGTCAGGTGCTCGGCGAGGTCGTCGGCGAGCGGCCCGGCGAGGGCCGTGGCGAGGCCGTCGAGCATCTCGACCGCCTCGGCCGGCAGCCGCCGTCCGCTCCACCCCCACAGCACCGTACGCAGCTTGTCCTCGACGTGGAACGAGATCCCGTGGTCGACGCCGTAGATCCGCCCGTCCGGCCCGGCCAGGATGTGCCCGCCCTTGCGGTCGGCGTTGTTGATGACCGCGTCGAGCACGGCGAGCCGGGCTAGCCGCGGGTCGTCGGCGTGCGCCAGCGCGTAGGCGTTGCCCTCGTCGTCGCGGGCGGCGGCGACCCGGAACCAGTCCGCCGGCAGTTCGAAGGTGGGCACGAAGCCGACCGGCGGGCTGCCGTCGGCCGGCTCGTCGATCCACAGCTGGCAGGCGCCCGGGCCGAGCGGGCCGTCCCGCAGCACCGTCGGCGGCACCAGGCCCCAGCCGGTGGCCCTGGAGACCAGGTAGGCGGCGACCTCGCGGCCGGCCAGGGTGCCGTCCGGGAAGTCCCACAGCGGCCGCTCGCCCCGGATCGGCTTGTAGACGCACCGGGCGGTGACGCCGTCGAGGGTCACGAAGCCGCGCAGCGTGGTGTTGGAGGCGTCGACCAGCCGGCCCTCCAGCTCGAACGCGCCGGCGCGCAGCAGCGGCAGCGCGTCGGCCTCGGCGAGCACCGCCGGGCCGCCTGCCCCGGTGGTGCCGCCGGCCGGCGCAGGACCTCCGGACGGCGCACCGGCGCCGGACGGGACGGTTCCACCGGGCGCCGGGTCGGCCGCCGGCCGGGGCTCGCACAGCGCCGGCGGCTCGGCGCCCGGCGCGGCCCGGGTCTCAGGTTCGGCGGAACCCGTCGATTCGGCGGACATGCCCGGAACTCAGCGGTGGTAGCCGTTGTGCCGCGGGCACAGGTGACCCTGCGGGTCGAGCGGCTGCCCGCACAGCGGGCACGGCGGCCGGCCGGCCGACAGCACCCGCCGGGCCCGGTCGATGAACTCCCGGGCCGCCTGCGGGCTCAGCCGGACCCGGAGCCGGTCGAGGTCGTCGTCGGGTTCGTCGTCGATGTCGTCGTCGTCCGCGTCGTCGGGCAGGTCGAGGCCGACCTCCGACTCACCGGCGGCGATCGCCTCGATCACCACCGTGGCGCTGTCGACGTCGAACGCCAGGCCGAGGGTGCCGACCCGGAACTCCTCGTCGACCGGATTGTCCAGCGGCTCGTTGTCCGACGGTCCGGCCGGGGCGTCGGGCAACTCGACGCCGAACCGGCGGTGGGCCTCGGTCAGCAACTCTTCGAGCTTCTCGGCGAGCAGGGAAACCTGCACCTTCTCCAGCGCGACGCTGACCAGCCGGCCACCGCCCCGAGCCTGCAGGAAGAACGTGCGGTCCCCCGGCTCGCCCACGGTCCCCGCGACGAACCGCTCCGGCGGCTCGAAGGCATGCACCTGGTGCGTCATGCCTGAAACCCTATCCGGCGCGGTGGGGCGCCGCGCGGCGCACCGGCCCGGCGGCGACGGCGGGCCGCCCCGGCCCGGTCCGGACCGGCCGGTCCGGGGGCGATCGCCCAGCTCACGACGTACCGTCGGCGGCGGTGACGGCACCGCCCGCGCCGGCGCCGCCGCCGACCGCGGCGTCCGACTCGACGGCCCGCGACCGGCGCCCACGGCGCCGCTTCGGCGGCACCAGCCCGGCCAGTCCCGCCCCGGTGTCGTTGAGCCGGAGCAGGAACGGCCGGATCGGGGTGTAACGGATCACGGTCACCGACGCCGGATCGACCACGATCCGCTGGAACAGGTCGAGGTGCATGCCGAGCGCGTCCGCGACGATGGACTTGATCACGTCGCCGTGGCTGCAGGCCAGCCAGACCGCCTCCGGGCCGTGCTCGGCGGTGACCCGGGCGTCGAGCCCACGTACGGTGGCGACCGAGCGGGCCGCCATCGCCGCCATCGCCTCGCCGTTGGGGAAGACCGCCGCGCTCGGGTGCTGCTGGACGACCGGCCACAGTGGATCCTTGGCCAGCTTCTTCAGCGGCTGCCCCTCCCAGTCGCCGTAGCCGCACTCGGTCAGCCCGTCGTCGGTGACCGCGGCCACCCCGGGCAACGCCAGGTCGAGGGTCTGCCGGCAGCGGATCAGCGGGCTGGTCACCACGGCGGAGAACGGCAGGCCGCGCAGCCGCTCACCGACCGCCACCGCCTGGGCCCGGCCCGTCTCGTCGAGTTCGACCGGCAGCCGCCCGGCCAGTCCGCCGTCGGCGTTCGCGGTGGTGCGGCCGTGCCGCAGGAGCAGGAGGGTCGCCACGATCGACAGCCTAGCCAGAAGCCCGGCTCACCCGCTGCCGGCCGGGCGCCGGGCCGGTGCCGCGGCCGGGTACGGCCGATCGCCGTACCCGGTGCGCGCCGCCGGCCCGGCTGGCCGTCAGGTGGCGGAGATCGTGCCGGTCGTCAGCAGCACCAGCACCAGGCTGCCCAGCGCCACCCGGTAGAGCACGAAGACGTACAGGGTGTGGTGGGCGACGAAACGCAGCAGCCAGGCGATCGCGGCGTAGCCGACCGCGAACGCGAGCACGGTGGCCACCACCATCTGCGCCGGGGACGGGATCAGCCCCTCGCCGCTGGTGTCGAAGACGTCCGGCAGGCTGAACACCCCGGACATCACCACCGCCGGGATGGCGAGCAGGAACGAGTAGCGGGCCGCCGCCTCCCGGCTCAGGTTGAGGAACAGGCCGGCGGTCAGCGTCGCCCCGGACCGGGAGACACCCGGGATCAGCGCCAGCGCCTGGGCGAAGCCCATGACCACGCCGTCGCGCATCTTGAAGTTCTCCAGGGTCCGGTGCTTACGGCCCCAGTACTCGGCGAACGCGAGCACGAACGCGAAGGCGATGAGCACGATCGCGACCACGTACAGGTTGCGGGCCACGCCGCGGATCTGGTCCTTGAACAGGAACCCGAGGATGCCGATCGGGATCGAGCCGACGATGACGTACCAGCCCATCCGGTAGTCCGGGCTCGGCCGTACCGACTTGTCCCAGATGCCGACGACCCAGGTACGGCTGATCCGCCAGATGTCCTTGGCGAAATAGAGCAGGACCGCCGCCTCGGTGCCGAGCTGGGTCACCGCGGTGAAGGAGGCACCGGCGTCCTCCTCGAAGAAGATCGCCGACGTGATCCGCAGGTGTCCCGACGAACTCACCGGCAGGAACTCGGTGAGGCCCTGGACGATGCCCAGGACGATCGCCTCAAGCCAGCTCACGCCACACCCTCGCTCCGCTCGGTGGCCACGGACCCGCGACCACGCACACCGATTCCCCCGACCGGCACGCTCATTCGCCCACCCCGGCGAGTTCCAGCGCCTCGGCGGCGGTGCGCAGGGTGGCGACCCCGGCCTCCGGGTCGGCGACGAACAGCGACACCGACAGCGTCGTCACCCCGGCCGCGGCGAACTCGCGCATCCGGTCGGCGATCCGCTCCTTCGGCCCGATCAGCGACGTCCGGTCGATGAACTCGCGGGGAACGGCCGCCGCCGCGTCCCGGTGCCGCCGGTCGAGGTAGAGGTCCTGCACCTCGCGGGCCGCGTCGCCGTAGCCCATCCGGACCGCGAGGTCGTTGTAGAAGTTCTGCTTCCGGCTGCCCATCCCGCCGACGTACAGCGCGGCGTACCAGCGGACCAGGTCGGCGCAGGCGTCGACGTCGTCGCCGACGACCAGCGGCACGCTCGGCACCACGTCGAACCCGGCCAGGTCGGTGCCGGCGGTCGCCCGTCCGGCGCGTACGGCGGCGAGCTGCTCGCCGGCGAACTCGGGCGCGAAGAAGACGGCGAGCCAGCCGTCGGCGATCTCGCCGGCGAGTTCGAGGTTCTTCGGGCCGACCGCGGCGAGGTAGATCGGGATGTGCTCGCGCGGCGGGTGGAAGCCCAGCCGCAGCGCCTTGCCGGGGCCGTCGGGCAGCGGCAGCCGGTAGTGCTCGCCGGCGTACTCGACCTGCTTGCGGGCCACCGCCAGCTTGACGATGTCGACGTACTCGCGGGTGCGGGCCAGCGGCTTGGCGAACCGTACGCCGTGCCAGCCCTCGGAGACCTGCGGGCCGGAGACGCCGAGCCCGAGGTGGAACCGGCCCCCGGAGATCGCGTCGAGGGTGGTGGCGGTCATCGCGGTCGCCGCCGGGGTCCGGGCCGGGATCTGCATCACGGCCGAGCCGAGCCCGATGCGTTCGGTCTGCCCGGCCAGCCAGGCCAGCGTGCTGGGCGAGTCCGAGCCGTACGCCTCGGCCGCCCACACCACCGAGTAGCCGAGCCGGTCGGCCTCGCGCGCCAGCGCCAGATGGTGCGCGGGTGTGCTCCACGCGGTCTGGTATCCGAGGTTGAGCCCGAGTCGCACGCAATCCTCCCCGTTTCGCGGCGGTACGACGCGACGCCCCGACGGGACGCCCGGCCGCGCGCACAAGTCGCATCAGAGTACGCAACCGGGACGGGTCGACCGCCCACCGGTCACCGGTCCGTCCCGGGCGTGGCGTACCGCCGGGTATGCGACGCAAGCAAGGATGTTGGTGACGCGATGTTCTGAATAAAGTTCAACCATGCAACAGCGACCGCTCGGCCGAAGCGGGCTGGCGGTTTCGCGGCTCGCGCTCGGCACCATGACCTGGGGTCGGGACACCGACGCCGACGACGCGGCCGCCCAGTTGAAGAGTTATCTGGAGGTTGGCGGCAATCTGGTCGACACCGCCGACGTCTACGGCGACGGCGACGCCGAGTCGGTGATCGGGTCGCTGCTCGACGCCCTGGTGCCCCGCGACGAGCTGCTCATCGCCACGAAGGCCGGCCTGCGTCCGGGCACCGGGCGGCGGCGCGACGGGTCGCGGGGGCACCTGCTGCGTACCCTCGACGCGTCGCTGCGCCGGCTCGGCACCGACCACGTCGACCTGTGGCAGATCCACGGCTACGACCCGGACACGCCGCTGGAGGAGACCCTCGCGGCGATGGACCACGCGGTGGCCAGCGGCCGGGTGCGTTACGTCGGGGTGTCGAACTTCTCCGGCTGGCAGACGGCGCGGGCCGCGACCTGGCAGGCGGCGTTCCCGGGCCGGGCGCCGGTGGTCGCCGCGCAGATGGAGTACTCGCTGCTCGAACGCGGCATCGAGCGCGAGGTGCTGCCCGCCTGCGCCGAACTCGGGCTCGGCGTGCTGCCCTGGTCGCCGCTCGGGCGCGGGGTGCTGACCGGCAAGTACCGGCACGGGCGGCCGGCCGACTCGCGGGCCGCGTCGGCACACCTGGAACGGTTCGTCGCCACCTACCTGGAGCCGCGCTGCTCCAGCATCGTCGAGGCGGTGGCCACCGCCGCCGGCGGTCTCGGCGTCTCGCCGGCCGAGGTGGCGCTGGCCTGGGTACGCGACCGGCCCGGGGTGGTGGCGCCGATCCTGGGCGCCCGGACCGTCGGGCAACTGCTCGGCGCGTTGCAGGTGGAGCAGATGACGCTGCCGGTGGAGATCGCGGCGGCGCTCGACGACGTGTCGGCGGTTCCGGTCGGCTATCCCGAGCGCGACGGCTGACCGTCTGGACCGGGCCCGCGCGGGCCCGCCGTTTTCCGTCGCCGAGCCCACAATCGCGGGACTGGTCAGCGGCAACGGCGGTCGGCAGGATGGAACACATGGACTACGAATACGCGCCGCTGCGGTTACCGCCGAATGTCGACCGGGTGACCGCCGCGGCGCAGCTGGCGATCCAGGCCGAGTATTCCGGTTGGGAACTGGCCCGGGTGCGACTCTTCCGGGACGGCACGCGGCAGGTGGTGCTGCGTCGCCGCGTGGTCAACAAGTCGCAACCGGGCCTGTCCTACTGACATCCCCCGTTCGGGGGGCCCGGGCTAGCGGCCGGGCCGGGCCGCCGGGTGGTCGTGCGGGTGGTCGTGGTCATGGTCGAGTTCGTCGGAGAGCATCGGGTGCTCGTCGAGCCGGCCGACCAGCACGTCGGTGGGCCCCTCCTGGAAGAGCTGCGAGCTGTCGTCGTCGCTGAACGACTCCACGTCGAGCGGCGCGTCGATCTCGCTGACCAGCACGACCCCGTCGAGCGGCTCCAACTCGGGCACGTCGAGCCCGGCGAGCGAACCGTCGCCGCTCTGCAGCAGCTCCAGCACCGCCTCGCCGACGTTCTCCACCGGCTCCGGCTCCACGTCGTCGGGGGTACCGGCCCGGCGGGCCGCGTCGGCGACCCGCAGCAGGGCGGCGGTGCTCGGCACCCGGTAGTCGCGGCGCTGGCGTACCGACACGACACGGGGGTGCGGGTCGGTCGCCTCGGCGCCGCCCGCCCCGCCGGCCGCGAAGCGCTCGTCGACCTCGTCCGGGTCGATCAGGTCGACGTCCCAGGGCGTCACCTCGCCGAACGCGTCGAGCAGCAGCTCGTCGTAGGCGTAGGAGGCGTTGTTGAGGGCGACGTACGCCTGCCAGACGTTGTCGTCGTCGATGCGCCCCTGGGCGGCCTTGACGGCGGCGAGATGGCCCCGGGCGGCCTCGACAACCCGTTCCAGGGCGGAGTCGAGCTCCGCGTACTGGTCGGTCATGGTGTTGACTGTCCCTTCGAGTGGGTTTGTGCGGGTGGGGCGGGGAATTGCGCGGGTGGGCGGAATGAGCGGGTGGGCGGATTTGAGCGGGTGGGCGGAATCAGCTTGCCCGCAGGAACCGGTCGAGCACCCGCACGCCGAACTGTAGTCCGTCGACCGGTACCCGCTCGTCGATGCCGTGGAAGAGCGCCGAGAAGTTCAGATCGGCCGGCAGGCGCAGCGGCGCGAAGCCGAAGCAGCGGATCCCGAGCCGGTTGAACGCCTTGGCGTCGGTGCCGCCGGAGAGCATGTAGGGGACCGCGCGGGCGCCCGGGTCCTCGGCCCGCAGGGCGGCGGCCATGGCGTCGACCAGCGCACCGTCGAAGGTGGTCTCCACCGCCGGCTGCCGCTGGATGTGCTCGATCTCCAGGTCGGGGCCGATCACCTCGCGCAGTTGGGCGATGAACTCGTCGGCGTCACCGGGCAGCGTCCGGCAGTCGATGGTGGCGGTGGCCCGGCCGGGGATCACGTTGTCCTTGTAGCCGGCCTCGAGCCGGGTCGGGTTGGCGGTGTGCCGGACCGTGGCACCGATGATGTTGGCGATCGGGCCGAGCTTGGCGATCGCGGTCTCCGGGTCGTCCGGGTCCAGCTCGACACCGAGCGCCGCCGAGACCTCCTCGAGGAACGCCCGTACGGTCGGGGTGACCACCAGCGGGAAGCGGTGCCGGCCGACCCGGGAGACCGCCTCGGCCAGCGCGGTCACCGCGTTGTCGTCGTGGATCATCGAGCCGTGGCCGGGCCGGCCGCGGGCGTGCAGGCGCAGCCACTCGATGCCCTTCTCGGCGGTCTCGACCAGATAGAGGCGCAGGTTGTCGTTGACGGTGTAGGAGAAGCCGCCGACCTCGCCGACCGCCTCGGTGCAGCCCTCGAACAGCTCCGGGTGCCGCTCGACGAGGAAGTGCGCGCCGAGGTCGCTGCCGGCCTCCTCGTCGGCGGTGAAGGCGAGCACGATGTCGCGGGGCGGGCGTACGCCGGTGCGCTGCCAGTCGCGGACCACCGCGAGCGTCATCGCGTCGAAGTCCTTCATGTCGATCGCGCCGCGGCCCCACACGTAGCCGTCGTGGACCTCGCCGGAGAACGGGTGCACCGACCACTCGGCGGGGTCGGCCGGCACCACGTCGAGGTGGCCGTGCACGAGCAGGGCGTCGCGTCCGGGGTCGGTGCCCGGGATCCGGGCGACGACGTTGGTCCGGCCGGGTTCGGTCTCCAGGATGGTGGGTTCGACGCCGACCTCGGCGAGCTTGCCGGCGACGTACTCGGCGGCCACCCGCTCCCCCGCGCTGGTCCGGGTGTCGCCGGTGTTGGTGCTGTCGATGCGCAACAGGTCACGGCACAGTTCGACGACCTCGTCGGTCGGTGCGGGATGGCGGAGGGTCATGCGCTCTTCTTACCAGTCGGGGGGTGCCGCCGTCGCCGCCGGGATCACGGGGCGGGTCGGGTCGGCGCCCGCGCCGGCCCCGGTCCGGGCGCTGTCCGGGCCGGGGTTTCGGTGGTCGCGGGCGGGGGTATCGCGGGGCCGTCATCGGCCGGCACCGCCGGCCGACCGAACCCGGGAGGGTACGCATGACCGAGCAACGCGAGGTGGGGGCATGACCCTGCCGCCGCTGCCGCACGCCGGCGACGACGCGGCGCACGACCCGGGTGGCCGCAGCATCGTCGAGGTGCTCACCGAGGAACACGACCGGATCACCGCGCTGTGCCGCGAGCTCGCCGACAGCACGGTGTCGTCCACGGGTGCGACGCACCGGCGGCGTGACCTGGTCGAGGTGCTGACCGCCACGCTGAGCCGGCACCTGTCGGCGGAGGAGCAGTACCTGTATCCGAGGCTGCGGGCCGCGTTCGGCGACGGCGACCAGCTCGCCGGGCGCGAGGTCGCGGCCGACGTCGAACTGCTGGAGGCGCTGCGGGCGCTGGAGGGCGCCGCCGACGACGACCCGAGGTTCGCGGAACTGACCGGTGACGTCGGCGCCCGGCTCGACCGGCACGTCCGCGCCGCCGACAGCATGCTGTTCCCCAGGCTGTTCGAGGTGTCCACGATGGAGGACCTGATCAGGCTGGGCAACCGGGTCGAGATCGCCGAGGAGGCCGCGCCGACCCGGCCGCACCCGGGCGCCCCGCACACCCCGCCGTGGAACAAGGTCGTCGAGCCGGCGCTCGGGGTGGTGGACAAGGTGCGGGACGCGGCGGGTGGCCGGACGACGTACCCGGAGGATCTGACCTAGGCCGCCCCACGGGCACGGGGATGTCACCCGAACGGGTGGCAATCCGACAGAATTTTTTCGTGGTCGTCGGACACCCCGGAGGATCCACTGACGCGCGGTGACCGCGCCGGACGGTATCCACAAAAGCTGCCGTGTTACACCCTCCGGCGCGAAATATTCATCACTGTCACACGATACCGGCTGGACGTTTTCGACCACGCCCACCGCGAGACCATCACCGTACGTAGCCCACACCCCACGTTGCGATGCTCCATGGTGTCCGTTCGGTTACTTTTCACTTTTCGTTCGGGGGATCTTTCATTGGCCGAAGGTCTTCCCGTCGATCCCATGAAGGTCCTACCGTCACGATATGAACCTGGAGCTGCGTCACCTGAAGGTGGTCTGCGCCATCGCGGAGACGGGCAGCGTCACGAAGGCCGCCTCCATGCTCGGGCTGGCGCAGCCGGCCCTCACCGCACAACTGCAACGCATCGAACGGACGCTCGGCGGGCCACTGTTCGAACGCGACCGTCGTGGCGCCCGCCCGACCGCCCTCGGCGAACTGGTGCTCGCCCGCGCCCGGGTACTGCTGCCCGCCATGAAGGGACTGCAGGACGAGGCCGCCCGGCTCGCCGGCACCGGCACCGCCATGAGCTACCGGTTCGGCGGGGCCAACAGTCCGATCCTCGGCGGGCTCGTGCACCGGCTCGCCGCCGACCAGCCGCACGCCCAACTCAGCACCTACGCCTCCTGGTACGTCGACGAACTCGCGCAGATGGTCCTCGGCGGACGGTTGGACTACGTGCTGGCCGGCGTCTGCGGCGACGCGACACCGTCCGCCGAGTACGCCCTGACCTGGCGGGCGGTCGCCATCGACCCCATCTTCGTCATGCTGCCCGAGGCCCACCCGCTCGCCACCGCCGCCGAGGTCCCGCTCGACGCCCTGGCCGACGAGCAGTGGGTGGCCGCACCCGGCGACGGCTGTTTCGGCGAGTGCTTCGCCACCGCCTGCGCCCGCGCCGGATTCACCCCCCGCAAGATCTACGAGACCGACATCCGGGCCTGCATCGACCTCGTCGACGCCGGCGAGGCGGTGGCCCTGTGCCAGGCCACCTACCGGGCGGTCAGTGGCCTGGTGGTCCGGCCGCTGGCCGGCGCCCCGCTGCGCTGGCGGCTGCTGCTCGGCTGGCACCCCGACGCGCCCGCGGCCCGGATCGCCGACCAGGTGTTCGGGCATGCCATGAACGCCTACAGCGATTCACTGGACCGCAACACCCTCTACCGCACGTGGTTGCGGCAGAACCCGACGTTCGGCGTACAGCAGATGGCGGCCGCCTGACCCGTCCCGCCCGGCGACCGGCGCCCCGATCCGGGGGCGCCGCCCCGGCACGGTCGCGGGCCCGCGCCCGATGCCGTCCGCGTCGTCTCGCCGTCCGCGTCACCCCGCGCCGCGCGTCACATCGCGCCGGCGCCGTGCGCTGCCCCCTGTCGCGGGTCGGGACCCTGTCGTGATCGACGATGGTATGAGCCAGGTGATATATACCCACGCCGATTAACCACCGTTAAGTTGACGGTGCCCCTAGATCGATTTCTATCGACCGGGCGGCCGTCCACCCCCACGGCCGCCCACCGGGACGGCCGTATCCCCGCGGTCGTCCGCCCGGCCGCCGCGAGCCCGACGGCCATCCATCCGACAGCCGTACCCCGACGGCCGTACACGCGACGACCGCGACCCCCACGGCCGTCCGGACCGGGCCGCGACAAACCCCGACCGGGCCAACCCCACACCCGCTCCCCGAGGCGGGTGCGTCCCCGGCTTCGCCGGATCCCCCACGCCTCCTCTGTCTGGAGAAGGAGAAAACGGATGAACCGACACCTCGCCGCGGCGGCAGCGGTACTCCTGCTGCCCATCGGCGTGCTCGCCGCCACAAGCACGCCGGCCGCCGCCGCCCCCGACCGTGACGCCGCCCCCGCACCGGCGGCCGTCGACGCCGCCTCGCCGGAGATGTTCGCCGCGATGCAGCGCGACCTCGGCCTCACCGCCGAGCAGGCCCGCACCCGGCTCGCCAAGGACGCCACCGCCAGCCGTACCGAAGCCGACCTGCGCAAGACGCTCGGCGGCACGTTCGGCGGCGCCTGGCTGACCGCGGACGCCTCCTCGTTCGTCGTCGCCGTCACCGACGTCAAGCAGGCCGCGAAGGTCCGCGCCGCCGGCGCCGAGGCCCGGATCGTCAGCCGCAGCATCGCCCAGCTCGACGCGGTCAAGGCGAAGCTGGACGGCAGCGCCGCCAAGACCTCCGCCACCTCGGTCGCCGGCTGGTACGTCGACGTCGCCACCAACACCGTCGTCGTCCTCGCCCGCGGCGGTGCCGCCGCGGCGGCGGACTTCGTCAAGGCCAGTGGTGTCGACGCGGCCGCCGTCCGGGTCGTCGCCTCGACCGAGGCCCCGAAGACGCTGTACGACGTACGCGGCGGCGACGCCTACTACATGGGCGGCCGCTGCTCGGTCGGCTTCTCGGTCACCGGCGGCTTCGTCACCGCCGGCCACTGCGGCACCGTCGGCACCCCCACCCAGGGCTACAACAACGTCTCCCAGGGCACGTTCCGCGGCTCGTCGTTCCCCGGCAACGACTACGCCTGGGTGCAGACGAACTCCAACTGGACCCCGCAGCCGTGGGTCAACAACTACGCCGGCGGCAACGTGATCGTCGCCGGTAACACCGAGGCCGCCGTCGGCGCGTCGGTCTGCCGCTCCGGCTCCACCACCGGCTGGCGGTGCGGCACCGTCCAGGCCAAGAACTCCACCGTCTACTACGCCGAGGGCACGGTCAGCGGCCTGACCCGGACCACCGCGTGCGCCGAGCCGGGCGACTCCGGCGGCTCGTGGCTCGCCGGCCAGCAGGCGCAGGGCGTCACCTCCGGCGGTTCCGGCAACTGCTCCGTCGGCGGTACGACGTACTTCCAGCCGCTGAACGAGATCCTGTCGGCGTACGGGCTGACCCTGCGTACGTCGACCGGCGGCAACCCGAACCCGCCGACCGGGTGCAGCGGCCACGAGTTCACGTACACCGGCTCGCTGAGCAGCGGCGGCAACGCCTACCAGCCGGGCGGCACGTACTACTACTCGTCGACGTCGGGCCAGCACCGCGGCTGCCTGGACGGGCCGAACGGCACCGACTTCGACCTGTACCTGCAGAAGTGGAACGGCGCCAGCTGGCTGAACGTGGCCAGCGGCACCTCGACCGGCCCGGACGAGACGGTCACCTACTCCGGCACCGCCGGCTACTACCGCTACCGGGTGCACGCGTACAGCGGCTCCGGCAGCTACACCCTGGGCCTGACCAACCCGTAACGCCCCCCGCCCCAAGATCCGCGTGATCAGGGATCAAGTCGCTCGTGTCGTCGGCGCGTCGACCACTGCGGCCCCTGATCACGCGGATCTTGCCGTGCCCCGGGACGGGACGGAGCCGGGCGGCGGGTGCGAACGGGCGCCGACCGGGTATGGCCCGTGACATGACGCAGACAGAGCCGCCCGACGACACCGGCACGCTGGCCACCGCCCGCCGGGCGGCCGCCGCACACACCGCCGCCGCCCGGGACGTGGAGGCGTTCCTGCGTCGGCTGCCGGCCGTACCGGAGCCGCCACACATCACCGAGTACGCGACCCTCGTCGCCCGCGAGGAAGCGATCCGTGCCGAACGGACGGCCGCCACCGACGCCCTCGGCCTGGAACTGCCCAGCCTCGGATCCGCCTGACCCTCCGTACGTCCGGCCCCGCCGCCCCCGTCCGGGGCGTCCCGCGTCCGAGGCGCCCTGCGGCGCCGCGTCCCCCCGACGGCGGCGCCGATCAAGGAGAAGGCGTGCCCGGTTCGCGGTGATTCGTCGCCTAACTTGTCCTTGATCAGGGTCGCGCCGTCGGGTGCGCGCGGAGCACTCCGCGTTCGCGACGCGATCGAGGACAAACCGTGCCCGCCCCGTACGGATTTGTCGCACAACTTCTCCTTGATCAACGCGCTCGGCGTGACGGGCGCTCGGCGTGATCGACGGCCGCTCGGTGTGACGGGCGCGCTCGGCGTGACGGGCGTCGGGGCGTGGGCGGGTCAGGTTGCGCGTAGGGGGTCGTGGCCGAGGTCCAGGAGGGCGTGGCGCCACTGGTCGTTGCCGGCGCCCTCCTCCGGCCGGTCGGCGAGCAGGTCCTGGATCTGCTCCACGGTCGTCCGCATGACGTCGAGGTCGCCGTTGGTCAGGTCGACCTTGCGCCGGCCGAGGATGCCGAGGATCGCCCCGCCCGGCTGCGGCATCGTCTGCTCGGGCGGGCCGGGAAACCCGTCCTCGTCGGAGGCCCGGACCAGCAGCCAGTTCCGCAGCTGCCCGGAGTCGACGTTGACGTACGCGTGGAACTCGTCCCAGAGTTCGTTGACCTCCGGGTCGGTGCGGTCCGGTGTGGGCATGTCACTCCTGTCGTCAGGCCCACTCCCCCGCGATCTTGCGCTTGTCGCCCGACAAACCAGGTCAGAAGGGGGAGACAACTGCAAGATCGCCGAAAGGAGAGGAGCGGGGAACGGGGCGGCGGTCAGCGGCCGGAGATCGAGGCGGGTTCGGGGTGGCGGCCGGCCGCCTCGGTACCCGAGACGTCGAAGACCAGCTCGCCGTCGCGGGCGTCGACGCGTACCCGCTGGCCGGCCGACAGCGTCCCGTCGAGCAGCATCCGGGACAGCCGGTTGTCGACCTCGCGCTGGATCGTCCGGCGCATGGGCCGCGCCCCGAAGCGGGGTTCGTGACCGTGCTCGGCGATCCAGTCGATCGCGGCCTGGGTGAGGTCGACGTTGATGTTCTGGGCGTGCAGCCGCCGCCGGGTCTCGTCGAGCATCAGTTCGGTGATCTGGCGCAACTGCTGCGCCTCCAGCCGGCGGAAGATGATCACCTCGTCGATCCGGTTGAGGAACTCCGGCCGGAACGACTCCTGGAGCAGGCGCATCAGCCGCTCCCGCAGGTCGCGGTCCTCTCCCCCGCCCTCGCCGTCGGTGCCGAAGCCGACGCTGCGCCGGCTGCCGGTGATCAGGTCCGAGCCGAGGTTGCTGGTCATGATCATGACCGTGTTGCGGAAGTTCACCGTCCGCCCCTGGCTGTCGGTCAGCCGTCCCTCGTCGAGCACCTGGAGCAGGATGTTGAAGATGTCCGGGTGGGCCTTCTCGATCTCGTCGAAGAGCACGACCGCGTACGGGCGGCGGCGCACCGCCTCGGTCAGCTGCCCGGCCTCCTCGTAGCCGACGTAGCCCGGCGGCGCGCCGACCAGCCGGCTGACGGTGTGCTTCTCCTGGAACTCGCTCATGTCGAAGCGCACCATCCGCTCCGACTCGCCGAACAGCGCCTCGGCCAGCGCCCGCGCCAGCTCGGTCTTGCCGACGCCGGTCGGGCCGAGGAACAGGAAGCTGCCCATCGGCCGGTCCGGGTCGGCCAGTCCGGTACGCGACCGGCGGACCGCCTCGGCGACCGCGGTGACCGCGTCGTCCTGCCCGACGACCCGCTCGTGCAGGTGGGTCTCCAGCCGCAGCAGCCGGTCGCGTTCCTCCTCGGTGAGCTGGTTGACCGGGATGCCGGTGGCCCGGGACACGACCTCGGCGATCTCCTGGGTGCGTACCTGCGGCACCCGGCCGTCGCCGCCGCCGCGGGCGGTCTCGAACCGGTCGCGGGCCTCGCGCAGCCGGTCGCGCAGCGACGACGCGCGCTCGTACTGCTCGTCGGCGACCGCCTGGTCCTTGTCGCGCTTGAGCTGCTCCACCTGCCGTTCGAGGTCGCGTACGTCGGCGGCGGGCGTGCGGGTCTGCAGCCGTACCCGCGCTCCGGCCTGGTCGATGAGGTCGATGGCCTTGTCCGGCAGGAAACGGTCGGTGACGTACCGGTCGGACAGTTCGGCGGCGGCGACCAGCGCCTCGTCGGTGAACCGCACCTGGTGGTGGGCCTCGTAGCGGTCACGCAGGCCACGCAGGATCGCGACGGTGTCCTCGACGCTCGGCTCCGGGACCACGACCGCCTGGAAGCGGCGGGCCAGCGCCGCGTCCTTCTCGATGTGCCGGCGGTACTCGTCGAGCGTGGTCGCCCCGACCACCCGCAGCTGACCACGGGCGAGCGCCGGCTTGAGCATGTTGCTGGCGTCCATCCCGCCCTCGGCGCCGCTGCCGCCCGCGCCGACCAGGGTGTGCAGCTCGTCGAGGAAGACGATCAGCTCCTCGCCGTGCTCGCGGATCTCGTCGATGACCTTCTTGAGCCGCTCCTCGAAGTCGCCGCGGTAGCGGGTGCCGGCGACCAGGCCGGCGAGGTCGAGCTGCACGACCCGCATGCCGACCAGGGTCTGTGGCACCTCGCCGTCGGTGATGCGCTGGGCCAGCCCCTCGACGATGGCGGTCTTGCCGACCCCGGCCTCACCGATGAGGACCGGGTTGTTCTTCGTACGCCGGGACAGGATCTCCACGGCCTGCTCGATCTCGTCGGCGCGCCCGATGACCGGGTCGATCTGCCCCTCGCGGGCCAGTTCGGTGAGGTCCTGGGCGTACTGGTCGAGGGTCGGGGTGCCGTGCCCGTTGCGGGTGCCGGCACGTTCGGCGCCGGCGGCCTGCAACGACTCCGGCTGCACCCGGCCGGCGGCCAGCATCCGGCCGGCCGGTGACTCGGGGTTCAGCGGCAGCGCCATCAGGATGTGTTCGGGTCCGATGTAGGTGACGCCGATCGCCCGGGAGAGCTGGTGGGCGTCGAGCAGGGCCCGCTTGGCGGCCGGGGTGAGCGACATGTTCGACGGGATGTCGCCACGGGGCGCCTCGCCGGGGCCGTTGAGCGAGGCGAGGAGGGGGTCGGGGTCGGCGCCGGCGCGGCGGACCAGGTCCCGCAGCGGCTGCCGTTGCAGGGCGGCCCACAGCAGGTGGTCGGTGTCGAGGTCGGCGCTGCCGGACTGGGCGGCCCGCCGGGCGGCGTCGGTCAGCAGTTCGCGGGCGTCGGCGCTCATCAACCGGGTGATGTCGACCCGGTTGCTCGGACGGCGGGGTTCACCGCGGCCGAAGTATCGGGACAGGAACTCGTCCCAGGGGTCGCTGCCGGGCTCGCCGGGTCCCAACGGTCCACTGCTCATCTGCCGTTCCCTCGTCACGGGCGCGGCCCCGCCGTGACCACGCCGCCGGTGTTGCGCCGGGCTACCCGACTCGGCCGACCGCAAACGTCGCGTCCGGCGCGGCGGTGCGGCGCCGTGCCGGCGGGGCCGGGGTACGGGAGGCTGGCCGTATGGAGACGCAGGTGCTGCTCGTCGTCGACGCCGCCAACGTGGTCGGGTCCCGGCCGGACGGCTGGTGGCGGGACCGGCCGGGGGCCACGGCGCGGCTGCGGGACCGGCTGGCCGGGCTCGCCGCGCGCGGGTTGGCGGACCTGCCGCCGCCGGTGGAGGTGGTGCTGGTCGTGGAGGGCGCGGCCCGGGACGTGCCGCCGGTCGACGGGGTGGCGGTGGTGTCCGCGCCGGGTTCGGGCGACGACGCGATCGTCGACCTGGTGCGTACCGCGGGCCGGCCGTGCGTGGTGGTGACGGCCGACCGGGGGCTGCGGGAGCGGGTGACGGCGCTGGGCGCCACCGTACGCGGCCCGCGCGCCCTGGACCGGCCGGCGGCCGGGTCGCCGCCGACGGCCGGACCGGCGGCGGTGGTCGAGCCGCCCGCGGCCGACGCGTCCGAACACGATGGACGGTCGGGAAACCGTGGCGGCCGCTGACACGCCGGCCGGACCTGCCGGTACGCGACGCGTGCGCCGTTGATCCGGACGCCCCGGCAGGAAACGGATAGGGTTGTGGGGACAGTCCTCCCCGCCCCCAGGAGGTTCCGTGGCGAGCGTTGCTGAGCTGAAATCCGCGATCGAGGCGGCCCTCCAGCAGATCAGTGACGCCCAGGCGGCGGTGCAGGGCGCCAGCGAGCGGCTCAACGAGGCGCAGATGACCCTGGCCGGGGCGCTGGAGGGCAGCGGCCACGAGACGGTCACCGCCGCGCAGGCGTCGCTGTCGCAGGCGAACCAGGAGCTGGAGGACTGCCTGTCGGCCACCCTCGCCGCCGTCGAGCAGGCCCAGCTATACGTAGCGACGCTGTGATCCATCATGTCGATCATCGAGGACATCGGGGCGCTGGTCCGCGCCGCCGCTGACGACCTGCCCGCCGACCAGGTCGCCCGGGCCCTGGACCACCTCCAGAAGGCCGGTGACCGGCTGCGCTGGGTGCGGCAGGAGTCGGCGAACCCGATGGGCGTACCCGAACTGTCGGCGGCCACCGAACACGCCGAGAGCGCCGGCTACGCGCTGCGGCTGGCCCAGGAACAGCTCGCCGGATACCTGGCCGCCATCGGCCTGGGCCAGGACGGCGGGCGGCCACCGGCCCCCGTACCGTCCGGCGAGCGGCGGCGACCGGAGCCCGAGCCGGAACCCGGCGGACCGCAGAAGAGCGCCCCGGCGGGGCCGGCGGCGGTGCACCGGTGGTGGTCCGAACGCGTCGGCGAGCTGACCGGCCGCGCCGACGAGTCCGATCCCGGCACCGAGAAGGGCGCCACCGACGCCGGCGACCTGCTGCGCCGGGTGGCCGCCGGGGTACGGTCCGGCGACAAGGAGCGGCTGCACCGCGAACTGCGTGGCGTCGACGCCTCGGTCGGGCTGGGGCTGGCCGCGTCCGCCCCGCCGGTGCTGCGTGACCTGGCCACCGACCTGCTCGGGCATCCGCCGCGGGCGCAGGACCTGGACCGCCTGCGCAACGCGTTCGACGGCCCGCTGCGGGCCCTGCTGCCGAACCTGCCCAAGCCGGTCCTGGAGACGGTGCTGACCCGGGTCTGCCGGATGCCGCCGCCCCGCACCGACCCGGACGCGCCGCCGACGAACCCCGCCGACCCGGCGGTGGCGGCGGGCGTGCTGACCGGCCTGCTGCTGCAACGCCTCGGCCGCGACCCGGAGTCGGTGCTGCCGAAGGACGGCGCCCCGCCACCGGGCCAGGCCACCCCGACGCAACCCGGGCCGGCGAAACCGCCCCCGCCCGGCCCGCCGAAACCGCCCCCGCCCGGCCTGGCGAAACCGGCCCGGCCCGGCCCGGCCCGCAAGCCGCCCCCGCCGAAGGCGGACGCTCCCCGGGTGTGGCCGCGCGGCGGCGACCGCACGGGCGGGGGCTCGGGTGGCTGACGTACGCACCCAGCTCGCCACCCGGGTCCGTGAGCTGCTCGCCGACGCGCTCGGTTCGGCCCGGGACCGGGTCGAGGACGCCATGGCCGATCTCGACGAGGCCGAGGACCGGCTGGCGCGCACCCGGGCGGCGGCGGCCCGGGTCCGGCCCCGGGTCGGCGCCGAACGCGACCAGCGGCTGGCCGAGATCGACGACCGGCACGGCGAGCGGATCGGCGTACTGGCCGACCGGGCCGCCGGCGCCGCCGCGCGGGAGGCGCCCGGTGCGGCGGGCGCGCCGTGGGAGGCGTGGCAGGCCACCCCCGCCCCGTACGACGAACCGCCGGGCGCGCTGCGGATCGGCGCGGTGCGGCTGCCGGGTGTCGCGCCCGTACCGGCGCTGGTGCCGCTGCTCGACCGGGGGCACGTACACCTGACGGGCGCCGACCGGGGCGGCGCGGACGCCGTGGTCGCCGCCCTGCTGCTGAGGGCGGTCGGCGGCGCCGTACCGGGGGCGGTGCGGCTCGCCGGCTACGACCCGGAGCATCTCGGCGGCGGGCTGGCCGGGTTCGCCCCGCTGGCGCCGGCCGCGCTGCTGACGTTCGTCGGGCCGGGCGGGCTGACCGGGCTGCTCGACGACCTCGTCGACCAGATCCGGCGGATCAACGAGAAGGTGCTGGCCGGCGAGCACGCCTCGCTGCGCCGGCTGGCGGCGGCGACCGGGCGGCGGCCGGAGCCGTGGCGGGTCGCGGTCCTGCTCGGCGGCGACGAGCTGTCCCGGCACGAACGCGCCCAACTGGAGCGGGTGGTCCGCACCGGTCCGGCGTGCGGCGTGCACCTGGTCGTCCGCGGGATCGCGCTGCCCGACGACCCGTCGGTCACCCGGATCGCCGTCGACGGCGACGGCGCCCGGCTCGGCACCGCCCGCGACGGGTCCGGCGGCCTGCCGATCCGCCTCGACCCGGCACCGCCACAGGTCCTGGTCACCGAGACCTGCCGGCAGGTGGCCGCGCACGTGGCGGCCGGGCCGCCGCCGGCACCGTTCACCGCCCTGCTGCCGCCCGACGACGAGATGTGGCGTGAGGAGTCGTCGGCGGGCCTGACCGCCCCGATCGGCGACGGCCCGCTCGGCCGGCCGGTGCTGCTGACGCTCGGCGACTATCCGCCGCACGCGCTGATCGGCGGGCCGTCCGGCACCGGCAAGACCAACCTGATCTACGCCTGGATCGGGTCGCTGGCCGCCCGCTACTCCCCCGACGAGCTGGAGTTCTACCTGCTCGACTTCAAGGAGGGGGTGTCGTTCGCCCGCTTCGCGCAGGGCAAGCGGGACCCGAGCTGGCTGCCGCACATGCGACTGGTCGGCATCAACGTCAACACCGACCGGGAGTTCGGGCTGGCGCTGCTGCGGTTCCTCGCCGAGGAGCTGCGCCGGCGCGCCGACGCGGCCAAGCGGCACGAGGTGACCAAGCTCGGTGAGCTGCGCGCGGTCGACCCCGACGGCCGCTGGCCGCGGATCGTCGCGGTCGTCGACGAGTTCCAGATGCTGCTCGCCGGCCGGGACGCGGTCGCCCGCGAGGCCGCCGACCTGCTGGAGGACCTGGCCCGGCGGGGCCGGTCGCAGGGCATCCACCTGGTGCTGGCGTCGCAGGACGTACGCGGCATCGAGGCGCTGTGGGGCCGGCCGGCGCTGGTCGCGCAGTTCACGCTGCGGATCGCGCTGCCGAAGGCGTTGCGGATCCTCGCCGAACGCAACGACGCGGCCCAGTCGCTGCCCCGTCACCACGCCGTGATCAACGCCGAGTCGGGACTGGTCGAGGGCAACGAGGTGGCCAAGATCCCCGGCGCCAGCGACTGGGGCACGTGGAGCGAGCTGCAGAACAAGCTGTGGAAGATGCGCCCGCCGCACGCCGCGCCGGCCCGTCTCTTCGACGGCGACGCGGTGCCGAGGCTGGCCGACGCGCCGGACTTCGCCGCCCTGGCCCCGCCGGCCGACGGCGGTACGCCGGCCCCCGGACGCGGACCGGTCGCGCTGCTCGGCGAGATCATCGACGTACAGGCGCGGTCGGCCGGGATGCGGCTGCCCCGCGCGCCGGGCCGCAACCTGGCCGTCCTCGGCACCCGGGTCGACGAGGCGTGCGCGGTGCTCGACGCCGCCGGCCGGTCGCTGGCCCGCCAGCACCGGCCCGGCACGGCCCGCTTCTCGATCGCCTGCCTGGACCCGGAGGCCGACCTGGCCGCCCGGAGCCTGTTCGAGGCGCTGTCGCCGGACGCCAACTGGTACGACGAGGAGAGCGTGGCCGAACTGATGGCCGAGACGGCGGCCGGGCTGGGGTCCGGGTCCGCCGAGCCGCACTACCTGCTGCTGTACGCCGTCGACGCGGCCACCGGGCAGTTGTCGGCGCAGGTGAACGGCGCGACCGGGCTGGCCCACCTGCGGCACGTGCTGCACCACGGGCCGGAGCGGCGTACCCACGTGCTGGCCTGGTGGCGCGGTGTGGCCCGGATGCGGGACGACCTGGGCGGGCCGGCGTCGCGTACCGACCAGATCGGGGCGTGGGTGGCGCTCGACGTGCAGGGCGCCGAGCTGACGTCGGCCCTCTATCCGGGCGGCTCCGGCGGCCCGGACTGGTATCCGCGGCCGTGGCGGGGGCTGTTCTTCGACCGGGCCGTGCACCGCACCGCCCAGGTCCTGATCCCCTACGGACTCACGTGACCGAGCGCAGCGAGGGAACCATCTGGCTCAGGTTGGCGCACGGTGCCCGCGAGCGCAGCGAGGGGGCACCGTGACCGAGCGGAGCGAGGGAACCGGGCAGCTCTGGTTGAAGCAGGGCACTCCGGAGCGCAGTGGAAGGGGCGCCGTGCCGGATTCGTATCCGCAGTTGCTGCGGCGGCTGGCCGAGGTGACCACGCGGGTCGACGCGCAGCGGACCGAGGCGCGGCAGTGGTACGACCGGCAGTGCGCGGCAGCCGACCGGGCGGTGCAGACCGCGCAGGACGAGGTGGAGCGGGCCCGGGCCGAGGTCGAGGTGGCGCGGCAGGAGGCGCAGGAGACCGAGGCCCGGGCGATGGTGCTGTGGCAGGAGCTGCGGGAGCGGCTCGGCCCGGCGGCGGCCCGGCTGGCGGCGGGGGCGCCGGCGCCGGCCCGCTCGGGGGACGAGGATCCGCAGACGCAGTTGCGCCGGGTCCGGGATCTGCTGGACGCGGCCCGGCAGCACCGGGAGCTGCCCCGGTCGACGTACCCGCTGCTGGCGGTCCTGGGGGTGTTGGGTGCGGCGGCCGCGTACGCGCTGGGGTTGGCGGCGCGGGCGGCCGGCGCCGGTTACGGCGGTGACGTGGCGGTCGGGATGCCGTTCCTGGCGCTGGTGCTGATGCTGCTCGGGCCGCTGGTCGGGCTGGCGCCGGCGCGGGTGGTCGCCGACCGGCGGCAGGCGTCGCTGGATGTGCGGGCCGGGCTGGTGGTGGTGGTCGCCGGTGCGGTCACCACGCTGATGCTGCTGGTGGCGTTGCGCTGAGTTCCGGTTCGCGGGCGGTGGTCCGCGCCGGCTGGGCCGCCGTGGTGTCCGGCGGCGGCGCGGGTACGGCGACCGCCTCGCGCAGCAGCCGGCGGGCCAGGACGAGGCGGTCGGCGTCGTCGTCGAGGCCGGGCAGGTCGCCGACCCGGCATCCGCCGCTGGCCAGTACGGCCCGCACGGCCGGCTCGCACCACCGGGGCAGGCTGATGGTCCGGTCGGGCAGCCGCAGCGCGACGCGGTCGGTGCCGTCGGGTTCGAGGCGCCAGCGCAGTGCGGGCCGGGGTGCGATGCGGCTGTCGGGGTGAAGAGTGTCGATCGCGGCGGCCTGGGCCAGCGGCCGGATCGGTGCGGGGCGGCTGGCCGGCCAGGCCCGGTCGCGCAGCCGGGCGGCGACCTGGGCCGGGTCGGCGGTGCGCAGCCAGTCGCGCAGCGCCTCGACGGTTTCGGTGAGCACGGGGGCGAGTTGCCCGGGTTCGGCGACGTCGACGCCGAACGGCAGGGTGGCCCGCAGCCGCCGGTCGGTGGCGGCGAGGCCGAGGAGTTCCTCGACGAGGGCGTAGCGGGTGAGGGCGCGTACCCCGACGGTGAGGTGCAGTGAGCTGTCCCGCTGGGCGCGGGCGCTGTGCAGGTAGCCGCGGGGCAGGTAGAGGGCGTCGCCGGGTTCGAGTACGACGTCGAGGACGGGTGCGCCCCGCGCGACGGCGCCGACCTCGTCGGCGTGGCCGCCCCACGGCTGGCGTTCCAGCGGCTCGGGCAGCACCGGTTCGTGGACGCGCCAGTGTTTGCGTCCGTCGACCTGCAGGACGAAGACGTCGTGGGTGTCGTAGTGGGTGGCGAAGCCCTGGCTGCCGGGCGGGGTCAGGTAGGCGTTGACCTGGAGCGGCTGCCCGAGGTCGAGGCCGAGTTGGCGGGTGAAGTCGATCAGTGGCGGCCAGTTGCGGTGCAGGCCCTGCAGGACGAGGGTGGCGCCGCCGGCGTACAGGTCGAGGACCCGTTCGTCGAGGACCTGGTCGGTGATCTCGGCGCCGGCCCCGCCGCCGCCGGTGTAGCTGCCGGCCGGCAGCACCCGGCCGTCGCCGGCCACCCGCAGGAACGGGGTACGCAGCCCGCGCCGGCTGAGCAGTTCGTCGGCGTCGGCGGGGGCGAGCAGGTCGGTGAAGCCGTCCGGGCCGGCGAGGGCGGCGGCCCGGGACAGCAGCGGTGTCCGTCCCCAGTGGACGTCCGCGAACCGGTCGGGCGGTACGGCGACGCACCGGGCGAGCGCCGGACGGTCGACGCCGTCCGGCGCCGGACCGCTCAGCGTCGGGCTCCGCCGTCGGCACCGCCGTCCTGCTGGCCCGGGGTGGCGCCGCCGTCGGCCGGTCCCTCGGCGCTGCCGTCCGCGCCGCCGTCGTGCTGCCCGACCGTGGCGCCACCGTCGGCGGGTCCCTCGGCGGTCCCGTCGGCGCCGCCGTCCTGCCGGCCGGGCGTGGCACCGCCGTCGGCCGGCCCCTCCGGGGTGCCGGTGCCGCTCGTACGGATGTCGTCGTCTTCGAGACTCATCGTGCCCCCTCGGGAAGTCGTGCGCCTGTCGTCGCGCCGACTCCGTCTACCCCCGGATCAACTCTGGCAAACCGGGCATATCCTTCCTGCCGCCCGGCCGGCCGACGGGGTGACCGGTGGCCGGCGGTCTATGATTGCCGCCGGTGTGCCGGGAAGTCTGGTCGGCAAGGTCCCGGGACCTTCGTGCCCCGCCCCGCCACCAGGAGCCCGCCAGATGCCGCGACCGTCCGCCGAGCCGCCACGCAACCGCCTGTTCAGCCTGCCCACCTGGTCCCGGGCGCAGGCCGTGGGCCGGGCCCTGCGCAGCGAGACGGTCGGCGGCCTGCTGCTGATCGCCGGTGCCGTGGTCGCGATGCTCTGGGCGAACTCGCCGTGGCGGGCCGGGTACGACCGGCTGACCGGCGCCGAGTTCGGCCCACACGCGCTGCACCTGCACCTGTCGGTCGCCGACTGGGCGGCCGACGGGCTGCTCGCGATCTTCTTCTTCGTGGTCGGCCTGGAACTGAAACGCGAGTTCGTCGAGGGCGAACTGCGCTCGCCGCGCCGGGCGGCGCTGCCGATCGTCGCGGCGGTCGGCGGCATGGTCGCCCCGGCCCTGATCTACACGGCGGTCAACCTGAGCCGGGCCGACGGGTCGCCGCAGGGGTGGGCGGTGCCGACCGCGACCGACATCGCGTTCGCCGTCGCCGTACTGGCGATCATCGGCACCCACCTGCCGGCGGCGCTGCGGTCGTTCCTGCTCACCCTCGCCGTCGTCGACGACCTGCTCGCGGTCACCGTCATCGCGGTGTTCTTCACCTCCGAACTCCACCCGCTGCCGCTGCTCGGCGCGCTCGCGGTCGTCGCCGTCTTCGCGTTGCTGACCGGGCGCGGCGTCACCCGCTGGTGGCTGCTGGTCCCGTTGGGGGTGACCGCCTGGGCGCTGATGCACGCCTCCGGGGTGCACGCGACCATCGCCGGGGTGCTGCTCGGCTTCGCGGTGCCGGCGGTCGCCCGTGGCGGTCGCCGGGAGAGCCTGTCGGCCCGGTTCGAGCACCGGTGGCGGCCGGTGTCGGCGGGGGTGGCCGTACCGGTGTTCGCGCTGACCGCCGCGGGCGTCACCCTCGGTGGCGGCGGGCTGGCGGCCGCACTGTCCGATCCGGCCGGCCTGGGCATCGCGCTCGGGCTGGTGGTCGGCAAGGTCGTCGGCATCCTCGGGGCGACCTTCCTGCTCGCCCGCTTCACCCGGGCCACCCTCGACGAGACCCTGTCGTGGTGGGACGTGTTCGGCCTGTCACTGCTCGCCGGCATCGGGTTCACCGTCTCGTTGCTGATCGCCGATCTGGCGTTCGCGCCGGGCAGCGCCACCGCCGACCACGCCAAGACCGCGGTGCTGACCGCCTCGGTGTGCGCCGCCCTGCTGGCGACCGTGGTGCTGCGGTGGCGCAACCGGGTCTACCGCCGGCTGCGCGAGCGGGAGACGCTCGACGCGGACCACGACGGCGTACCCGACGTCTTCCAGCGCCCCTGACCGGACGGCGAAGCGGGAATGCACATATACCGACATTCGCCGTAGACCGGAGCCATGCAGGCGTGCCAATCGTGAAATCGACGGCAGCGGTACGCCCGTTCGGGCCACGCGCCGGCCACGCGACGGGAACACTGGGGCAACCATGAGGAGCGTACTGGCGGTCACCGTCGCCGGCGTCACCGCGATCGGGCTCGTGTCGGCGGTCGTGGCCCGCCTCTACCGCCCCGAACCCACCGGCCGTCCACAGCGGATCGCGGTGCCGGCCTACTGGACCCCGGCGGTGCCCGCCGGCCGGGCGATGTTCGACGGGCTCGCCGCCACCGCCCCGGCCACCGGGATCGTGGTCGTGAACGGCTCGCGCAGCGCCCCCGAGGTGCCACACCATGCGGCCTGGTCGCAGACGGTGCGGACGCTGCGCGCCGGCGGCACGCTGCCGCTGGGCTACGTCGACACCGGCTACTTCGGGATCGACTTCGGGCCGGGGTCGCACTCGACCCGGCCGGACGGCGCGGGCGGCGGCGGGTCGGACCTCGCCGCGTGGCGGGCCCAGATCGACCGGGACGTCGACGACTGGTACGCCCTGTACGGGGGCGACGGGCTCGGCGGCATCTTCCTCGACCAGACCGCCGCACTGTGCGGCCCGGACAACGCGTACGTCGAACTGCACCGGGCGGTCGTCGACCGCATCCGGTCCCGCCACCCCGGGGCGTACGTGGTGATGAACCCGGGACGGTCGACCGAGCGGTGCTACGCGGGGATCGCCGACACGCTGGTCACCTTCGAGGGGTCCTATCTGGAATACCTGGCGCACCGGCCGGCGGCGTGGGAGCGGTGGGTACCGGCCGACCGGATCTGGCACCTGGTCTACGACGCGCCGGACCTGGCGAGCATGCACCGCGCGGTCACTCTCAGCAAGCGGCGCAACGCGGGTTTCGTCTACGTCACCAGCGAGATCCTGACCCCGGACGGCCGGCGGCACCCGTGGGACCGGCTGCCGAACGACGACTACTGGCGGGCCGAGCTGGCGGCGGCGTACGGCCGCGCGGTCGGGCCGCCGGCCGTGCCGGTCACGGCGGCCCGGCCGCGCTGACGGGGCCACCCGGCGAGACGTCCGGCGATGATCCGCCGAGCCGGACATCGGCGGTTCGGTGGAGGCGGGTCCGCCGACCGGTCGGCAAACCACTTTCTTTACATTACTTTAAGTGATCATGCTGGGACCGTTGGTAGCTTCCCCACGTCCGGTGTCGGTGCACACGACCGGCCGGCCCCGGATCGCCGTCCCCTCCGGCGAAACCCAACACTCCCGTCTCACGGTCGGAGGTTCCCCCATGGTTCCTACCCGTCGCGCCAGACGGCTGGCGGTGGGCTGCGTCGCCCTCCTCACCAGCACGGCGCTACTCTCCGCGACACCGGCACAGGCGCACAAACCCGCACGACCCGGCGACACCCCGTCCGCCGGGGCCACCAAGCCGAAGCCCAACCGGCCCCCGGTCGGCGTCGGCGAACGGCCCGACGTGGCCCGCCCCGCCCCGACCCCGCCCGCGCCGCTGCCCAAGGTCAGCGGATCGGTGCCGATCGACAAGGGCCTGCGCGTCGCCCCCGGACCCGACACCCGGCAGGCGTCGCCGGACGGCCGGGCCGCCACCAACGCGGTCACCGACAAGGTCGGGGTACGCGCCCTGGTCATCGCGCTCGACAGCGCCGACTTCGGGCTGGCCACCTGGAAGAAGACGCTCGACCGGGTCGGCGCCGCCTACGACGTGCTGCTGGCCCGCAGCACGCCGCTGACCGCGGCCAATCTGATCAACCCGGACGGCACCGGCCGCTACTCGGCGATCCTGCTGAGCAGCGCCAGCCTGCTCTACTCCGACAACGGCAACTGGATCAGCGCGTTCGACGGCACCGAGTGGAACACCCTGTGGGCGTACGAGCGTGACTACGCGGTGCGCCAGGCGGTCCTCTACGCCAGCTACGGCACCTTCCCGGAGGACTACTGCCTGCAGGGCGTCAGCGAGGGCGCGGTCGGCACCACCCCGCTGGTCAGCCAGCTCACCACCGCCGGCTCGCAGATCTTCGACTACCTGAAGACCAACGGCCAGATCCCGATCACCGACTCGTACGTCTACCGCAACAGCGTGCGCGCCGGCTGCACGGCGACGCCGGTGCTCACCGGTGGCGGCAACACGCTCGGCGTGCTCAGCCCGTCGACCGACGGTCGCCAGCGCCTGGCGCTCTCGTTCACCTCCAACGAATACCTGCTCCAGGCCGACCTGCTGGTCTACGGCCTGTTCCGGTGGGCCAGCCGGGGGCTGTTCCTCGGTGAGCAGCGGCACTACCTCAACGTCGACGTCGACGACTGGTTCAACTCGGCCGACCACTACCAGTCGAACGGCACCGTCGTCCCCGACGGCTTCTCGATGTCGGCGCACGACGCCTACAACACCTACCAGCGGCAGACCGCGCTGCGGTCGCGCTACCCGCTGGCGAACAACTTCACCATCAACATGGCCTACAACGGCGGCGACGCCGACCTGACCGCACCCAGCACGTGCTACCCCAACGGCACCGTCGCCCAGCTCACCGCCACCTCCCGGTGCCTGTCGCCGCGGTTCCGGTGGCTCAACCACACGCTCACCCACCCGGAGATGAACCACACCAACTACGCCACCAGCTACGCCGAGGTGAACAACAACATCACCGTCGCCGGCACGCTGGGGCTGAGCGTCGACCGGACCGTGCTGAAGACCGGCGAGTACTCCGGGCTCGGCGTCTACCACCCGGACCCGGACAACGACGTCGACCCGCCGACCGACTACGGCCTGGAGGCGTCGAACCCGGCGTTCCTGCTGGCCTCCCGCAACGCCGGCGTCAAGTACCTGCACGGCAACATGTCGTTCCCCAGCCACCAGCCGTCATGCTTCAACTGCGCGATCGCGCACCCGCTGGAGCCGGCGCTGTGGGTGGTGCCCGACTGGCCGACGAACATCGCCTACCACACGACGACGCCGGCCGAGCAGACCCACTTCTACAACTCCTTCTACGGCCCCAACGGCAAGTTCCCGTTCTGGCCGACCGACCTGACGTACGCGCAGATGCTGTCGTACGAGACGGACGTGGCGCTGAGCCACATGACCAGCGGCTCGCTCTACACGCACACGTTCCACATCGCCAACCTGCGCAACTACGGCAGCGGCAAGACCCTGCTCGACGACTGGCTGGACAGCCTGATCGGCAAGTACAGCAACTACTACAAGGTCCCGGTACTCAACCCGGCGTGGGGCACGCTCGGCGCGCTCTCCGCCGCCCGTACCGGCCACTTCGCCCAGCTCACCGCCGGCGCGAACGCGGTGTGGGACCGGGCGACGAACCAGGTCACGGTCACCTCCCCGGCGGCCGGCACGGTCACCGTCAGCGGTGCCCGCACGACCGGGTTCAGCACGTACGGCACGGACGTGTCGGCGCCCGTCACGCTGACGGCGGGTGGAACGGTCACCTTCACCCCGAGCCTGCGCCCGTGAGGATCGCACTGGTGTCCGAGGGCACCTACCCGTACGTGACGGGCGGGGTCAGCGTCTGGTGCGACCAGCTCATCCGTGGTCTGCCCGAACACCGCTGGGAGATGGTGGCGCTGTCGGTCGACGGGTCGGAACGACCCCTGTGGCCGGCACCGCCCAACCTCGACCGGCTCACCCCGCTCCCGCTATGGGGGGCGCGCCCGGCCCCCCCCCCCCGCGCGCCCCGGGGGGGGGAGCGCGGCGGCGGGGCCGCGGGG
>NZ_JBFAKM010000048.1:0-11568 GCF_040655695.1 Polymorphospora sp. NPDC050346 | reverse complement strand
TGCAAGCCTGGCAGATCGCCTGGGGCGGGCACGCGCTGAAGACCGACCCGACCAGCCTGTGGCACTCCAACACCTTCTATCCCGAGCTGTTCACCTTCCGGGCGGCGTACGCGGCGTTCCTCAGCGCCGTACTGAGCCCGCTCGAACCGCGGCCGGTCCAGGCCGAGGCCAGACGCAACCGGTTCCTGCTGGCCCTGCGCCAGATGCACGAGTACGCCGCCACCGGCGGCGACCTGACCGGCGCCCTGACCTCGAACACCGCGCTGACCATGACGCTGGACGCCTGGCACGCGCTGCACATCGACTCCGACGAGCGCATCACCCTCGGCGACGCCGTCGGGGCCCTGTGGCTGCTCGAGCACATGCTGCGGCCGCTGTCGGCGCCGCCGGTCCGCGCCGACCTGGTCCACGCCGCCATGAACGGGCTGAGCGTGCTGGTCGCGATGACCGCCCGGTGGCGGTACGGCACCCCGTCGGTGATGTCCGAGCACGGCATGTACCTGCGCGAGCGCTACCTCGGTTTCCTCGACGAGGACGCGCCGCACGCGGTGAAGGTGCTGTTGCTGAGCTTCTTCCGGGAACTGACCGGGGCCGGCTACCTGATGGTCGACACGCTCGCGCCGCACTCCGTCTACAACCGCCGGTGGCAGTTGCGCAACGGCGCCGACCCGGACCGGATGTCGACCGTCTACAACGGAATCGACGCCGACCGGTTCCGGCCCAGCGCGACCGATCCGGCCGCCCCGACCATCGTCTTCCTCGGCCGGATCGACCCGCTGAAGGACCTGCACACCCTCATCCGGGCGTTCTCCATCGTCCGCGCGAAGATCCCCGACGCCCGGCTGCGGATGTTCGGCGAGGCACCGGCCGACGGCCTCGAATACCTCGACAGCTGCCGGAAGCTGATCGCCGAACTCGGCCTGACCGGCGCGGCGACCCTCGAGGGCCGCGCCGGCGACCCCGCGCAGGCGTACGCCGACGGCAGCATCGTCGCCCTGACCAGCATCTCCGAGGGCTTCCCGTACACCGTGGTCGAGGCGATGGCCTGCGGCCGGCCGGTGGTGGCCACCAACGTCGGCGGGGTCTCCGAGGCGGTCGACCGGACCGGGATGGTGGTGCCGCCGCGCGACCCGGCCGCGGTCGCCCGCGCCTGCGTACACCTGCTGCGCGACCACCAGCTGCGGGCCCGGCTCGGCGCCGACGCCCGCGCCCGGGTGCTGGAGCACTTCACCGTCGACCAGTCGCTCGACGCCTACCGGCGCATCTACCGCGACACGCTGCTGGCGGCCGGCCGATGACCGACACCGCACAGCTCTACTACGACCCGGTGGACCTGCTGGTCGAGCGGATGCGGCCCCGGCTCGGGCGCCCGGTCGACGCGATGCAGGTGGCCGTGGCGCTGGAGTCCGACGGGATCACCGACCGGTCGGCGCAGACCGACTACGGCCAGGCGGACGTGTTCATGCTCGCCGAGGAGGTGTGGCGCCGGCTCGGCCCGGTCCCGGCCCAACGGTCGGCGCGTACGGCCCGCCACGGCGAGGGCCGGGCGCTGCGCGACATCTCGCACGGCCTGCTCTACCTGGCGCCCAGCGCGCTCTTCCCGGTGGCGCTCGCGCTCGTCGGCGGCCGGACCATGGTGGTCGCGCTGCTCGCCGTCGGCGGGCTCGGCTGGGTCTGGGCGTCGTGCTCGGCGTGGCTGGCCTACCGGCTGCTCGGGCGCGGGCTGGACCGCACCTCCGGCCGGCTGCTGCGCGGCGCGGCGCTGGTCGGCCCACCGGTCGCCGCCGGCACCGGACTCGTCGCCTCCCCGGCCGGCGGCTGGCCGCTCGTGCTGCTGGCCGTCGCGATCCTCGCCTACCAGATGGCGGCCACCGTGGCGCTCTTCCACCGCCGCGAGGGCGCGCTGCTCGCGGTGATGGCACCCGGTGTGCTGGCCGGACTCGGGTACGTCGCCGGTGTCGTACCCACCGGGCCGGCGGTGACGGTCGGCGGCACCTCCGTCGTCGCGGCGCTGGCGTGCGCGGTGTGGTGGACCACCCGCCCCGCCCCGGGCCGGCCGCCGGCCTCGGCCCGGCCCGAGCCGTCGTTCCCGCGCGCCGTACGCCCCGAACTGTCCCGGCTGCCGGTCGTGCTGGCGTACGCCGGGCTGTCCGCCGCGTTCCTGCTGCACGCCAACGCGCCGTACCTGTCCGGGGCCGCCGACCTGGCGGTCGCGGCCGCGCCGCTGGTCGCCGGCATGGGGCTGGTCGAGTGGCGGGCCCACACCTTCGGCGGGTACGCCCGCGGGCTGCTGCACCGCACCGGCTACCCCCGCCAGTTCGGCGCCGCGATCTGGCGCCGGCTGATCGCCGAGGTCGTCATCGTCACCGGGCTGCTGTCCGGCCTGGCGATGGTCCTGCTCGCGCTGCTGTCCGCGACCGACCGGCTCACCGACGCCGGGGCGGTGCTGGCCACCGCCCACGTCGCCGTCGGCGCCGCGTACTTCCTCGTCTTCGTCGTCGCCAACCACGCCCGCTACGCGCGGGTCTGCGCGGCGCTCGCGGTGGCCCTCGCCGCGCACTTCACGACACGGCAGATCGGAGCGGGTACCGCCGACCCGCTCCAGGACGCCGTGTTCTTCCTCGGCAGCGCGGTGCTGCTGCAGGTGTCACTCATCGCCGCACTGGGCGGAATCCTCGCCCAGGCCTGGCGATACCGATGATCACGATGGCGGAGGCAACACATGCACGCAGTAATCCTGGCCGGTGGCAAGGGCGTACGGCTGCGACCGTACACGACCGCCCTACCCAAGCCACTGGTCCCGATCGGCGATGACCACGCGGTGCTGGAAATCGTCCTGCACCAGCTCTCCGCCTGCGGGTTCACCTCCGTGACCCTGGCGATCAACCACCTGGGACCGCTGATCAGGGCGTTCGTCGGCGACGGGTCGCGCTGGGGGCTGCACGTCGACTACACCGAGGAACGCGTCCCCCTGTCGACCGTCGGACCGCTGTTCGCCCTGCGCGACCGGCTGCCCGAGAACTTCGTGGTGATGAACGGCGACGTCCTGACCGACCTCGACTTCGCCGACCTGCTGCACACCCACACGCTGTCCGACGGCGCGCTGACCGTGGCGACGGCGGCGCGCAGCGTCGGCATCGACTTCGGCGTCCTCGACCTGCACGACGGCCGGATCGTCGGGTTCACCGAGAAGCCCACCTTCCGCTACCGGGTGAGCATGGGCGTCTACGGCATGTCGCGGCGCACGCTGGCGCCGTACCCGGCCGGGCTGGCCCTCGGTTTCGACCAGCTCGTCCTCGACCTGCTCGCCCGCGACGAGCAGCCGACCAGCTACGACTTCACCGGCTACTGGGTCGACATCGGACAGCCCGAGGACTACGACGAGGCCAACCGCAACTTCGACGAGCTGCGGCCGATCCTGCTGCGGCACCGGCAGGAGGAGAAGGTATGAGCGGGCGCATCGTCGTCTTCGGCGGATCCGGGTTCATCGGGCGGCAGGTGTGCCGGATACTGGCCGCCGACCCGCGGGTCGACGTCGTCGTCCGGCCCGGCCGCGACCGCCTCGACCTGCTCGACGGCACCGTCGACGAGCTGGCCGAACTGCTGCGCGAGACCCGGCCCGACGCGGTCGTCAACTGCACCGGCGCGCTGTCCGGCAGCGGCCACGACCTGGTCCGGGCCAACACCGCGGTGACCGCGAAACTCGTCGAGGCGATCACGCTGGCGACCCCCGGACTCCGGTTCGTCCGGCTCGGCTCCGCCGGCGAGTACGGCCGGGTGCCGCCCGACACGTCGGTCGCCGAGGACGACCCGACCGACCCGGTCAGCGAGTACGGCGTCAGCCACCTCGCGGCGACCCGGCTGCTCGACCTGGCCAGCGCCACCGGCCAGGTCGACGGGATCACGGTGCGGGTGTTCAACCCGATCGGGCCCGGCCTGCACGAGGAGAACATGCTCGGCCGGGCGGCCCGCCTGATCCACGACGCGCGGCGGTCCGGCGCCGGCTCGATCTGCCTCGGACCGCTGTCGGCCCACCGGGACTTCGTCGACGTACGCGACGTCGCCGCCGGGGTCGTCGCCGCGCTGCTCGCCCCCGACCCCGGCGCCCGGGTGTTCAACCTGGCCAGCGGCCGGGCGGTCCGGTCCCGCGAACTGGTCCGGCTGCTGGCCGCGGAGGCCGGCTTCACCGGCGGGATCCAGGAGCGGGCGGCGGCACCGGGCCGGTCGGCGGCCGTCGACTGGATGCGGGGCGACGGCTCGCGGGCGGCCCGGCTGCTCGGCTGGACGCCGGCGTACGAGCTGCCCGACTCGGTCAAGGCCGTCTGGGCCGGGGTGGACGAGCGTTGAGCCGTACGTGGTGGCGGCGGGCGGCGGCCGGTCTGGCCGTCGCCGCCCTGGCCGCGGGCGGGTGCACCGGACCGGACCGCACCCCCGGACCGGTGTCCCCGCCCGGCCCGGTCGAGAGCTGGGTCTACCAGTTGCAGGGCTACCCGGGCGGCCAGCTGACCGAACTGGCCCGCGCCCCGCACAAGCTCGCCGTCATCGACCTGGCCCGCGACGGCCGGGACGACTACTTCACCGCCGACGAGGTGGCGGCGCTGCGCGCCTCGGGCAAGGTGGTGCTGGCGTACTTCGAGATCGGCGCCATCGAGACCTACCGCCCGGAGTATCCGGGCCTGCGCGCCGACGCCGGTGACCTGATCCTCAACCGGTGGCCGGACTGGCCGGAGGAGTTCTTCGTCCGCTACTGGGACGCCCGCTGGTGGGACCGGGTGGTCCGGCCCCGGATCGACCGGGCGGCCGCCGCCGGGTTCGACGGGATCTACCTGGACACGCCGCTGGCGTACGAGGAACTGGACCTGGCGCTGGTGCCCGGCCACAGCCGCGACGACCTGGCCCGCGCGATGGTCGACCTGATCGGGCGGATCAGCGGGCACGCCCGGGCCAGCCGGCCCGGGATGCTGGTCTTCCCGCAGAACTCCCCGGAGCTGCGCGAGTACGACGGCTACCTCGACGCGGTCGACGGCGTCGGCATGGAGGAACTGTTCTTCCGCGCCCCGGACGAGCCCTGCGACGCCGGGTTCTGCGCCAGCAACCTCGACCACGCCGCGGCGCTGCGCGCGGCCGGCAAGACCGTGCTCGCGGTCGACTACGCCAGCCGCGCCGACAACGTCCGGGCCGCCTGTGCGCGGTACCGGGAGACCGGGTTCGCGGGCTATGTCACCACCCGGGGCCTCGACCGGATCAGCGCACCCTGCGCCTGACCGGCCACGAACGAAACCGTCCACCAGAAGGAGATCACGAGTGCCAAGCACCATCGGAGTCGTCGGCATGGGATATGTCGGCCTCACCCTGACCGCCGCGCTGGCCCGCAAGGGCTTCACCGTCCACGGCGCCGACACCGCGCCGGCGGTGGTCAAGTCGCTGTCCAGCGGGCGGCCACACATCTTCGAGCCGGGCGTGCAGGAAGTGCTCGCGCAGACCGTCGGCCGCACCGTCCTGGTCGACACCGAGCTTCCCGCCGGCACCGTCGACGTCGCGGTGATCTGCGTGTCGACCCCGGTCGACGAGCGGACCCACCGGCCCGACCTGACCAACCTGGCCGCCGGGGCGGAGCAGGTGGCCCGCTCGTGCGGCCCGGACACCCTGGTGGTGGTCCGCAGCACGGTGCCGGTCGGCACCAGCCGGGCGGTCGTGCTGCCGGTGCTGCTGCGGGCGTGGGGTCGGGCCCGGCTGGTGATGGCGCCGGAACGCACCATCCAGGGCCAGGCGCTGCGCGAACTGGTCGAGCTGCCGCAGATCGTCGGCGGGCTCGACGACGACAGCCTGCGCGCCGGACTGGAATTCTTCGGCGGGCTGGCGGCCCAACTCGTCCCGGTGTCCAGCCTGGAGGCGGCCGAACTGGTGAAGCTGTCGAACAACTGCCACACCGACCTGATCTACGCGTACGGCAACGAGATCGCGCTGATCGCCGAGCGGCACGGGCTCGACCCGCTGGAGGTGATCCGGGCGGCGAACGTCGACTACCCCCGGCCCGACCTGGCCCGGCCCGGCTACGTCGGCGGCGGCTGCCTCTCCAAGGACCCGTACATCATGATCGACAGTGCCGGTGACCGGGCACCGTACCTGGTCGGGCGGGCCCGCGAACTCAACGAGCACCTGCCGGTGCACGTCGCCGAGCGGGTCGTCGGGCTGATCCGCGAACGGACCGGCACGACCGAGGGCGCCCGGCTGGCGGTGCTCGGCTGGGCGTACAAGGGCTGGCCGGCCACCGACGACATGCGCGGCACCCCGATCGCGACGATGATGCCGGTCTTCGCGGCGGCCGGCCTCACCGTCCTCGGCCACGACCCGCTGGTCACCCCGGACGTGATCCGCCGGTACGGCGGCGAGCCGGTCAGCCTCGACAAGGCGTTCAGCGACTCCGACGCCGTACTCGTGGTCAACGACCACCCCGACTACCGGGCCATCCAGGTCGACTCGGTGCTCGGCGCCGCCCGACCCAAACTGATCTACGACTCGTGGCGCATCCTCGACGAGGCGGCGATCACCGCCGCCGGGGTCGGCTACGCCGGGCTCGGCTACCGGTCGGCGGTGGCACGGTGAGGGCGCTGCTGCTCGGCGGTGCCGGGTTCATCGGCCTGCACCTGGCCCGCCGGCTGGTCCACGACGGCCACCGGGTGACGATCGTCGACGACTTCTCCCGGGGCCGCGACGACCGCGACCTCGCCGGGCTGCGCGACCGGCCCGGCGTCGAGATCATCTCCGGCGACCTGACCCACCCGGCCACCTGGGCGGCGCTGCCGCGCGACGTCGACCAGACCTACCTGCTCGCCGCCGTCGTCGGGGTCCGCAACGTCGAGTCGGACCCGGCCCGGGTGGTGCGCGTCAACAGCCTCGCCGCCCTGCACCTGCTCGACTGGGTCGACGCCGGCAACCGGCTGTTCTTCGCCTCGACCAGCGAGGTGTACGCCGGCGGCGTCGACCTCGGCATCGTGCCGGTGCCGACGGCCGAGGACGTACCGGTCGTGGTCGCCGACCCGCGGGCACCCCGGTTCAGCTACGCCATCAGCAAACTGCTCGGCGAGGCCGCCGTGGTGCACACCGCCCGCGCCAAGGGCTTCCCGGCGGTCGTCGGCCGGTTCCACAACGTGTACGGCCCCCGGATGGGCGCCGACCACGTCATCCCGGAACTGTCCCTGCGGGCGCTGCGCGGCGAGGACCCGTTCCGGGTCTACGGCGCCGACCAGCACCGGGCCTTCTGCCACGTCGACGACGCCGTGGAGGCGATGGTGCGGCTGATGGCCGTACCGCCGACCGGCGAGACGGAGATCGTCCACATCGGCAACGACGCCGAGGAGACCAACATCGGCGACCTGGCGAAGCTGGTGCTGCGTACCGCCGGGGTGGACCCGCGCCTCGACCCGGCACCCGCGCCGGCGGGCGCGGTGGCCCGCCGCTGCCCGGACCTGTCCCGGCTGCGGGCGCTGACCGGCTACGAGCCGGCCGTCACCCTTGAGGAGGGGGTGCGGCGGACCTTCGACTGGTACCGGGAGTTCTGGCCGCGATGACCGGCGGGCCGCTCGCGGTCTACTACGGCGCGGCGGCGGGGTGGGAACGGCTGGCCCGCTACGACCGGGTGGTGCTCCAGCCCGGCTCCTACCCCGCCGAGGAACTCGGGCGGCTGCGGCGATACGGCACGCAGCCGCTCGGGCACCTGTCGCTGTCGGAGGACCACGGGCCGCCGGCGCCCTGGCACCGGCACGACCGGAACCCGGAGTGGGGCGGCCGGTACGTCCACGTCGGCCATCCCGGCTGGATGCAGCACGTCGTCGACCAGGCGCGGGCGATGATGGCCGGCGGCTTCGGCGGGCTGTTCCTCAACTCGCTCAACGTCGAGCTGACGTTTCCCGAGGACCTGCCCCACATGCTGACTCTGATCGCGGCGGTGCGCGAGGAGGCCCGGCCGGACTACCTGCTGGCGAACCGGGGCTTCGCGCTGCTGTCCCGGCTCGCCGACCTGGTCGACGGGGTGCTGTTCGAGTCGTTCTCGGTGGCCTGGGTCGCGTCCGGGTACGCGCCGTGGCCGCCGGCGACCCTGGAGGCACACGCCCGGATCGCCGAGCGGCTGCTCGGCTTCGACCTGGACCTGTACGCCCTCGACTACTGCGACGACGAGGGGCTGGCCGAGTTCGCCCGCCGGCGGGCCCGGCGGTTCGGGCTGCACAGTTTCGTCAGCGACCGGGCCCTGACGCGGTTGTGACCCACCTACCCCCGGGGGTGGCCCTGATCGGGGCCGGCCTGGGGCCGGTGGGGTCGGTGCGGTCCGGCCGGGGCCGGGTGGGACTGGTGCGACCTGGTCGGGGTCGGCCGGGGCCGGTGCTGCCCGGTCGGGGTCGGTGGGGGCCGGCCGGGGACGGCCGGGACGGTGGGTGGCTCGGCGCGGCGCGCCGGACGCGTGGCCGTCAGGGCCGGCAGAGGACCGCGGTCGCGTCGTCGTGCCGCTTGTAGCGCGGCCACACCGTACGGTCCGGGTCGCGGTACTCCAGCTCACGGGTCGCGGCGATGACCGCCTCGGGCCCGCCCGCGTATCCGACGTCGAGCAGTTCCCGCCAGCCCATCGCGCCGAAGTCGGTCACCGCCAGCGCGGCACCGTCGCTGAGCAGCAGCGCACCCCGGCCGGGCGGCATCGTGCCGGTGACCGCGTGCCCGGCTGCGGCCGGGTCGACCTGGGCCACCCAGTAGCCGCCGGGCCGGTTGCGGATGAGCTGCTGGGCACGGACCAGATCCGTGATCGACCCGTTTTCGGCGGCCGCGGCGGCGGACAGCTCGGCGAGATGGTGGTCGGCGCGCCGGTCGGTGACCACGGCCGGTTCGGCCCCGCCGTCGATGACGAGCACGGCGTCGGAGAGCACCAGGTAGTCCCAGGCCGTGGCGGTGGCCCGCAGCACCGCCACGGTCGCGCCCGGAGTGCCCGGATGGGTCAGGTCGCAGCCGTCGTGCAGGGCGGCGACGTCGGCGATCGCACCGGCGAGCGCGTCGGCCAGCGGCCGGTCGGCGACACCGGCGTTGCCGAGCAGCCGGGCGCCGAGCTGGTGCACGTACCAGGGGGTGCCGTGCCGGCAGCCGGTCCCGCCGGCCTCGGACAGGCCGTCGAGCACCACCGCGACACCGGCCGGCGAGGCCGCGGCCCAGTCCTCGTTACGCCCGTCGGGCCGGCCGGACTCGCTGGCGACGCTGGCTCGCACGGCTCTCCCCCGATCGGCTGCCCAGGTCGGTGCCGGCCGCCGGGATCTGGCGTCAGGCGGTCTGGAACGACCGCTTCGACAGTCCCATGAAATAGCCGTCGATGGTGGTGGTAACCGGTTTGTCGGGTTGTTCGGCCGCGCCGAGGGTGACGAACAGCGGCGTGTAGTGCTCGACCGTCGGGTGCGCGTACGGCATTCCCGGCGCCTTGTGCGCGTAGTCGGCCAGCGTCTCGACGTCGCCGCGGGCCAGCGCGTCGGCGGCCCACGCGTCGAAGTCCCGCGACCAGCCCGGCGGCCCCGCGGTGCCGTCGACGTCGGCGCGGCGCAGGAACGGCAACCCGTGCGTCATGAATCCCGAGCCGACGACGAGCACCCCCTCGTCGCGCAGCGGCCGCAGCCGCCGGCCGAGTTCGAGCAGCCGGTGCGGGTCGTGGGTGGGCAGGCTCAACTGGAGTACGGGCACGTCGCCGTCGGGGTACATCACCTTCAGCGGCACCCACGCCCCGTGGTCGAGCCCCCGCCCGCGATGCTCGTGCACCGGCTCGGTGTCGGGCATCGCGGCGGCCACCCGCCTGGCCAGCGCGGTCGCGTCCGGCGTGGCGTACGTCATCTCGTAGTAGCGGCGGGCGAAGCCGCCGAAGTCGTAGACGAGCGGGGTGCCGGCGGCGGAACTGGACAGGCTCAGCGGGGCCGACTCCCAGTGTGCGCTGACGATGAGGATCGCCTTCGGCTTCGGCAGCCGGTGCGCCCAACCGAAGAGCTGCGCCATCCATTCGGTGTCCTCGAACAGCGGCGGGGCGCCGTGGCTGAGGTAGAGCGTGGGCAGCGGGCCGTCGGCCGGGGTCCAGGTGTGCTGGGCACGGCTGGCCGGGACCGCGGCGGCCAGGTGCCGGTCGAGCGGGTAGGTGACCACCCGTCCACGATAGCCCCATCTAATTGAACCTTCAACTTCCACTTTGATCCCCGTGATCAGGGATTGGGTCGCGCGTGTCGTCGGCGCGTCGGGCCGCGAGCTCCCTCATCACCGGGATCTTGTACGGCGCCGGGTACGTGGCCCGCCGCGATCTCGGGTCCCGCCGATGACGCGACCCGCCATTGTTCTCCGGCCCCACCCGTGAACGCGGCCCGCCGGGTCGCACCCGTGAACGCCGTCCCGCCGGGTCCCACCCGCGGACGCGGCTCGCCGTGTTGACCTGTGGAACCCGTGGACTCGGCCGGCCGTGTTGACGGGTGGGACCCGTAGACGCTGCCCGGCGTGTTGACGGGTCCCGCCGCAGACGCCGTGTATGCGCGCGCCCGAGGGGTAGTCGATATCCCATGACCGCCGATCTGTCCGCCGCGCGCCCGTATCTGAAGGGGCTGGAGTTTCCGGCCAGCCGCCAGGAGATGATCCGCTACGCCCTACGCAACGGAGCCGACCACCCGGTCCTCGACCTGCTGCGCACGCTGCCGGACACGGACTACAAGACCTCCAGCGAGTTCACCGATCTGCCCGACCACCCGTGACCCGCTGCGGCGTTCGCCCGCCCAGTGGCCGCCGGCGGCCCCGCCGCCATGATCATTTGCAGTTCAGACACGCCTGCTACGGCGTGGCGAGCGCCTGAACCGCGAACGATCGAGCCCGCCCAGCGGAGGGTGCGTCTTCGCGGGTCGCCGACCTGACAAGGAGACGTTGATCTGGGCGGGAGAGACCTTACCCGGGGTGGATAAGGTCTCTCCCGCCCAGATCAACAGCAACGGCTGGCTGCAGAACCGTCAATTGAACGACCTCGTTGCCACGTTGTTGCCACGTTCCGCCTCGTCCGGGCCGAGCAGTCCGACGCGAATGGCCTCGCACATGTTCGTCCGGTGACCGCGTGCGAGCCGCGGATCTAGAACGTTTGTTGTCACCGGGGCGACAACAAACGTTCTACATCGGCCGGAGTAAGCGGTCGGCGGAGTGCCCGACGGTACGAACGGACCAGGCCCAGCCGCGTCCCACCGCATAGCCGCGCAGTCGTCCCACCCACAGTCGTCCCACCGCGCAGCCGCGCAGTCGTCCCACCGCGCAGCCGTACAGCCTGGCAGCTGTACGGCCGGGCAACTGTGCAGCCGCCCCGCAAGCAGCCGCCCCAAGGCGCTCGACGCACTCGCCGCGCTCGAGCACCGTCCCGCTCGCCGCGCTCGAACGCGTCCCGCTCGACGCACTCGACGCACCGTCGAACTCGACGCACCGTCGCGCCCGAGGGTCTGTGGATTTAACGGTGTTTCCGGCCTGACCTGCCAGGCGTTGTGCCTGGTGAGGAGGGTGCCGTGATGACCGCGACACTGAACGACCAGA
>NZ_JBFAKM010000047.1:0-47530 GCF_040655695.1 Polymorphospora sp. NPDC050346 | reverse complement strand
GAACCCCAGCCAGGACGTGCAAACCCTGCTTGACGCCCCGTTTGACGAGCTGATCCAGCGCTTAGGTGCATACGATCCTACGCTGGGCTGGGCTCGACCGTACGGGGTGGCCGGACCTGTTACGCCGCTTGCAGGCCCTCGGCCCGGGCCAGCTCGCGCAGGCGGCCGAGCGCCTGGATCTCCAGCTGGCGGATCCGCTCCCGGGAGAGCGAGAACCGCGACGCCACCTCGGTGAGCGAGTGCTCGCGGCCGTCCTCCAGGCCGTACCTGGCCCGCATGATGCCGGCCGACCGGTCGTCGAGGTGGTTGAGCAGGCCCTCGATGCGCTGGCGCTCCAGGGCGGTCAGCACGACCTCCTCGGGCGACGGGGCGTCGCTGTCGGCGACCAGGTCGCCGAGGTTGGTGTCGCCGTCGTCACCGACCGGGGTGTCCAGCGAGACGGTGTCCTGCGACCAGCGGACGAGTTCGTGGACCCGCTCGACCGGAACGCCGAGCGCCGCCGCGATCTGCTCCGGCTCCGGGTCGGACCCCAGCTCACGGGTGAGCTGCCGGGCGACGTTACGCATCCGGTTGACGTCCTCGACCAGGTGCACCGGCAGGCGGACGGTGCGCTCCTGCTGGGCGATGGCCCGGCTGATCGCCTGGCGGATCCACCACGTCGCGTAGGTGGAGAACTTGAAGCCGCGCTCGTAGTCGAACTTCTCGACGGCGCGGACCAGGCCGGTGTTGCCTTCCTGGATGAGGTCGAGCATCGGCATGCCGGACCGCACGTAGCGCCGGGCGATCGACACGACGAGCCGGAGGTTGGCCCGGATGAACAGGTCCTTGGCGCGTTCGCCGTCGGCGACGAGCCGCTCCAGTTCCTCGCGGTCGACCCCGTCCGGCACCCGGTCGGTCTCGAGCAGGTGCTCCGCGTAGAGGCCGGCCTCGATCGACTTGGAGAGGTTGACCTCGGTGGCCGCGTCGAGCAGCGGCGTCCGGGAGATCTCGTGCAGGTAGACGCCGACCAGGTCGCGTTCTTCGGCAACCTCGTCGGTCCGCATGACCATCTTCTTCTCCACGTTGCCCACGGTCCCCTCGTCTGCCCCGATTGCCCTCTTGCCTCTGGTCTCCACGTTCATCAGCCCTCCCCCGTAACCTCTGCTGTGCCCTGTCGTCCTGACACCTACACAACAGATGAGACGTGTCGGCGATTCCGTCTCGTCATTGGAAAGTGTCACGAACGCCTGAAGATTTGCTGAGAGCGCGATTGATGTTTGCTGTCAGCGTCGCCGTTCAGGGCGATTCGGAGCCGGGCACTTCCGCATGCATGGCGATCCACCTTCTCGACCCTGGTCAACGACAACACCGACCGGCTGGCCGGCGCAGCGACCCTGGTCACCGGGAGGGCTGCGATCCTCGTCACCTCAACTACACGTTCGATTACCGCTTCCGGTTCACCACGCTTTTGGAGTACCCCGCCATGGAAGGAACAATCGGGCAGGATCATCGCTTCCCGCCGTGACGAACGTCGCAGACGGCAGAGAACAGCGGGTTGACATGCGCCGGACAGGACGCCGTCCGGGGCGGAAATCAGACCGAGATCAGTCGGGAATCGGTCAGGAGGCGAGCAGGGCGAGGGCGTCGCGTACCCGGTGCGCGGAGCGGGCCAGGGCGGCCCGGGCATCCTCGACGCCGGCGCCGGACACCAGCGACACCAGGGCGGCCTTCAGGTCCCCGTCGGCCTCGGTGAGGGCCTGCTCGGCCACGTCCTCGGTGCAGCCGGTCGCCTCGATCAGGATGGAGATCATCCGGCCCCGGAGCTTGGCGTTGGTGGCCACCATGTCGATCATCAGGTTGGAGTAGACCCGGCCGAGCCGCACCATGACGGCGGTCGAGAACGCGTTGAGCACCAGTTTCTGGGCGGTGGCGGCCTTCATCCGGGTGGAGCCGGTGACGACCTCCGGTCCGGTGTCGATCCCGATGAAGACGTCGACCTCGCCGGCGGCCGGGGCGCCGGGGTTCGCGCACAGCAGCACCGTCGACGCGCCGAGTGCCCGGGCGGCCCGCAGCGCCCCCAGCACGTACGGCGTACGGCCGCTCGCCGCGAGCCCGACGACCAGGTCGCCGGCGCGTACGGCCGACTGTGCCTCGGCGTGTCCGGCCGGGGCGTCGTCCTCGGCGTCCTCCACCGGCCGCCACATCGCGTCCGGGCCGCCGGCCAGGTGGGCCCGGAACCAGTGGTCCGGCGAGTTGAAGGTCGGGGACAGCTCGGCGGCGTCGAGCACGCCGAGCCGGCCGGAGGTGCCCGCGCCGAAGTAGTGCACCCGGTGCCCGGCCCGCAGCGCGGTCACGGCGAGTTCGACGGCGGTGACGACCTCGTCGTGGACGGCCGCCACGGCGACCGGCACCCGGCTGTCCGCCTCGTTGATCACCCGCAGGACCTCGCGGGTCGACATCAGGTCGAGGTCCGCGCTGGTCGGGTTGGACCGCTCGGTCGGGGCGGCGACCCGTACGGCCGCCCGGGGCCGCTCGGCACCACCGGCGGCACCGAGCTCGGTGCCGGCCGGCGCCGGGCCGGGCGCGGGAATGGGATCGAGCCTGGTCGGTTCCGCCGTCATGCCATCCCCCGCCTGCGCTGCCGGTGCACGGCGGGCCGTCCGCCGCGCCGTACGGTGACTCCGATCCCGCCGGCCGTGCCGCGGCCGGCACCGTGCCCGGCCCGTACGGACCGGGTCATGCCTTCCTCCGGTGGCCGCCGAGCCGGTGTGCCTGCACGGCTTCGGCGGTCACCTCCAGTGCCTTTCTCGCCCGCGCCCGGTTACGCGCCGCCACCCCGACGAAGAGGCAGTCGACGATGGTCAGCTGCGCCAGTCGGCTGGCCATCGCGCCGGACCGGTAGGTGGTTTCCCGGGCGGCCGTGGTCAGCACGAAGTCGGCGACCTCGGTGATCGGCGAACGGGGGAAGTTGGTGATCGCCACGGTCGTCGCGCCCCGGACCCGGGCCTGCTCCAGCACCTCGATCACGTCGGAGGTGGTGCCGGTGTGCGAGATGCCGATCGCGACGTCACCCCGGCTGAGCAGGGCCGACGACGTCAGGGCGGCGTGCACGTCGGGGAAGTGGAAGGCGGTCCGGCCGATGCGGTGCAGCTTCTGCTGGAAGTCGGAGGCGACGAAGCCGCTCGCGCCGGCCCCGTAGATCTCGACCCGCTCGGCGTTGTTGATCGCGTCGACCACCCGTTCGCAGACCTCGGCGTCGAGTTGCTCGGCGGTCTCCTCGACGGCCCGGGCGTCGTTGAAGGCGATCGTGGCGATGATCTGGGCGAGGTCGGCGCCGGGCGGGATGTCGCCGCCGACGACGCGGGCGTCCGGGGGCTCGATCCGGCGGGCCGCCTCGGCGGCGAGCCGGATCCGCAACTGCGGGTAACCCTCCATGCCGACCGAGCGGCAGAAGCGGATCACGGTCGCCTCGGAGGTCTCGGCGGCCGTGGCCAGGTCGGTGATCGTACGACGGGCCGCGTCGGCGGGGTCGGCGACCACGAGGCGGGCGACCCGCTGCTCGGCGGGGGACAGTGACGGCAGCAGGCCGCTGATGTGGACGATCAGCCCACCGGTGTCGTGGGCCGCGGAAGCTCGCGTCTCCGAGGCCGTCGAACCGCGTGCCCCACCGGTCGCAGAAACCTTCGCAGTCTTCGCCACGGATGAAACTTACTTTCACAAATGCCGGAGAGTCAACCGTGACTGTCGGCACCTGCGAAAGTACGCCCACCCGGCCGGCGCCGGGGTGCGGTCACGCCAACCGTCCGTGCCATTCCCGCAGGACCTTCGTCTCCTCGCCGGGGGCCAGACCGCCCGCCTTGACGGCATCCGGATGATCGGTCATCCATTGCCGGGTGTCGCGCACCGTCTCGGCCAGCGGACGGGGCGCCAGCCCGGCGGCCAGCGACTCGGAGACGTCGCGGGACATGAAACCGCCGTACTCCGGCAGCGGCAGCCACAGCGGCAGGGACCGCTCGCCGGACCAGGGGCGTACGTCGTGTTTCGCCAGGAACTCCTGGTCGACCCAGGTCAGCTCCGGATCGGGCCGCCCCAGCCCGGCGGCCACCTCGGCGAGGAACCGGCCTCTCGGCAGCGCCGGCCCGACGCCGTCGTACGCGCCGGCGAGCCCGGTCTCCGCCGCGCGGACCAGCCAGGCCGCGAGATCTGCCACGTCGACGAACTGGACCGGCTCGTCGGGGGTGCCGGGAGCGAGCACCTCGCCGCCGGTGGCCAGCCGCCGGACCCAGTAGGGGAACCGGTCGCTGATGTCCTCCGCGCCGACGATCAGCCCGGCCCGGCAGATGAACGCGCGGTCGGCGCCGACCCCGTCACGCAGGATCGACTCGCAGGTGACCTTGCAGGGGCCGTACCACTCCATCCGGTCGCCGGACGGGTCGTCGACGTCGGCGGGCGCGGGATCGACCAGCGGCGCGGTCGCCGCGCGCTGCCCCGGCGTCACGGCGTCGGCGTAGACCGATCCGGTCGAGACGAACGACCAGTGCCCGATCCGGTCGCCGAGCGCCGCCACCGCATGGCGGACGTGGCTGGGCCGGCGGGACACGTCGACGACGGCGTCGTACGTCCCGTCCAGGTCCGCCAGGCCGGCCGGGTCGTCGCGGTCGACCCGGACGAACCGGACCCCGTCCACGGGCGTGCCGGTCACGCCGCGGGCGGCGGCGGTGACGTCGTGGCCGGCGTCGCGGGCGTGCCGGGCGATCGCGCGGCCGAGGAAGACGGTGCCACCGAGGATGAGAAGTCGCATGCGGGCGATCCTCGCCCGCGACCGCGGGCCGGCGACAGTTCCGTTCACCCTGGGCGGAACGGTTACGCCGAGCGCGTAGCGATCCGGGCCAGGCCCGGGCCGGCCGCCGCCGGGCCGGCCGGCGGCACCTCGTCGACGGTTCCGGCCGCCCCCGGTTCCGGTCGTGGCCGGTACCGCTCCAGGAGGTGGTCGACGATCGCCGCGGTGACCTCGGCCGGCGTGCCGTTGGCGTCGATCACCACGAAGCCCGGATGCTCCGGCAGCGACCGGTAGGCGGCGACCGAGGCGGACAGGAACTCCATGGTCTCGTGGTCGGTGCCGCGCGTCTCGATCCGCCGGTATGCCTCGGCCGGGTCGACGTCGAGCAGGAACGTGACGTCCGGGGGCGGGAAGATCCGGTAGAACGCCCGGGCCAGCGCCTCCGACCGGTGCCCGCCGTGGGCCCGGATGCTGGCGTACTGGCAGACGGCGTAGCGGTCCATGACGGCCACCCGGCGGCGCAGCGTGGAGCGCAGCAGGGCGCGGGCGATGGCGAGCCAGCGCAGCACGGACTCGACGAAAAGCAGGCCGGTGCGGCCGAGGAGGTGCTGCGGGTCGCGCCGGCCGACCCGGCGGGCGATCCGGCCGAGCCAGCGTCGGCCGCCGGCGTTCTGCCAGTAGGTCGCCGGCACCCCGTGCGCGGTCAGCAGCGCGGCGAGTTGGTGCGCCTGGGTCGTCTTGCCCGAACCATCGATGCCGACCAACGCGATCGCGCGCGGCCTGCGGGTGGTGCCCGCGTCGTTCCCACTCGTGCTGTGGTGCTCTCGTACCGGGGCCACAGTCCGCAACGGTACCGGGCGGACGCACGCGGCCGTCGGGACGAAAAGCGATTGTGCAGGGCAAAGACACGGTACTTTTGCCGGTATTCACCAATTTATCGTCTTAAGATGGGTGCAATCTGGCGCAGGGGAGGCCTCCAGTGGGCAGCACACATGTCCGCACCACAGCCGAACGCGAATTCGACGAACGAGCCTCGGCGCTCCTCGGCGAACTGCACGCACTCGCGCCCGACGATCCGCTCCGCCCCCGCCTGCGGGCCGAGGCCATCGAGCAGTGGCTGCCGCTGGCCCAGCACCTCGCCGGCCGGTTCGCCGGCCGCGGCGAGCCCGTCGACGACCTGGTCCAGACCGCCACGGTCGGGCTGATCAAGGCGGTGGACCGTTTCGATCCGGGGCGTGGGGTGGAGTTCGCCGGGTTCGCGATCCCGACCGTCGTCGGGGAGATCAAACGCCACTTCCGGGACCGCACCTGGGACGTCCGGGTGCCCCGCCGCATCCAGGAACTGCGGATCGTGATCTCGGAGGCCACCGAGACGCTGCCGCAGCGGCTCGGCCGGGTGCCCACCGTGGCCGACCTCGCCCGGCACCTCGGCATCACCGAGGAAGAGGTGCTGGAGGGCCTGGAGGGGGCCCGCGCCTACAACACCGTCTCGCTGTCCACCCCGACCAGCGACACCGAGGGTGCCGCCGAACTCGGCGACCTGCTCGGCGGCGAGGACGACGAACTCGCCCTCGCCGAGCTGCGGGTCGCGCTGGGCCCGGCGCTGGCCTCCCTCGACCTGCGCGAGCAGCAGATCCTCACCATGCGGTTCTACGGCAACCTCACCCAGTCGCAGATCGCCGACCGGATCGGCGTCTCGCAGATGCACGTCTCGCGGCTGCTGGCCCGGGCCCTGGTCAAGCTGCGCGGTCACCTCGACGACGGGTACGGCGGGCGGTGACCGGCTGGTCACCGCCGACCGGAAAGGCCGGTCCGGGGCCGGGCGGGTTAGCCCCGGCCCGTACGGGGAATGCGCTCCTGAGCCCCTGCCCAGGTGTCAGCGGGCCGACGGTCGGGTACCGGTAGACCTTCAACAGACACCTACCCACGGGAGACCGCCATGTCTCACCGCGTGGACGAGGGCCTTCTCAACACCCTCAAACGCGTAGCCGCCGTACTGAAACAGTCCGACGTGCCGTTCGCGCTCGGTGGCAGCTTCGCGGTGTACGCCCACGGGGGCCATTCCAGCGACCACGACGTCGACTTCCTGATCCGGGAGCAGGACGTCGAGCGCTGCCTGGAGGCGCTCGTCGAGGCCGGATTCACCGCGGAGCACCCGCCGGAGGACTGGCTTGTCAAGGTCTACGACGAAGGTCGGATGGTAGACCTGATCCACCGGCCGATCGAAACCCCGGTCACCGACGAGACGTTCACCGACACCGTCGTACGCCCCGTCGACGCCATCCAGATGCCGGTCCTGTCCGCGACCCAGCTGATGGTGCACAAGCTGCTCAGCTTCTCCCAGCACTACTGCGACTTCGCCCGGGGACTGCCGCTGGCCCGCTCGCTGCGGGAGCAGATCGACTGGGATCGGGTACGCAAGGAGACCGAGCACTCCCCGTACGCCGAGGCGTTCCTGGTGCTGCTGGACCGGTTGGACGTGGTGCCGTACGGGGCCGACCGGGCGGTGCCGACGTGAACACCGAGCGGATCGAGGAGGAGCCGTGAGCGACGAGTACCTGGAAGCCGAGATCCAACATCTGTTGACCGAGAACGCGGAGGTCGCCGAACAGGGCATCACCGCGTCGCGGCGGGACAACACGCTGGTCCTGTGCGGCGAGGTGGAGAGCCCGCAACGCCGGGACGAGATCCTGCGCCTGGTGCAGGAGAGGTATCCCGACCTGCGACTGGCCTCGGACATCGGGGTGATCCGGGCCGCCGCGCCGACCGAGGCGGAGGAACTGCCATGATCCGGATCGCCGCTGTCGGCGACGTACACATGGACGAGGACGTCGTCGGCCGGTTCCGCCCGGCCCTGGACCGGCTGCCCGAGCACGCGGACGTGCTGCTGCTCGCCGGGGACCTCACCAGGCACGGCACCGAGTCCGAGGCGCGCTGCGTGGCGACCGAGTTCGGCGGACTGGGCGTGCCGGTGATCGCCGTCCTCGGCAATCACGACCACCACTGCGACCAGGTGCCGCAGGTGCTGAAGGTGCTGGAGGACGCCGGGATCACGGTGCTGGAGGGCGACGGCACGGTGATCGAGCACGACGGCGTACGGCTCGGCGTGGCGGGCACGAAGGGCTTCGGCGGGGGGTTCGCCGGCCGCAGTGCGAGCGCGTTCGGTGAGCCGGAGATGAAGGCGTTCATCCAGACCACCCACGACTGCGCCGACAACCTCGCGGCCGCGCTGCTCGGCCTGCGGTGCGACCTGCGGGTGGCGCTGACCCACTACGCGCCGGTGCCGGAGACGCTGGCCGGCGAGCCGCCGGAGATCTACCCGTTCCTGGGGTCGTATCTGCTCGGTCAGGCGATCGATTCGGCGCCGACGGCGCTGGCGGTCCACGGGCACGCGCACTCCGGCAGCGAACGCGGCACCACGCCGGGCGGGGTACGGGTCCGCAACGTCGCCCATCCGGTGATCAAGCAGGCGTACAGCGTCTTCCACGTGGGCGACCAAGGGCACTGACCGGCGGGTTTCCGGCAGTGGGCGGTCGGGTAATTCGCCGCCATGGACCTGATTCTCTGGATTCTCGCAGTGGTACTGGTCGTCGCCGGCGTACTCGCGCTCTTCCGGCGGCAGATCCTGTGGGGCATCGTCCTCATCATCGTCGGGCTGCTCGTCGGCCCGGGCGGCGTCAGCCTCTTCACCTGACGCCGTCCAATCCCCTCTCCGTCCCTCCCACCCCTCGTTTCCGATTCCCCTCCCGAACCCGCCGGGGTCGCTTGCCGGAAGGTCGTCGTCCTCCCCGATGGACGGCCGGCCGGCAGCGGCCCCGGCGCCTTGCCGTCCGGGGCCGGGTCCAGGTTTGCCCGGGTCCACCGGCGGGAACCGCATCGGACATGGACACGCTCAGCGTCGACGCCCGGCACGGCCACCGGCGGTGGTGGGCGCTCGCCGGTTTCGCCGCCGCCGTCGTGGTGGCCGCCGGCATCGGCGGCCTGGGCGTGAGCGGCACGGCGCAGGAGTACGGCGGGCTCGCCCGGCCGTCGTGGGCGCCACCGTCGTCGGTCTTCGGTCCGGTGTGGACCGTGCTCTACGCGATGATCGCGCTCGCCGGCTGGCTGGTCTGGCGGCGGGTGGGCTTCGGCCCCGCCCTCTACGTCTGGACCACCCAACTGGTGCTCAACGCGCTCTGGACACCGATCTTCTTCGGCGCCGGCCGGTACGGCCTCGCGTTCCTCGACATCGTCGTGCTGTGGGCGCTGGTCGGCGCCACCGTGGCGCTCTTCTGGCGGGTGAGCCGCCCGGCCGCGCTGCTTCTCGTGCCGTACTGGGCGTGGGTGACGTTCGCGGCGGCGCTCAACCTCGCCGTGTGGCGGATGAACTGATCCCTCGCCGTCTGGCGGATGAACGAATCCCTCGCCGTATGGCGGATGAACCGATCCGGCGGGCGCCGTGCCCAGCCCGGCCACGGCGCCCGTACGCGGATCGGTCGGTCAGCAGCGGGGCACGCCCGGGATGAAGCCGCTGTGACCGGTGTAGGTGTAGGCGTCGGCGATGAACCGGCCGCTGCCGATCCGGTTCCAGATGTTGCTGGTGCCGTAGGTGCCGGTCACCGACGTACCGGTGGTCTGGCAGTGGATCGTGACGTTGGTGCCGGTGGCGAGGGTGCCGACCGAGGCGTAACCGGTGCCGGGGCCGGAGCGCACGGTCAGCGGGGTGCCGGCGGTGCGCACGGTGCCCGCGGCGGTGCTGCCGCCGGAGCAGCCGTTGTCGCTGGTGTAGTTGCGGGTGCCCCAGTACAACGCAAGGGTGCCGTTGAACCGGATCTTGATGTCGGCGCCGTTGAGCCGCTGCTCGTAGTGCAGGTGCGGGCCGGTGGAGCCGCCGGTGCTGCCGACGGTGCCGATCACCGTGCCGTGGCGCACGGTCTGGCCGACCGACACCCGGAACGCGTTCAGGTGCGCGTAGTAGGTGTGGTACCCACCGCCGTGGTTGATCCGTACGTACTTGCCGTAGCTGGTGTTGCCGAGGTTGGTGACCCGGTCGACGGTGCCGGCGGCGCTGGCCACGACCGGGTCGCCGACGTCGTTGGTCCGGTTGAAGTCGATCGAGTTCGGCGGGCTGTGGTTGGTCCGGGTCTGGCCCGACCAGGTCTGCCCGCACGGGAACGGGACCTTGAAGGTGGGTGCGGCGGCGGCCGGCGCGGCCGGGATGATGACGGCGGCGGCGGCCATCAGCGCCGCGGCGGAGAGCGTGAGCAGGCGTCTGAACATCCAGATCCTCCAAGTAGCGGTAATAATTGTCGATCTTTCGATGGATGCTGACAGAAAGCTGCAGGCGGCGGAAGGGGCTCTGGCAAGTTCACGCCAGTTCCGGTGGCGATGATCCGGTATACCTGTTGGCCATGGCCTCGCCGACGTACCTGATGTCCATGCCGTTGCACGCGATCACCGAGGTCTACGGCGAACCGGGCCTGCGGGACCGCCTGGACGAGGAACTCGCCCGGTTCTCCCCCGCCGACCGGCCGCGCCTGGCGGCCGCCGCCGAACTCGCCGCCCACCTGCACCGCGACGACCGCCGGGTGCGCGAGCCGTACCTCAACCACCTGCTCCGGGTGGCGATCCGGATCATCCGGTACTACGAGGTCGACGACGTCGACGTGATCGTCGCCGCCCTGCTGCACGACGCGGTCGAGGACCACCCGGAGGAGTTGGCCGGACTGCCGCCGGGCCAGCCGTACGACGTGGCGACCCGGGCCGCCCTGGCCGAACTGGCCCGCCGGTTCAACCCGCGGGTGGCCGACCTGGTCCGGGCGGTGACCAACCCGGAGTACGCCCCGGACCGCGACCGGCACGAGCAGTACCGGGCACACGTGGCGGAGAGCCTGGACCGGCACCCGTGGGCGCGGGTGATCAAGGTTTCCGACTTCACCGACAACGGGGTGGGGATCATCCACACCACCGGCGACCGGGTGGCGCGGCTCGCCCGCAAGTACCGGCCACTCGTCCCGCTCTTCCGGGAACTGATCGGACGCCCCGACACCCCGCTGTCCACCCGCGCCAAGGACCACATCTTCGACCAGTTGGACCTTGCGGAAACCCGCTTCGCCGCCATTCTCGGTGACTGAATCCGCTGGTCGAAGCGCTCCCATGAGCACCAGGTGCGCAAACAACTACGGAGAGCGATCTCTTCGAGTTTCCTGATTGTTACTTGCCGATGCCTTTCTGGACTGGACTCCGAATGTTGCAAGCGCTTACATGTGAGGACGCCCACAGGAGTCGGGGCCGGCGTGTGAGCCGTGGGGCTCGGAAACGGCGCCGGCAAGGAAGGAGGACGGCATGGCGGTCTTCACCAGACCACGCCAAGCCCTCGTGATCGCCAGCGTGCTCGGCATTGCCCTCAGTGCCGCCGCGTGCTCCAGCGACGACAGCAGCGGTACCGACGCGGACTCCCCGGAGTGCGCCGCGTACGAGCCATACAAGGGACACGACGGCACCGAGGTGACCGTCTACGCGTCGATCCGCGACGCGGAGGCCGATCTGCTTGAACAGTCCTGGGCACAGTTCCAGGACTGCACCGGAATCGAGATCAACTACGAGGGCAGCGGCGAGTTCGAGGCCCAGCTTCCCGTACGCGTCGACGGCGGCAACCCGCCGGACATCGCCCTGATCCCGCAGCCGGGTCTGATCAAGCGCTTCGCCGACGCCGGCAAGCTCAAGCCGACCTCCGCCGAGACCAAGACGATGGCCGAGCAGAACTACCCGGCCGAGTGGCTGAAGTACGGCACCGTCAACGGCCAGTTCTACGGCGCGCCGTTCGGGTCCAACGTGAAGTCCTTCGTCTGGTACTCGCCGAAGACCTTCCAGGAGAAGGGCTACACGGTCCCGACCACCTGGCAGGAGCTGATCGCGCTCAGCGACAAGGTCGTCGCGGACGGCCAGAAGCCGTGGTGCGTCGGCATCGAGTCCGGTGAGGGCACCGGCTGGCCGGCCACCGACTGGATCGAAGACATCATGCTGCGCGAGAACGCCCCTGACGTCTACGACCAGTGGGTCGAGCACGGCATCCCGTTCAACGACCCGCGGGTGGCCGCCGCGTTCGAGCGCGCCGGCTCCATCCTGAAGAACCCGGCGTACGTCAACGCCGGCTACGGCGACGTCAAGAGCATCTCCACCACCTCCTTCCAGGAGAGTGGCCTGCCCATCGTCGAGGGCAAGTGCACCCTGCACCGGCAGGCGTCGTTCTACGCCAACCAGTGGCCGCAGGGCACCCGGGTCGCCGAGGACGGCGACGTCTTCGCCTTCTACTTCCCGCCGGTCGACCCGAGCAAGGGCAAGCCGGTCCTCGGCGGTGGCGAGTTCGCCACGGCGTTCGCCGACCGCCCCGAGGTCCAGGCGTTCCAGACCTACCTCGCCTCGGCCGACCACGCCAACGCCCGCGCCAAGCTGGGCAACTGGGTCTCGGCCAACAAGGGCGTCGACCTGAACAACGTGGCCAACCCGATCGACAAGCTGTCGGTCCAGATCCTCCAGGACAGCAACGCCGTCTTCCGTTTCGACGGCTCGGACCTGATGCCGGCGGCCGTCGGTGCCGGCACGTTCTGGAAGGGCATGATCGACTGGATCAACGGTAAGGACACCGCCAGCACGCTGACCTTCGTCGAGCAATCCTGGCCCCAGTGATTTTCCGGTGGTCCGGCCCGCTCTCGGGCCGGACCACCGTTCCATTGGGCCACCGGCCCGGTAGGTTCCGCGTGCGGGAGGACGCATGGAGTTCGCCGACGAAGCCCCGAAGCTTCTCATGTTGTTGTACGGCCTGGTGGCGTTCGTCGTCGTGGTGGGTGGCTTGCTCCTGCTGCTCGACGCCATCCCCAACTACTTCGCCCGGCGCCGCGAACAGCGGCTGATCGCGGCGAGCACCGCCAAGGGCGGGCCTGGCGGGGACTCCCCCGCCCCGGTCGCCCGCCCCCGCCGCGGGGAGGGGCTCTTCGCCGCCTTCTTCCTGTTCCCGGCAATCGTGCTGCTGCTCATCGGCCTGGTCGTGCCGGCCGTCCGCACCACCCTGCTGTCGTTGATGGACGGCGGCAGCGACAACTGGGTCGGGCTGCGCAACTACGGCTGGATGTTCTCCCAGCCCGAGATCATCGACGTACTGATCAACACCCTGATGTGGGTGGTCCTCGTCCCCCTGCTCGCGACCGGCATGGGGCTGCTGTACGCCGTACTGGTGGACAAGGCCCGGTTCGAGGCCATCGCCAAGTCGCTGATCTTCATGCCGATGGCGATCTCGTTCGTCGGCGCCGGCATCATCTGGAAGTTCGTCTACGCCTACCGCTCCGAGGAGCAGGAGCAGATCGGCCTGCTCAACCAGATCGCGGTGTCCTTCGGCGGCGAACCCAAGCAGTGGCTGCTCAACTCCCCCCTCAACACGCTGCTGCTGATCGCCGTCATGGTCTGGATCCAGGCCGGCTTCGCGATGGTCGTCCTGTCCGCCGCGATCAAGGCCATCCCGGCCGAGATCGTCGAGGCGGCCCGGCTCGACGGCGTCAACGCCTGGCAGATGTTCCGGCGGGTCACCCTCCCCAGCATCCGGCCGGCCCTGATCGTCGTGGTCGTGACGATCTCGATCGCCACCCTCAAGGTCTTCGACATCGTCCGGACCATGACCAACGGCAACTTCAACACCAGCGTGATCGCCAACGAGATGTACAACCAGGCGTTCCGGTTCGGACAGGTCGGGCAGGGCTCCGCGCTGGCGGTGTTCCTCTTCGTCCTGGTGATCCCGATCGTGATCTACCAGATCCGCAACCTGCGCCAGCAGCGGGAGGGCTGACATGACCACCACCACCCCCGCGCCGCCGGTGGCCAAGAGCGGCGCCGACCGGCCGAAGACCGCCGCCGGGCGGGTCCGCAGGCGGCTGAACACCAGGGTCGCGAGCCTCGTCTCGATCGTCATCGCGATGCTGTGGACGCTGCCGACCTTCGGCCTGTTCGTCTCGTCGTTCCGCCCCGAGCAGGAGATCAAGACCACCGGCTGGTGGACCTTCTTCACCGACCCGCAGATCACCTTCGAGAACTACCAGGACGTTCTCTTCGGCCGGTCGTCCTCCGCCGGACAGCTCGCCAGCTACTTCGTCAACTCGGTCGTCATCACCCTGCCGTCGGTGCTGTTCCCGCTGGCCTTCGCCGCGCTGGCGGCGTACGCGCTGGCGTGGATCAACTTCCGGGGCCGGGACTGGGTCTACATCGGCATCTTCGCGCTGCAGATCGTGCCGCTGCAGATGGCCCTCGTACCGCTGCTCAGCTTCTTCTCCCAGGGCGTCAGCGTCGGCGGTGTCCAGATCATGCCGGCCTGGGACCTCGACGACGAGCAACGGTTCATCCAGGTCTGGTTCGCGCACACCTGCTTCGCGCTGCCACTCGCCGTCTTCCTGCTGCACAACTTCATCGCGCAGCTGCCGGGCGACCTGATGGAGGCGGCCCGGGTCGACGGCGCCACCCACCCGAAGATCTTCCGCTCGATCGTGTTGCCGCTGATCACCCCGGCCCTGGCCGCGTTCGGTATCTTCCAGTTTTTGTGGGTATGGAACGACCTGCTGGTCGCCCTGATCTTCGCGGGCGGCGGCAACGAGGCGGCACCGCTGACCGTGCGGCTGGCCGAACTCGCCGGCACCCGGGGCAACGAGTGGCAACGGCTGACCGCGGGCGCGTTCGTCTCGATCGTCGTACCGCTGATCGTGTTCCTGTCCCTCCAGCGCTACTTCGTACGCGGCCTGCTGGCCGGCAGTGTGAAGGGCTGACCGCGGCACCATTGCGCGCGACGGTGGCGGGGGTGGTCCGGTGACCAGGATCGACGACGTGGCCCGCCGGGCCGGCGTCTCCACCGCCACCGTCTCGCGGGCCCTGCGTGGGCTGCCGACGGTGTCGCCGGCCACCCGGGAACGGGTGCTGGAGGCGGCGGCCGAACTCGGCTACACCGCCTCCCCCACCGCCTCCCGGCTGGCCGGCGGCCGCAGCGGGGCGGTCGCGGTGGTGATCCCCCGGGTCACCCGCTGGTTCTTCGCCACGGTCGTCGAGGCCGCCGAGGAGACGCTGCACGAGGCCGGCTACGACCTGCTGCTGTACAACCTCGGCGGCCGCGAGCACGCCCGCCAGCGGCTGCTGCACACCGCCAACCTCCACAAGCGGGTCGACGCCGTGATGCTGGTGGCCACCCCGCTCGGGCCGGCCGACTTCGTGGCGGTCACCAACCTGGCCCTGCCCGGCGTCACGATCAGCTCCGGCACCGCCGTACCCGGGTGGCCGCGGGTGCTGATCGACGACCGGGCGGCCGCCGCAGCCGCGACCGACCATCTGCTCGCCCTCGGGCACCGGCAGATCGCGCACATCTCCGGCGACCCGTCCGACGAACTGGCCTTCACCACCCACATCGACCGGCGGATCGGCCACCGGCGGGCACTGCTCGCCGCCGGTGTGCAGCCCGATCCCCGGCTCGACATCGAGGCCGACTTCACCATCAACGGGGGCAGCCGGGCCACCGCCGAACTGCTGCGCCGTGGCCCGCTGCCCACCGCGATCTTCGCCGCGTGCGACGAGATGGCCTTCGGCGCGATGGCCACGCTGCGGCAGGCCGGGCTGCGGGTGCCCGACGACATCAGCGTCATCGGCATCGACGACCACGACGTGGCCGGCGTCGTCGGGCTCACCACCGTCGCGCAGCCCGCCGCCGAACAGGGCCGGATCGGTGCCCGCCTGCTGCTCGGCCCGCTCGGCCACGGCGATCCCGCCGACGCCGTCGAGCCGCCGGTGATCCTGCCCACTCGGCTGGTCGTACGGGAGTCGACGGCGCCGCCGCGGGCAGGTTGAGAGAGTCGACCGCGCCACGACCGGTCCACCCGGATTCAGCGGCTCGACCAGTACGGTGGAAACAGGTCGATCCGGCACGAACTGACGGGAGTAGCGCCCTGAACACGCACGAAACCTCCGCCACGGATTCCCCGGCCCAGGGTGGGCCCGCCGCCGTCCCGCCCGCCTGGTGGGGTGACGCCGTCATCTACCAGATCTATCCGCGCTCGTTCTCCGACATCGACGGTGACGGCATCGGCGACCTGCCCGGCATCACCGCCCGCCTCGGCCACCTCGTCGAACTCGGGGTCGACGCGGTCTGGCTGTCCCCGTTCTACCCGTCGCCGCAGGCCGACGCCGGCTACGACGTCGCCGACTACCGCGACGTCGACCCGATCTTCGGGCGGCTGGCCGACGCCGACGAGCTGATCGCGCAGGCGCACGCCCGGGGCCTGCGGGTCATCGTCGACCTGGTGCCCAACCACACCTCGTCGGCGCACCCGTGGTTCGTCGAGGCGCTCGCCGCCCCGGCCGGCAGCCCGGCCCGCGCCCGCTACGTCTTCCGCGACGGCAGGGGCACCGACGGCGCCGAGCCGCCGAACACCTGGCGCAGCGTCTTCGGCGGGCCGGCCTGGACCCGGGTGCCGGACCCCGACGGCCGGCCCGGCCAGTGGTACCTGCACCTGTTCGACGTCGGCCAGCCCGACCTCAACTGGGACCTGCCCGAGGTGCGCGCCGAGTTCGAGGACGTCCTGCGGTTCTGGCTCGACCGTGGCGTCGACGGCTTCCGGGTCGACGTGGCGCACGGTCTGGTGAAGCAGGCCGATCTCGCCGACTGGCACTATCCGGAGGAGCCGCTCAGCGGCGGCGGCAGCGAGGGCGTACGGCCGCCGATGTGGGACCAGGACGGCGTACACGAGATCTACCGGGACTGGCGCCGGCTGCTGGACAGCTATCCGGGCGAGCGGATCCTGGTCGCCGAGGCATGGGTGCAGCCGGCCGAGCGGCTGGCCGCCTACGTCCGCCCCGACGAGATGCACCAGGCGTTCAACTTCGAGTACCTGCTGGCGGCCTGGACCGCGCCCGCCCAGTACGCGGTGATCACCCGCTCGCTGGCGGCCACCGACGCGGTCGGGGCACCGACCACCTGGGTGCTGTCCAACCACGACGTCGTACGGCACGCGTCCCGGCTCGGGCTGCCGCCCGGCACGCCCAAGCCGAACGGGATCGGGGCCGGCGACCCGCAGCCGGACGCCGCGGTCGGGCTGCGCCGGGCCCGGGCGGCCACCCTGCTGATGCTCGCCCTGCCCGGATCGGCCTACCTCTACCAGGGCGAGGAACTCGGGCTGCCCGAACACACCACGATGGACGACGACGCCCGGCAGGACCCGACCTGGAAGCGCAGCGGCGGTGCCGAGCGGGGCCGCGACGGCTGCCGGGTACCGATCCCGTGGGAGGCGGACGCGCCGTCGTACGGCTTCGGGCCGACCGACGCCAGTTGGCTGCCGCAGCCGGCGCTGTGGGCCGAGTACGCGCTGGACCGCCAGCGGGAGGTGGCCGGGGCGACGTACGAGATGTACCGGGCTGCGCTGATGCTGCGCCGCGAACACGGTCTCGGCCGGGGCACGCTGTCCTGGGTGGACACCGCCGACGACGTGCTCGCGTTCCGCAACGGCGACCTGCTCGTGGTGACCAACTTCGGGGCCGATCCGGTCGGGTTGCCGGCCGGCACGCAGCCGCTGCTCAGCAGCGGTCCGCTCGACTCCGACGGCGGGGTGCCGACCGACGTCACCGTGTGGGCCCGCGCCTGAGACACGTCGACCGGCCGGTTCCGGGCCCGGGACCGGCCGGTGTGACGAGCGTGCCGTCAGCCGGTCCAGCCGAGCCAGGCCTCCCCGGCCGAGATGGCGCCGAACCAGAACAGCGCCGCCACGACCGGCACCAGCGGCACGTACGCCGGACGGCGGCGCAGCAGCACGATCGCGACGACGAGCAGCCCGGCCCACACCAGCAGCAGGAGCAGCACCGCCCAGCCGGGTGCGAGCAGGCCGCTGGCGGCGTACCAGACGAGGGTGGCGAGATGTGCGACGAGCCCGAACCAGCCGGCGACACGGGCCGGCAGCGGGTGAGCGTTCTGCATGCCGCCAAGCTTGCCGATCAACGGCCGGAAGTGCCCTCGGCCGACCGGTCGGTGCGGTCCGGCCCGGCCCCCGCCGCCCGTGCGGTCAGCAGGTCGTGCACGGCGACGATGTCGCGGGGGGCGGTGCGTGACGCCAGCCAGTACATGATCCCGGTCGGCACGAAGAACAGTTGGAAGGCGGCGAGCCCCACGGCGTAGTTCAGCGGGGGTGGGAACGCCCCGCGCAGTACGCCGAAGACGACGCCGACCAGCCCGTTGCCGGCCGCCCGGCCCACCCCGTTGACCAGGTTGCCGAGGCTGTAGACGGTGCCCCGGTGCTCGGGCGGGTTGACGTCGGCGATCAGGGCGAACCAGTTCGGGGAGTTCGCCGAGGTCAGTGCCAGGGCCAGGACGGCGGCGAGGAAGCTGAGGCCGACCGTCGGCTCGGACACCACGCTGCGCAGCACGGCGGCGGTGACCGCGCCGCCGCCGGCCCCGTCCGGCACGTCGATGCGCATCGGCACAAAGAACAGGGCGACGTAGAACGGCACCGCGGCGAGGATGCCGACCGAGGCCACGATCGCCCGGCCGCGCGGGGTACGCCGTTGCAGCGCGTCGCCGACCAGGCCGCCGACGATGGAGAAGACCCCGCCGAGCTGGAACAGGGTCGCGAAGACGCTGCCGACCACGATCGCGGTGGGCGTCGAGTAGCCCTGGTCGAGGGCCCGCTGCTGGAACAGCACCGGCAGCCAGACCAGTGACCCGAACGCCGCCTGGGCGGTGAGGCCCTGGAGGATCAGCCACACGTTGCTGCGCCGGCCGACGATCTTCGGCAGGTCGGCGCGGCCGATCCGGTAGTCGTAGTCGCCGCCGGCGGAGAGCACACCGGCCAGTTCGGGCTGGCTCGCGCCGCGCCGGATGTCGTACGTGAACAGGTAGGCGGCGGTCGCGGCGAGGCCGACAACGGTGAGCACCAGGAACGGGCGGCGCCAGTCGACGGAACCGAGCAGCCCGGCGACCAGGGTGCCGGTCAGGGTGCCGATGCCCTGCGACAGCCCCCAGAAGCTCATCACCAGGCCACGGCGGCGCGGCGAGATCAGGTCGGTGACGACCGAGAAGCCGACCGACCCGACCGCCCCCAGGCCGATCGCCGCCACGATCTGCGCGACGACGAAGCCGGCGTAGCCGGTGGCCAGCCCGCCGACCGCGCCGCCGGCGAGCGCACTGCCGGCGGTGCCGGCCGCCCACAGCAGGGTGCCGGCGACCAGCAGCGGCTTGCGGTCGGTGCGGTCGCCGACGTACGCCCAGGCGACGGAGGCGACCGCGCTGACGAGGAAGGTGAGTGCGGTGACCAGGCCGAGGGCGCTGACGGGCACGTCGAACGACTCGGAGATCGGCCCGTAGAGCGGTGGGACGAGCCCGATCGCGACGTTGTCGAGCGAGGCGAGGACGACGAAGACGACGACGCTGTAGAACCGGTGGGCCGGGCTGCCCCCACGCGGCCCGACCCCGCTGGTCATCCTCGGCACCGCACCAGGATCACCCACGCCGCCGGCACCGGCAACACCCGGGGCCGGCGACGCGCTAACCGGCGACCGGCCGGTCCCGGACCAGGTCGCGGCTTGCGGCGTACTGCCCGCGGACGTGCGGGGCGGCGGTGGCGACGTACTCCCGGGCCTGGCTCGCCGACCACGGCGGCGGCTCGGCACCGCCCAGGGCGACCCAGGCGGCCTGGCGGGCGGCGCCGTCGGCCACGTATTCGCCGGGCGGCGGGACCAGCACCGGGACGCCGAAGACCTCGGGCGCGATCCGGCGGACCGCCTCGGACCGGGCCCCGCCGCCGACCAGGATCACCCGGTTGACGGCGGCGCCCTGCGCCACCAGGGCGTCCAGCCCGTCGGCGAGGGCGCAGAGCATGCCCTCGACGGCGGCGCGGGCCAGGTGGGCCGGGGTGGCGGTGCGCAGCGTCAGGCCGTGCACCGCGCCGGTCGAGTGTGGACGGTTGGGGGTCCGCTCCCCCTCCAGGTAGGGCACCAGGACCAGGCCGTCGGCGCCGGGCGGCGCCTCCAGGGCCAGGGTGGCGAGGTCGTCGAGGCCGACCCGGAGCATCGTCGCGACCGCATCGAGCACCCGCGCGGCGTTGAGGGTGCAGACCAGCGGCAGGAACCGGCCGGTGGCGTCGGCGAATCCGGCGACCGCGCCGGATTCGTCGGCGGCCGGCCGGTCGGCGACGCTGAAGACCGTGCCGGAGGTGCCGATCGACACCACGACGTCGCCGGGCAGGGCGCCGACCCCGAGCGCGGCGGCGGCGTTGTCGCCGGTGCCGGGGCCGAGCCGGGCGCCGGCCGGCAGGGTGCCGGCCGGGTCGGTCGGGCCGAGCACCCTGGGTACGGCCGGCTCCCGCCCGTCGAAGGCGTGCCGGAGCAGATCGGTGCGGTAGGCGCCGGTGGCCGGCGACCAGTAGCCGGTGCCGCTGGCGTCGCCGCGGTCGGTGCGCAGGGCGTCGAGGCCGGGCGCGCCGGCCAGCCGCCAGGTGAGCCAGTCGTGCGGCAGGCAGACGGCGGCGGTGCGGTCGGCGGCGGCCGGCTCGTGCCGGCTCAGCCAGCGCAGCTTGGTGACGGTCAGGCTGGCGACCGGCACCGATCCGACCGCCTCGGCCCAGGCGCGCCGGCCGGCCCGGTCGCCGCCGAACTCGGCGACGAGGTCGGCGGCGGCACCGGCCGAGCGGGTGTCGTTCCACAGCAGCGCCGGCCGTACCACCTTGCCGTCCTCGTCGAGGCAGACCATGCCGTGCTGCTGGCCGGCGATCGACACGGCGACCACGTCGTCGAGCCCGCCGGCCTGGTCGATCGCCTCCTGGAGTGCCGCCCACCAGGCGGCCGGTTCGACCTCGGTGCCGTCGGGGTGGGCGGCCCGGCCCTGCCGGACCAGCGCGCCGGTCTCGGCGTCGCGGACGACCACCTTGCAGGACTGGGTCGACGAGTCGACTCCGGCGACGTACGGCATGACTGGCCTCCGCATCGACAGATCCGAAACTCTACCCGCTGGCCCGCCCTCTTCCAAGATCACCGTGATCAGGGAGTGGGTACGCCGGCACGCCGGACGTACTCCCTGATCACGGTGATCACGGGTGGGGGTCAGCGGGCGCCGAGGACGTGCTCCACCGCGAGCTGGTTGAGACGTACGAAGCCGAAGCCCTTCGCGGCGACCGCGTCGGCGTCGAGTTCCTCGTACGCCGACCGGTCGGCGATCAGGTCGGCGTAGGTCTCCCCCGGGTTCAGCGTCGGCTCGTTGAGGGCGCCGACCTGGCTGTCGGCCAGCGCCTGCCGCACCTCCGGGTCGGCGCGGAACGCCGCGGCCCGCTCCTTGAGCAGGAGGTAGGTGCGCATGTTGGCGGCCGCCGAGGCCCACACCCCGGCGAAGTCCTCGGTCCGCGACGGCTTGTAGTCGAAGTGCCGGGGGCCGTCGTAGGCCGGCCCGCCGTCCGGGCCGCCGTTCTCCAGCAGGTCGACCAGGGCGAACGCGTTGAGCAGGTCGCCGTGGCCGAAGACGAGGTCCTGGTCGTACTTGATGCCGCGCTGGCCGTTGAGGTCGAGGTGGAACAGCTTGCCGGCCCACAGCGCCTGGGCGATGCCGTGCGCGTAGTTGAGCCCGGCCATCTGCTCGTGCCCGACCTCGGGGTTGAGGCCGACCAGCTCCGGGTGGTCCAGCTCGTTGATGAACGCCAGCGCGTGACCGACGGTCGGCAGCAGGATGTCGCCGCGCGGCTCGTTGGGCTTCGGCTCGATCGCGAACCGGATGTCGTAGCCGCGGTCGAGCACGTAGCCGGCGAGCAGGTTGACCGCCTCGCGGTAGCGGTCGAGCGCGGCCCGGATGTCCTTGGCCACGTCGTACTCGGCGCCCTCGCGGCCACCCCACATCACGAAGGTGCGCGCCCCGAGTTCGGCGGCGAGGTCGATGTTGCGCAGCACCTTGCGCAGGGCGAACCGGCGTACGTCCCGGTCGTTGCTGGTGAACCCGCCGTCCTTGAAGATCGGGTGGGTGAACAGGTTGGTGGTCACCATCGGGACCACCAGGCCGGTCTCGTCGAGCGCCTTGCGGAAGCGGCCGACGTGGTGGTCGCGGGCCGCGTCGTCGGAACCGAACGGGATCAGGTCGTCGTCGTGGAACGTGATGCCGTACGCCCCGAGTTCGGCGAGCCGGTGCACCGCCTCGACCGGGTCGAGCGCGGCCCGGGTCGCGTCGCCGAACGGATCGCGGGCCGGCCACCCCACCGTCCACAGGCCGAAGGAGAACTTGTCAGCGGGCGTGGGCTGGGCTGCCATGGCGACCTCCACGTAACACGTTCGATTTGTTTATTCGTTGAATTATTTGGCGCGGCTATGGCACTGTCAAGGTCATGGCGCAGGCTGGCACACGGTCGGGCAACACCCCGGTGAGGCAGGCCAGCCTGCGCGAACACAACCTCGGCCTGGTCCTGCGACACATCGCGACCGGTCCGCCGACGGCTGGCAGCACCGAAGCGGCCGACGGGACCGTCGGCACCGGCGGGCCGGCCGCGGCGGGCGGGCGGGCGCCGTCGCGGGCCGACATCGCCGCCTCGACCGGGCTGACCCGGGCCACCGTCTCCGCACTCGTCGACGACCTGATCGGTGGCCGGCTGGTCACCGAGGTCGCCCCCGCCCCACGTGCCGGCGCCGGGCGGCCCGCGCTCGGCCTGGTGCTCGCCGGGAACGGGCCGGCCGGGCTCGGGCTGGAGATCAACGTCGACTACCTCGCCGCGTGCGTCGTCGACCTGACCGGCCGGGTCCGGCACCGCGTCGTCCACCGCGCCGACCAGCGCCCGGCCGGGCCCCGGGACGTGCTGGCCCGGATCGCCGACCTCGCCGCCGCCGTACGGGGCGAGGCCGAACGGCAGGGACTGGCGCACGCCGGCACCGCGCTGGCCGTACCCGGGCTGGTCACCGCCGACGGCGTCGTCCGGCTCGCCCCCAACCTCGGCTGGCGCGACGTCGACGTACCCGCCCTCGTGCACGGGCATCCCGCCCTGGCCGGGGCGCCGCTGACCGTCGACAACGAGGCCAACCTGGCCGCCCTCGGCGAACTGCACACCGCCGGTCCGGCCAGCTTCCTCTACGTCTCCGGCGAGATCGGGATCGGCGCCGGCATCGTGCTCGACGGCGCCCTCCTGCGCGGCGCCCGAGGCTGGAGCGGCGAACTGGGCCACGTCGCGGTACGGCCCGACGGCCCGCCGTGCGGCTGCGGCGCCCGGGGCTGCCTGGAGCGGTACGCCGGGCAGGACGCGATCCTGGCCGCCGCCGGCCTGGCCGGCCGGGGCCACACCGCGGACCAGGCCGTCGCCCGGCTGACCAGCCTCGCCGAGGCGGCCGACCCGGCGGCGCTGCGAGCCCTCGCCGACGCCGGTTCGGCCCTCGGCGTCACCGTGGCCGGCGTGATCAACGTGCTCGACGTCGACACCGTCGTGCTGGGCGGTGTCTACGCCCCCCTCACCCCCTGGCTCGGGCCGGCGGTCGAGGACGAGGTCAACCACCGGGTGCTGACCGCCGGCTGGTCACCGGTGACCGTCCGGGCCTCCCGGCTCGGCGGCGACGCGGCGGTGGTGGGTGCGGCCGGATCCGTCGTACGGGCCGTGCTGGACCGGCCGGCCCGCTGGCTGACCGGCGGCCGCCCGTGACCGGCGAGGCGCCGCCCGGCCGTGACGGTGCCCGCCGGCCGTGACCAGTGCGGCGCCCACCCGGCCGTGACCGGCGAGGCGCCCGCCCGGATCGGGGTTCAGGCCGAACGGGCCTCGTCCTCGGCCGTCTCGGCGCGGGCCGCCGACTCGAACTCACGCAGCCCGCGCAGCAGCGCCTGCTGGCTGCCGGCGCTCATCGCGTCGAGCACCGCCGCCAGCCGTTCCCGCCGGTCCCGGCGCAGCTCGGCGAGCAACGCCTGACCGACCGGGGTCAGGTGCAGCGAGATCTCCCGCCGGTCGGCCCGGCCGGGCACCCGTTCGAGCACCCCAGCCGCGACCAGCCGGTCGCAGAGCCGGCTCGCCGACGACAGGATCATGCCCATGCTCTCGGCCAGCCCGCGTAGGTTGATCCCGTCGTACTGCTCGACGATGATCACCGCGCGCAGCTGTGATCCGGACAACCGGCTGGTGGCCCGCTCACGTGCCGAATCCCACACGGACAGCAACGCTTCCGCCGCGGCGTCCACCTCGGCGGCGATACTCGGTTCCGGCCCGTCTGGACCATGGTGTTCGGCCATGGTGGGCCTGACACTACCCTCGCGGCACCCGCCGCCGGACAAGCCAGGGGGCGGATCATGTACGAGCGGCTGATCGGAGTGCGGCGATCCCTGACCACGGCACCCGCCGACGAGATCGTCGAGTGCCTCGGCGGGGCGCTGGCCAAGGCGTACGGCATCACCGGGACGGAACTTCTCCAGGTCGACTACCGGATCGCCGCGCTCCTGCCGCTCTGCGGGGACGGGCCGGTGACCTCGCCCGGCGACCCGGCCTGGCGCAGCTTCGACCACCAGGCCGAGATCCTCCACGAGGACACGCTCTACCTGCCGGTCACCATGCGCGGCGACCGGATCGGGGTGCTGCGCCTGCGACCCTCACCCGACGACCCGCGACTACGCGGCGAGCTGGCCGAGATCGCCACGTCGCTCGGGCACGAACTGGCCGCCGTACGCTCCAGCACCGACCGGTACTCGGTGGGGGCACGCACCCGCCGGCTGACCCTCGCCGCGGAGATGCAGTGGGAACTGCTTCCCGGCCGCAGCCGGTCCCGGTCGTCGTTCAGCCTCGCCGGCCAACTGGAGCCGGCGTACGCGGTGCGCGGCGACAGCTTCGACTGGGCCGACGACGGGCACCGGGCCTGGCTCGCCACCGTCAACGGCATGGGTGAGGGGGTGACCGCCGCCACCCTGACCACCCTGGCGATCCAGGCACTGCGCAACGCCCGCCGCGCCGGGCTGTCCCTGGCCGACCAGGCGTCCCTGGCCGACCAGGCCGTCTACGCCCACCACCGGGGTGTGCAGCACATCGAGACGCTCCTGCTCGAACTCGACCTGGCCACCGGGAAGGTCCTCGCCGTCGACGCCGGCTCGCCCCGGGTGCTGCTGCTGCGGGAGGGCGAGGTGGTCGAGCAGCGGCTGGAGGCGCAGTTCCCGCTCGGCATGTTCGACGGCACGATCTACCACGCCCAGAGCTTCGACCTGCGGGTCGGTGACCGGCTGTTCGTCCTCAGCGACGGCATCTCCGACGCCACCGCGACGAACACCCGGTACGGGGAGTCGGCGCTGGAGCGGTTCGTCCGGCGTACCCGCCCGCTGGCACCGCTGGAGGCGGTGCGCTCGCTGCTCGGCGACGTGCGTGCCTTCGTCTCCGGCGACCTGGTCGACGACGCCGTGGCCGTCTGCCTCGACTGGACCGGCCCGCAGCACTGACCGCCGCCGCTCCCCCGGGTCCCGGACGGGTGGGGCGGAGCGGCGGGGTTCAGTAGGCGCCGCGGCTGTTGACCACCGCGCCGAAGGTCTTCCAGAGGATGGCGAGGTCGGCGGCGAGCGACCAGTTCTCGACGTAGTAGAGGTCGAGGCGGATGCCGTCCTCCCAGGTCAGGTCGGATCGGCCGCTGACCTGCCACAGGCCGGTCATGCCGGGCTTGACGAGCAGCCGCCGGGCCACGTCGCCGTCGTAGCGGGCCACCTCGGACGGCAGCGGCGGGCGCGGGCCGACCAGGCTCATGTGCCCGAAGAGCACGTTGGCCAGCTGGGGCAGCTCGTCGAGCGACCACTTGCGCAGGAACTTGCCGACCCGGGTGACCCGGGGGTCGTCGCGCATCTTGAACATGAGGCCGTCGGTCTCGTTGCTGGCCGCCAGCTTGGCGAGCAGCGCGTCGGCGTTGACCACCATGGTGCGGAACTTGTAGACGCCGAACTCCTTGCCGCCCTGCCCGACCCGGACCTGCTTGAAGATGACCGGCCCCCGGCTGTCGAGCTTGATGGTCAGCGCGATGACGGCGAGTACGGGCAGCGCCAGGGTGAGCGCGATCAGCGAGAGCGAGCGGTCGACCAGGCCCTTGATGAACTTCCGGGCGCCGCGGAACTCGGGCGCCTCGACGTGGATCAGGGGCAGTCCGGCGACCGGCCGGGTGTGGATGCGCGGGCCGGCGACGTCGGTCAGCGCCGGTGCCAGCACCAGGTCGATGCCGGTGCCCTCGAGCTGCCAGCCGAGCCGGCGCAGCCGGGTGGCGGTGAGTTCGCCGGAGGCGGTGACGGCCACGGTGTCGGCGCCGGTCGCGGCGGCGGCGTCGGGGATGCCCCGGAACGAGCCGACGACCGGTACGTCGCCGAGCCGCTGCGGTACGGGGGCGAGCAGCGCGTCGGGGATGCAGGCGCCGACCACCTCGTAGCCGGCGTACGGCTCGCGGCGCAGGGTGTGCACGAGTTCGAGCACGTGGGCGGTGTCACCGACGACGAGCACCTGCCGGGACCAGCCGGCGCCCCGCGAGCGGGCCCGGTGCAGCCGTTTGCGGGCGGCGAACCTGGCCACCAGCATTCCGGCGATGCCGAGCGCGAACGAGAGGGCGAGGAAGCCGCGGGCGACCCCGACGTCGGCGATGTATCCGGCGATCGCCACGGTGGCGGCGAGCCGGAGGCTGGCCGAGGTGACCCGACGGTATTCGTCGGCGCCGTAGCCGAGCACCCGGTCGTCGTAGCAGTGCAGCAGCTTGAGCGAGAGCAGCCACACGAGCACCAGGGCCGGTCCGACTATCAGGTAGGAGATGTCGGAACCGCGGCCACGTGGTTCGGAGGTGCCGAACCGGATCAGGTAGGCGCCGAGCACCGCCAGCACCAGGACGACCGTGTCCAGGACGAAGATCGCGCGAATGTATGCCCGCTGCCGTATCCGCAGCGATTCGGCGCGGGCCTGCGGCCCGGCGCCCGCCTGGACCGCGGCGGGGCTCGAAAGCGTCGCCGACGACACCAATCCACCCCCAGGTCAGAGAAGTCGACGAAAACCCGGAACATCACCCGGCTCATGAACGCGAGCCGGCTGCTCCGGGCACTCAGTCATCTTTGCCTACGCGGGTACTCGTCCAGACCTTGCGACAAAAAACTGTCACTTGATTGCGGCCATAGGTTCATCCGTGGGAGCAGATCGCAGCCACGGCACCACTCAACGTGATTCGGCATTGTCGTCCATCGCTGAATCGCAGGTCAGCCGGGTGCGGCCGGACGCAGCGCGATCGCCTGGAGGAAGATGTCGCCGATCTTCGCCGGGTCCTCGGTGACGAAGACGCCACCCCCGGTCACCTTGGTGATCGCGTCCAGTTCGTCGCGGCTCACCCCGTCGCCGATGCCGATGATGACGACCTGGATCGGCCGGCGCGGGTCGACGAGCGCCTGCAGGTCGGTGAGCAGCTTCTCCTGCGAGATGCCGTTGTCGTCGTCGTTGCGACCGTCGGTGAGCATGACGACGGAGTTGACCCGCCCGGGCTCCCACCCCTCCTGCATGCTCTCGTACGCCGCCAGCACGGTGTCGTAGAGGCCGGTGTCGCCGTCCGGCTTCGGGGTGATGGCGTTCAGCGAGCTGAGCAGCCTGCTCCGCTGGCTGCTCAGCGGCCCGACGGGCTGCTCCTCGCGGTAGTCCCGCCCGCCGGACAACTCGGTGGAGAAGGTCCACAGCCCGACGGCCCAGGAGTCGTCGAAGAGACCGAGCCCGCGCTGGGCGGCCTGGAGGGTGACCTGCATCCGGGTGGCGCCGCCGGCGGTGGGCACCCGTTGCAGCATCGATCCCGACACATCGATCACCGCCAGCATGCGCGCGGGCAGGGTCACCGCCGTCCAGGTGGACAGGGCGCGCTCGACCGCCGCCGGATCGGGGCCGCGGGCCGGTGCTCCGGGCAGCGCCGACCCGCCGGGGTCCGGTGACGCGCTCGTGCCCGGTGCGGCCGACGGCGGGGACGGCAGCCCGGCCTGTGCCCCGCGCGGCGCCTCGAAGCCCTGGCCCCAGGTGCCGTCCGGGCCACGCAGTCCACGGGCGCCGAGCCGGTCCCGGAACGCCGCGGTGTCGAGCAGCGAGAACAGCCCCTCGGCGGCGGCGGCCCGGGCCGGATCGGTGCCGGGCAGGATCGCGTACGGGTAGTCCAGCGCCATCGACGCCGGCTGCGGGTAGAGCGCGGCGAGCGTGATCGGCGGCCGGGCCGCGTTGTAGGCGATCACGTCCTCCTCGGAGAGCGCGGCAGCGCCCAGCGCGGAGGCGACGGAGGCCGGGTCGGCCGACCGTGGGAAGCGGGCGACCAGGTCCTGACGCAGTGCGGAGCGGCCGGTCGCCAGGGCCCGCAGCGCCGCCGTCGTGGCCTGCTGGGCGCCCTCGCCGGCGGCGCTGGCGGCGGCCCCGAGGGCGAGCAGCAGCGACAGCCCGGCGGAGTCCCGGGTCGGCTCGACGATGCCGGTCCGCAGCTGGGTCCCGGTGGTGATCTGCTGGAGCAGGTCGGCCCAGGTGAGCTGCTTGTCGGGCCAGCCGAACGAGGTGGCGACCGGCTCGGGCATCGCGACCACGACCGGGCTGTGGGCCACCGAGGCGTTGTTGGTCGGGGCGAATCCGGGCGCGGCCGCACTCAGCCGCAGCAGCCAGGTCGACGAGTCGGGCACCCAGACGTCGGGCATGACGGCGGTGCCGCTGGCCCGGCCGACCCCGGCGAGCGAGATGCCGTGCAGTCCGGCGACGGCGGCCGCGACGTCGACCGAGTCGGTGCCGCTGACCGTGACCGCGACGCAGGTGCCGTCGACGGCCGCCCCGTCCTCGACCCACTCGGCCGCGGCGGCCTCGATCACCGGCGCGATCTCGGGTGCGGCGGCGACGTTGAGCGGCACCCGGCCGGAGCAGTCGGCCCCGAGCACGGTCCGGTAGGCGAACCAACCTCCCGCGGCTACGACGACGAGCGCCATCGCGGACGCGATGGCGCTCGTTCCACGGAAGCTTTTTCGCATGCGATGGCGGCCCGGCACGGTCCCCATAGTGCTGAAGCCGCCCGGTGACTGCCACGTACGTTCGGTCGAAAGTTACGGAGGCGGAACCTCGGAGGAAATTTCAGTAACCGCTGGTAGCACCCTGATCCCGGGGCGTTTCAGCAATCGCCCAACCGGAGAATGAGACGACACTTCACACTTATTACGCATAGTGGCCGTCAGGTGGTCGCAAGTACGCAAGTGGGGCTGGGCACCGGGACCGGCTCGCCGAGCGGCGTCGGCACCCCGCTCTCCGCGTCGACGGCGAAGACCCCGATCGTGTCCGAACGCTCGTTGGCGACGTACAGGTGGGTGCCGGTGACGACGAGGTGCCGGGGCCAGTGTCCGCCGCTGCCGACCTCGGCCACCAGCCGTGGTTGCGCGGTGTCCAGCGCGAACACGCTGACCGTGTCGACGCCCCGGTTGCCCACGTAGGCGAAGCGGCCGTCGCCGCGTACGGCGACCTCCGAGGGCTGGACGTGGCCACGCCGTTCGCTGGCCGGGACCCGGGACCGCTCGTGCACGGTGCCGGCGCCATCGGGGCCGTACTCGTGCAGCGTCGCACCGAGTTCCCCGACCAGGAAGAACCGGCCGTCGGGGTGCCGGGCGAGGTGGCGCGGGCCGGTGCCGGGCGAGGTCCGCACCGGGGTGCCGTAGGAGCCGAGCCGCCCGGTGGCCGGGTCGAGCTGGTAGCGGTAGACGGCGTCGGTGCCGAGGTCGACGGTGAGCAGCGGGCCGCCGTCCGGGTCGGGCGAGACCATGTGGACGTGCGGCTCGGCCTGCCGGTCGGGGTCGACGCTGTGCCCGTGGTGCTCGATCAGGTCGGAGCGCGGGCCGGGGACCCCGGCCGGGTCCAGCGGGTGTACGGCCACACTGCCCCCGCCGTAGTTGGCGCTGAACAGGTGGCCGCCGTCGGCGGAGACGGCGAGGTGGCAGGGGTGGGCGCCACCGGTCGGCTGGCTGCCGAGCGGTGCCAGTCCGCCGTCCGGCCCGATGCCCCAGGCGGTGACCACGCCGTCGTCGAGTTCCCCGACGGCGTAGAGCACCGGCAGCCGGGGGTGCCGGGTCAGGAACGACGGTGACGGGGTGGCCGCGACCGTGCCGAGGATGTCGAGCCGGCCGGTACGCGGGTCGCGGCGGGCGGCGACGATACCCTCGCCCCGTCCGCCGCCCTGCGGGGTGTAACACCCGATATGCACCAGTTCGCCACTGTCAGCCACTCGAAGCTCCGTCTTCTGCCTGATCCGCCGCATTGGCCCCGGTTACGATCCAACCAGAACCGGCGGCCGGGCGCCGGGGAAGCATCACTTCGCGCCCCCGCCCCGACGGTCAGTACGCCGGGACCGGATGCCCCCGCCGGCTGGCCACGTACTCCACAAGGGACACCAGCACCGCCTTGCCGGACTGCCGGTCACGGGCGTCGCAGAGCACCACCGGTACCTCCGGGTCGAGGTCCAGGGCGGTGCGGACCGAGTCGGGGCTGAACCGCTGCGCCCCCTCGAAGCAGTTGACACCGACGACGAACGGCGTACCCCGCTGCTCGAAGTAGTCGACCGATGGGAAGCAGTCGGCGAGCCGCCGGGTGTCGGCGAGCACGACCGCGCCGAGCGCCCCGAACGACAACTCGTCCCACAGGAACCAGAACCGGTCCTGCCCGGGCGTGCCGAAGAGATAGACCTGGAGGTCGGAGTTGATGGTGATCCGGCCGAAGTCCATCGCCACGGTCGTCGTGTTCTTGGCCTCGACGCCGGTCAGGTCGTCGGTGTCGATGCCCGCGTCGGTGAGGACCTCTTCGGTCTGCAACGGCCGGATCTCGCTCACCGAGCCCACCAGCGTCGTCTTGCCCACCCCGAAACCACCCGCGATGAGGATCTTCAGCGCGAGCGGGATGCGCGGGCCGGTGCCCCGCCGGTCAGAGCGCACGGAGTCCATTGACCACCGCCTTGAGAATTTTGTCGTCGGGGAAGTTGGCCGCCGGCTGCGGCTCGTACATGGCGATCAGCCCCTCGGCGAGCAGGTCGCCGAGCAGCACCCGGACGACGCCGAGCGCCAGGTCGACCTGGGCGGCCAGTTCGGCCACCGAGATCGGCTGCTGGGAGTTGCCGAGAATCGCGTGGTGCTCGGGTTGCAGCCGGGGGTCCGCCGTGGCCGGCGGCGCACCCGCGACCACGAAGGCGACCACGTCGAACCCGCCAGCGGCCGGGCGGGCCCGGCCGGCGGTCACCGTGTACGGCCGTACCACCGGCCCGGCGTCGCCGTCGAGCCAGTGATGCGGATCCGATGTGTCACCGCGCATCGGAGTGCACCGCCGGTGGCCGGGTCGGCGAACTCAGGTTCTGCCCGACCCGGGTGACCAGCATCGCCATCTCGTACGCGATCAGGCCGATGTCCGCGTCGGTGGTGCTGAGCACCGCCAGGCAGGCGCCCTGCCCCGCGGCGGTCACGAACAGGTAGGCCGACTCCATCTCCACCACGGTCTGGCGGACCGGGCCGGCGGCGAAGTGCCGGCTGGCCCCCTTGGCCAGGCTCTGGAAGCCGGCGGCCATGGCCGACAGGTGCTCGGCGTCCTCCCGGCTCAACTCGCTCGACGAGCCCATCAGCAGGCCGTCGGCCGAGAGCACCACGGCCTGCGAAGCTGACGGCACACGCTCGATGAGATCGTCGAGCAGCCAGTCGAGATTCGAGGCAGACCTGGTCGGGTGCGGATACACCACTACGCGTTCCTTTCGGAATCGGCTGGCGCCCCGTCGGGCACCGCGGTGCCGTCGGGGGCGGCCGGAGCGGGCGGCACCGGCTGGGATTCGGTCACCGGACCGGGCTGGCCGGCCGGTGGATTCGTCAGGTCCTCGGATTCGCGCCGGCCCCGGGCGGTGCCCGCCTGCAGCGCCGACATCCTCGCCCGGACCTCCTCGGGGCACCGGTCGCGCACCTCGCTGGCGAGACCGGCCAGGTCGCCGGTCGCGGAGGCCCGGAGCTGCGGCGCGAGGCTGGTCTGGCGGACCCGGCGGGGCAGCCCGTCGTCGCCGACCGGCGTCGCCGGCGCCACCGGACCCCGTGGCGTGGGCGACGGCATCTCCCGGCGTGGCGAGGGCTGGGTCGGTACGGCGGTGAGCCGGGTCGTCGTACGGATCCGCCGCTCGGGCTCGGCGGGGGCGGCCGCGGACGGTCCGGCCGGCAGCAGCATCGGGCTCGGCCGGCGGGCCGGGTCCAGTGCCTTGACCTCCATGGTGTCGACGTCGACCGCCGGCTGTCCCCCGGCCCGGCCGGGCAGCGCCCGGGCGCCGGGGGCGACGACGACGAGTTCCGTCGGCAGCAGCGCGACCGCGGTCACCCCGCCGTACGGCGACGGCCGCAACTGCACCCGGATGCCGTGCCGCGCGCTGAGCTTGGCGACCACGAAGAGCCCGAGCCGGGCGCTGTTGGCCGGGTCGAAGTCGGGCGGCTCGGCCAGCCGCCGGTTGGCCTCGGCGAGGGCGTCCGGCACCATGCCGAGGCCACGGTCCTCGACCTCGATCGCGTAGCCGTTGGGCACCTCCTGGCCGGCGACCTGCACCCGGGTGTGCGGCGGGGAGAACGAGGTCGCGTTCTCGATCAGCTCGGCGAGCAGGTGGGTGAGGTCGGCGACGGCGCGGCCGACCACCGACACCGGCTGGATGGCGTGTACGTCGACGCGGACGTACTCCTCCACCTCGGACACCGCACCGCGCACCACGTCGATCATCGGCACCGGGTTGCGCCACCCCCGGCCGGGCACGGCACCGGCGAGGATCACCAGGTCCTCGGCGTGCCGCCGCATCCGGGTGGCCATGTGGTCGACCCGGAAGAGATCTTCCAGCTCGTCGGGGTTGGTGGTGCGCCGCTCCATCTTGTCGAGCAGCGCGAGCTGGCGGTGCAGCAGCGTCTGGCTGCGCCGGGCGATGTTGAGGAAGACCTCGTTGAGGCCACGGCGCAGGTCCGCCTCGTCGACCGCGGAGCGCACCGCCCGCCGGTGCACCTGGTCGAACGCCCGGCCGACCTGGCCGATCTCGTCGCTGCCGTACTCCTGCACCGGCGTCTCGGCCTCGACGTCGACGTCCTCGCCACGACGCAGCCGCGTGACGACGTTCGGCAGCCGCCGGTCGGCGATCTCCAGCGCGGACTCCTGGAGGTCGCCCAGCCGACGGATCAGCTGCCGGCCGACCCGCAACGCGATGAACAGCGAGATCGCGACCGCGATCAGCCCGAGTACGGCGGCCAGGGCCAGCCGGACCAGGATGTCGACGGCGACCGGCACGGTGCGCCGCTCCAGCGTGGTCGAGGCGGTCGACTCGAAGTCGCGCAGCTGCTCCTGCGCCGAGTCGTAGGTGGCGGCCCAGTTGCCCGGGTCGACCGGGGAGACCGCGCCGGTACGCCCCTCGGCGATGAGCCGGTCCTCCAGGTTCTGCAGCCGGACGAACGTCTCGCCCTCGACGAGGCGCAGGTAGGTGGCCCGGTCCTCGGAGTTGAGATCGGCGACCGCGGCTCCGTAGAGGTGGCGCTTGGTGCCGAGGATCTGCACGAGCTGGCCGTGCTCGCCGTCGGCGAACCGGCCGGCGGTGAACACCCCGGCGAGCAGCGCGTCGGCCTGGCCGAGCACCTCGCGGGCCTGGCCGAGCGACGTCAGCGCGCGTACCTCGCTGTTGATCTGGTCGTCGGGCAGGGCGGCGAGGGCGCTGAAGGTGCGGAACGCCGCGTCGATGGTGCTGGTGTAGAGGCCGAGGGCCCCGGTGCGGTCCAGGTCGCGCCGGTCGATGAAGCCGCGCCCGGACGGCAGCGTGTCGAGGGCGGTGGCGAGCTGGCCGAGGCGGGCGTTGAGGGTGGGGTCGACGCCGGCGCGGAAGTCGGGGTTCAGCGCCCGGCGGCGGAACTCGGCGATCGCCCGGTCGGTGCTGACCCGCTGCTGGCCCAGCTCGGTGGTGTCGGTGTCGCCGGCCAGGTAGACCAGGGACAGCCGCCGCTCGCGTTGCAGCTCCGACACCATGGCCTGGCCGGGGAAGCCCAGGTCGTTGAGCAGCGACTGGGCGCTGAGCAGGCTCAGCGCCGGCCCGACCGTGAGCGTGGTGGCGAAAATCCACAGTGCGAGGAGCGCGGCGAGCGGCACGGTGACCAGGGCCACGATCTTCGACCGGATCGACCAGTTGCGGGTAATCATCAGACCTCGCCCTAGGGGATACGGCAGGACCCGGCGCGTGCGCCTTGGGCAGGATACGGAATCCAGGGCCTCGGCACTACCACCAATGATCGATCCGTACCGTTTCGTCGATGGATTGATATCTCGACTTTCGACCGATTCGATCCGGTTTAGCCCATCGATGACAACTGGTTGGCCGGAGGGGGATTGACAACCACCCTCCAGCGGGAACTACCGGTGTCGAAGGAGGACACCATGTCGACCACCCAGATCGTCGTCACCCTGATTCTCGTTGTCGTCGTCGTGGCCGCCGTGGCCGCCGCGTTGATGTTCGGCCGGCGCCGCAACCTGCGCAGCAGGTTCGGGCCCGAGTACGACCGCCTGCTGTCCGAACGGGACAGCCGCGCCGACGCCGAGCGTGAGCTGCGGGACCGGGAGCGCCGCCACGCCGAACTGACCCTGACGCCGCTGTCGCCGGAGGCCCGGGAACGCTACGCCACGCAGTGGGAGGAGATCCAGGCCCGGTTCGTCGACTCCCCCGCCGAGGCCGTCGGCGCCGCCGACGAACTGGTCACCCGCCTCGTCTCCGAGCGCGGCTACCCCACGGGCGACTACGACGCCCAGGTGTCCCACCTGAGCGTCGAGCACGCCCGCACCCTGGGGCACTACCGCGACGCCCACGACATCCAGGTCCGCAACGCCAAGGGCGAGGCCAGCACCGAGGAGCTGCGGCAGGCCATCGTCCACTACCGGGAACTCTTCGCCGACCTGCTCGGCGACGCTCCCGCGCCGACCCGGGCCGCGGAGTCGCCCGCACCCGCCGACGCCACGATCCGCTGAGGAGGCCAGCCGTGCGCCATCACGACCAGCAGCTGCGGGAACCGGACGTGGTCCGGTCCCACCCGGTGCCCGTACCCGAGCAGGACGACGCCCCGGACCGGACGTCCGCGCGCCGGGCCGACGAGTTCGCGTCGGACCCGCGCGACACCCCCGGGTACGACCACACCCCCGACCCCGGTCACGACCACCCGGGACGCGCCGCTCCGGACGCCATCGACCTGCGACGGGACCGGCCCGATCCGACCGGTGACCACGGCGTCGACGGTCACGATCCGGCGGTCAACGGGTTCCACGCCGACCGTACGGCTTCCAAGGCCGACACGGACACCGCCGACGGCCCAGCCGACACCGTCGCCGTCGACCACCGGCCCGGTGACGACCGGACCGACACCGGCGCCGTCGACGACCGGTTCGACGACGACCGGACCGACGCGACGACCGGTGACCGCCGGCCCGACCCGGTCGCCGTCGACCCCGCGGCCGACGCCGCGGCGGAGGCGGAACCGGCCGGCAGGTCCGGGCTCATGCCCGGTGACGTGCCGGGCGAGCCGGTCGCCGTGCTGATCCCGGCCGCCACCGCGCAGGCCCTGCGCCAGCGGTGGCGCGAGGTCCAGTTGCGCTTCGTCGACGATCCGCGCGCCGCCGCCGGCGAGGCGCAGGACCTGGTCGATGAGGCGGTGCAAACGCTGGCCACGGCACTCGCCGAGCAGAAGGACGACCTCGGTGGCTGGCGGTCCTCGGGGGCCGACGACACCGAGCGGTTGCGGGTCACCGTCCGCCGCTACCGGGACTTCCTGGACCGCTTGCTGGACACCTGAGCCGGCCTCCCCCGGCGCCGGTGGCGCGTGGTCGTGCCGGACCACGCACCACCGGCGCCCGCCGGTCACCGGACGACCGCGAGCGAGAAGCCGTCCCAGCCCTTCGCGCCGACCGTCTGCAGCGCGGTCGCGTCGAGGCGCGGGTCGGCGCCGGTCATCTCGAGGAAGGTACGCACCCCCCGTACCTTCTCGTCCGGGCTGTCCGGGTCCACGACGTGCCCGTCGCGTACGACGTTGTCACCGATGATCAGGCTGCCGGGCCGGGTCAGGCGCAGCGCCCACTCCAGGTAGTGCGGGTTGTTGGGCTTGTCGGCGTCGATGAACACCAGGTCGAACGGTCCGGCGTCCTGCGCGACGAGTTCGGGCAGCGTGTCCAGGGCCGGGGCGACCCGCAGGTCGACCCGGTCGGCGACCCCGGCCCGGTCGAGGTTCGCCCGCGCCACGGCGGCGTACGAGGGGTCGGCCTCCAGGGTCACGATCCACCCGTCGGCCGGGATTCCCCGGGCCAGCCAGATGGTGCTGTAGGCGCCCAGGGTGCCGATCTCCAGGACCCGGCGGGCACCGCTGATCCGGGCCAGCAGCATCAGCAGTTTCCCCTGGTTGGGCGCGACGTCCATGGCCGGCAGGCCGGCCTCCTTGTTGGCCCGCAGCACCGCCGCCAGCACCGGGTCGGCGGGAATGAGCAGGTCGCTGAAGTACCGGTCGACGGACTCCCACGCATCAATGGTCATACGTTGCATTGTCGAGAGGGCTCCACGGCGGCCCGATAGGGTGCCCGACATGCCAAGTGATCGGGCCCTGCCGGCACTGCGGGCCGAGGCCGCACAACTCGCCGCCGTCCTGCGCGAACTGCCGGCGGACGACTGGTCGCGACCCACCCCGTGTCCACCGTGGAACGTCGCCGGGCTGCTCGGTCACGTGCTGACCATCCTGGAGTGGCTGCCCGGCATGCTGGCGGCACCGGCCCCGCCCCGGGCGACGGTCTCCGCCGCCGGCTACTACCGGCCCGACCACCGCTTCGCCACCGGTACGAACGCCGCCCGGATCGGGCTGGCCGAGCGGCGGGTGGCGGACGTCGCGGACGGCGCCGCGCTGGCCGTCGAGTTCGACGGCACCTGGCGGCGGATCGTCGAACAGTGCGGGCGGGAGCCGGCCGACCGTGTGGTGCGGACCCGGCACGGCGACGCCATGCTGCTGACCGATTTCCTGGTCACCAGAATCGTCGAGGTGGGCATCCACGGCCTCGACCTGGCCACGGCCCTGGACCGGCGGCCGTGGCTGACCCCGGCCGCGGCCGGCGTGCTGACCGACCTGCTGCTGCCCGACCACGGCATCGCGGCGGTGGCCGATCTGGGTTGGGACGAGATCACGTTCCTGCGCAAGGCCACCGGCCGTCAGCCGCTCACCCCGGCCGAGACGGCCCGGGTCGAGCAGCGCGCGATCCGCTGGCTGACCCTGGGGTAGCCGGCCGCTTCTTCTCCGGCGTCCCGGCCGCCCGCCGCTCACCGCCCGCTCCCCGTCCGGTCGCGGCCGGAATGTCCGGGCCGGCGCCGGGTATGCCGTCGGTGTCGACCGACAGGAGGGCGGAGCCATGACGGACCGCAGTTCCGATGCGCAGCGACCGCTGGAGGAGACGCCCGAGGTGGCCGCCGCGGTCGAGCAGGAGACGAGCGTGAACAAGCTGACCGGCGGTGGCGGGCCCGGCCCGGACAATCCGGACTTTCGGGAGGCCGGTGACACCGCCGAGTTTCCGCCGACCGAGGAGATCCTCGGCGCCCCGTTCGGCGGTGGCACGCCGGCCGCGCGCGGTGCGCGTACCGGGGCGGAGCAGCCGTGGGATCCGGAGGACCTGGTGATGGCGCAGGGCGGCGAGCCGACCCCGGAACGCGTCCGGCGGGCCCAGGCCGAGCTGGACCGGGACGGTCCGGCGGCCATCGAACGGACCGTGCCCTAGTCGCCGGAACGACAAAAGGGGGCGGCCCCCGATGCGGATCGCATCGGGGGCCGCCGGGCGGGGTGTGACGCTCAGCTCAACGGCGGGTAGGCGTTGGCCATGAGCTCGCGGAACTGCGCCGAGAACCAGGCACCCGAGATCGGGGCGTCGGGCAGGGCACCGCTCAGGTTGTTGCCGTTGCGCTCGTTACCGGTGTAGGTCGGGTCGCACATCCGGTCGAAGCCCTTGCCGTCGTTGTTCGGGATCAGGCGGCTGGAGCCGTCCGACTCACCCGGGGGCTTCACCCAGACGTACGCGTCGATGCCCGGCTCCGGAGCGGCGACCGGACGCTCACCGAGGCCGGCACCGCTCTGGTTGCACCAGTTGCCGGCGTGGATCCGACGGTCGATCCGGCGGGCGTTGACGAAGTTGTCGACGTTGTCCGTCGGGCCGGCACCGGTCGGCCGGTTCGGGCCGCCCCAGCCGTTGCGGGAGGTGTCGATCAGCATGCCGATGTTGCTGTTGAAGCCGCGGTTGACCAGCTCCTGCCGGAAGGCCTGGGCGAAGGTCAGCTCGTCGACGTAGAAGTTCCAGTCGACCCACTTGGACTGGCGCACCGAGGTGCCGTTGACCGTGGTGTTGATGGTGTAGTGCGGGTTGCGCAGCGCCGAGTAGTTGGCGGTGTTGGTGATGAAGCCGTGCACGTCGTTGACGGTCGCGCCCTCGGCGGTCGCCGCCTCCTTGAACTTGGCGGCCGACGGACCGAAGTTGCTGTCCCAGCCGATCCAGCCGTGGTGCGCGGCGTCGATGTAGTTGTAGACGTTCGGGACCGCGCCGAGCTTGTGCAGCGCGTAGCCGACGCCCTTGACGTAGCCGCCGTTGTTGTTCATGGTCTGGCACTTGGCCACGTTGAGGTTGGTGACCAGGTTCGGCAGCGAGTCGATCTCGATGATGTTGATGATCCGCAGGTTGCGGTACTTCGGGTCGCCCTGGATCGCGGCGATCGGGTCGATGTACGCGGACTTGTAGCGGGGCAGTTCGTCGACGCCCAGCTCGCCGTTGGAGGCGAGGGCCGAGCAGTCGCGGCCGGGCAGGTTGTAGATGACGAACTGGATGTAGCCGGCGTTCTGGGCGAGGGCGGCGTCCAGGTGGTCACGTACGCCCATCGGGCCGTTGGACTGGCTGTTGTCGGTGCCCTCGATCGCGGCGATCCGGTCGATCCACACGGCGGTCGGGGTGCTGGAGATCCGGCTTCCGCCCGGCTCCGCGTTGGCCTTGGCGCGCCACTCCGGGTTCACGTAGCCACGGGCGCCCACGTAGGGGTTGTCGACCCGGGGACCGCCGGGCGGCGGCGTCGTGGGCGGCGGGGTGGTCGGCGGGGGCGTGGTGGGCGGCGGCGTGGTCGGCGGCGGGGTGGTGGGCGGCGGCGTGGTCGGGTTCGTGGTACCGCCGTTGCAGACGACGCCGTTCAGGGTGAAGCTGGTCGGCTTCGGGTTGCTGCCGCTCCACGCACCGTTGAATCCGATGCTGGTGGAGGCGCCGGTGCCCAGCGCGCCGTTCCAGGACAGGTTGGTGGCGGTGACCTGGCTGCCGCTCTGGGACCAGTTCGCCGACCAGCCCTGCTGCACCTGCTGGCTGCCGTTGGGGAAGGTGAAGCGCAGCGTCCACGCGGTCAGCGGGTCACCGACGTTCTTGATGGTGACGTTGCCGGTGAAGCCACCCTGCCAGTCGTTGGTGGTGTAGGTGACGTCGCAGCCGGTCGCCGCGTGGGCCATGGTGGCCGGGATCGTGGCGAGGCCGGCGGCCACGAGGGCGCTGGCACCTGCCAACGCCACGGCCTTACGCCGGCCGGACAACCTGTTCCGCAAATTCATTACCGCTGATCTCCTCGGGTCGGTCCGGCCCCCGGGGGTGGGGTCCGGAACGGCGACGACCGCCGGACGTCGTCCGTGGGGCGCCATTCGGGGGTGGTGCTCTGCCCGGCCCGGTCGGGCTTTCATCGGCGCCGCCCGGATAGCCGGATGCCCTCGGCGCCATTACTGTGTGGCGTGTTGGCCGACACAGTGCTGGAATTCTTACATGGGAGCGCTTCCATGCACAACAGTCGACATCGGCCTGAAACTTCCGCGTATCACTGACCTGCTGTCACGCCGTCCGACGAGCCGCCGTCCGGGCGGGAGCGGGCAGCCTCGAACAGCGCCCGCAACTTCGCCGCCCGGGCCGGGCGGTCCCGGCCGACCCACCCGATCCGACCGGCGAGATGGGCCTCGAAGTCGGGGTGGCCGTCGCGGTTCTGCGCCGCCAGTCCGGTCCGCGCCGCGTTGTGCAGCAGGGCGCGCAGCCGGTCGTACTCGTCGCGCGGCACCGCCGGCCGGGCGTTGACGACCAGGCCGGCGAGCACCTGCCGGTCGGCCCGGCCGCGGATCCGGGTCTTGTCCGGCCGGACCCGGAACCCCTCCGCCGCCACGACAGCGGTGACCCGGTCGACCAGGGCAGCCGCCCGGCGCGGCGGCAGGTCGCCGGAGAAGGCGAGATCGTCGGCGTACCGGGTGTAGGTCGCGCCGAACGCGGCCGCCAGCCCGGCCAGCCGCCGGTCGAGCCGGTAGCCGCACAGGTTGGCCAGCGCCGGCGAGGTCGGCGCGCCCTGCGGCAGGTGCGGCCCGCGCAGCAACGCCAGCCGGTACGGCCGGTCCGGCAGCCCGGCCGGCGCCGCCCGCAGCACCCGGACCGGGGTACGGGTCACGCACAACGCGGTCAGCGTGTGCGCCACCGGCTCGGGATATCCGGCGACCCGCAGCAGCCCGAAGATCCGGGGCGCCGACACGGTCGCGAAGAACGACACCAGATCGACGCGTACGACGGTCGGCCGCCCGGCGTGTGCCGCCGCGAACGTGTGCGCGGACCGGCCGGGCACGAAGCCGTGCACGGCGGGATGCACCGGCACCGGTCCGAGCACCTCGGCGAGCAGCCGCCGCTGGAGCGCCCGCAGCCGGGGCTTCGGCGCCTCGATCAACCGCCCGCCGAGCCAGGTGTACCGGTAGTGGCGCAGCCGCTCGTCGCGGGCATGCCGGTTGATCGACCGGCGGTCGGCGTACCAGTCGAGTTCTTCGGGGGTGAGTCCGAGCAGGTCGGAGAGCGCGGCCAGATCGTCGACGACCGGGGTGGGCCAGGGCCGGCGTACGGTCCGGGTCGCGGTGACCGGCCGGGCGTGGACCCGCAACCGGCGGCCACGCAGCCGGGCCGAGTGCCACGCCGCCCGGTAGACCGGCGACGCCGCGACGAAACCGGCGAGTTCACGCGGCCGGTCGGCCGGCACCCTCGGGTATGCCCCGAGCACCTCGGCCACCACCCGGCGCAGCCAGCGGGCCCGTACGCCGACGACGAGCGCACCCCGCCCGAGCAGGCCGTCGCGAACCCAGTCACCGGCCAGGAACGAATCGGCCAGCGCCGTGGCGAACCGCTCCGCGGGCCGGCCGGGCGACTCTTCTGGTCCGGCGCCGCTCAGCACGGCCGGTCCACGGTCGGGTGAGGCAGCGTGTCCCGACGAGGCCCGGTCGTGCGTGCGCGGACGTGCGCGGAGCGCACCGGAGCGCAGGCGACGCGATGCGGTGGTACGGGTGACGTCCCCGGGGTTTCCCCGGAGAGACCGGGACCGCGCGGACGCGGCCTGGTCAGCTCGGGACACGCTGCCACCCGGCCAGCCTAGGCGGCCACCTACCGGCGTCGCGAGCGCGACACCTGAATCAAGGTCCACAGCACGTCGACGACCAGCACGATGGTCCAGATCCGGCCGACCCCGTACGCGGCGGCGGCCAGCCCGTCGTGCTCGACGCCGCCGCGCATGACGAGCCCGGACAGCCGGCCGGTGAGCAGGTCCCAGAGCCAGGAGACGCCGAACACCGCGAGCCCGACCTGCACGGCGGCGAAGAGTGCGGCGTGCTGGCCGAGTTCGACGAGGCGCTGACGGGGGGTCTTCGGCGGCTTCCCGGCCGTCTGCTGTTTCGTCGTCTCCGGGGCGGACGGCTCGCCGGTTCCGGCCCGTGCACCAGCGGACGGCTCGGGTGCGGACGGCTCGGGCTTGGTCAGCGGCACCGGCTCCGCCGGGCGGGTCGCGACGGGTACGACCGGTACGACCCCCGGCGCCGGAGCCACCACCGCTCCCCCGCCAGCGGTCGGCGCCCCGCCGTCGTCCACATCGGATTCTTCGGGCTCGGTGACGGTCGGGACGTCGGCGACGCCGAGGGCACGCACCGACCGGGGCACGATCAGCGCGCCGGACAGGATGACCGCGGCGGCGACCAGGCAGGCCAGCGCCCACGAGCCACCGTCGTAGAGCAGGCCGCCGGCCAGCGAACCGATCACGCCACCGACCAGCGCCGCCGACTCGTAGAGGCCCATCCCGCGACCGGTCTGCGCGCCGGACGCCTCGGCGATCACCGCCTGCTGGATCGGCATCACCGCCGCCCACGCCGCACCACTGAGGACCCACAGCCCGGCGAGCACCCACGGGTTCGGGGCCAGGGACAGGCTGGCGGCGAACGCGGCGCTGGCCACCGAGGCGGTCGCGAGCACCCGGGTCCGGCCGAACCGGAGCACGAACCGGTGCAGATAGCCCGGCAGGACGCTCATCGCGATGGCGCCGGGCAGGAAGACGTACGCGATCTCGATGATCTCGAGGTCGAACCCGCGTTGCAGGTGCAGCAGCAACAGGATGCCGATGGCGGCCTCGGCGGTCATCGTGACGACGACGGCGAGCAGCATCGGCCGCAGCCGGCGCCCGACCGCGCCGAGCCCCACCGTGCCGGCGATGTCGGCGCCACCGTGTTCCCCGGCCGGAGCCGGCCGGGCCGGCATCGCGAAGAGGGCCACCGCGCCGACCAGGCAGGCCGCCGCGCAGGCCAGGAAGAGCCCGACGAAGTCGACGAAGCCGAGCAGGGTCAGCCCGGCGACGAAGGCGATCCAGGTCCCGGTCTCCTGGGCCGACATCAGGCGCGGGTAGACGGTCGTGTCGCGGGCCAGCCGTTCCCCGACGATGGCGCGTACCGACACCCACAGCAGGGCGCCGCCGACACCGCCGAGGACCGCCGCGACGTACGCCAGCGGCAGGCTGCCCGCCACCGCGTATCCGGCACAGGACAGGCCGTAGAGCAGTGCCCCGGCACCGGCCACGTAGCGGCGCTCCCGGGTGTCGGCCAGCACCCCGGCGATCGGGCGGACGACCACCGACACGGCCAGTTCCAGCGCCACGAGCAGGCCGACCTCGGTGGCGCTGGCCCCCAGGGCGATGCCGGCCCAGAGCGGGAGTACGAAGTCGACGAGTTCGGCCGGCCCGTTGGTCAGCGCGGCGGCGAGAAGGGTGCTCGCCTCCCGGCGCTTCGCGACGGCTCCACCGGTTGCGGGACGCGCGGGGTCGGACATGGGCGCCACCGTAACAGCCGCGCTGATCCCCACGGGGCATCCAATGATCCGGCACCCGTTGGTGGATCGCGGGTATCGGTCCAGGTAGAAAGTCTCCCGTACGGTGAACCAGGTCCGGGAGCCGCCGCCCGGCCGGAGGGGGCAGACCGATGACCGCAGATTTCGTCCGAGACGCGGCCATGACCGCCGTCATCTTCGGCTTCTTCGCCTCCGGCTGGTTCGGGTGGGCGCAGGAGAAGCCGCCGCCGACCTGGCCGAAGTGGCTCGGCATCGGATCCGGTGTGTCGATGCTGACGGCGGTGGCCGGCGGCCTGCTCGCCTGGCGACACTGGACCGACGGCACCGTCTTCGACGCCGACACCAGCAAGGCGTTCGGGTTGGTGGTCGCCATCGAGTTCGGCGCCGCCGGGCTCGGCGCCCTGCTCCTGGCCTTCACCCGGCACAAGGACCTGATCCCCGCCTGGGTCGCCCTCGTCGTCGGGCTGCACCTCTTCCCGGTGGCGGTGCTGCTGCACTATCCGCTCATCCACCTGCCGGCGGTGCTGCTGACCGTGGTGGCGCTGGCCGCCGTGCCGGTGGCGCGGGCCCGGTCCCTGCCGGTGAGCGCGGTGACCGGCGTCGGCTGCGGCGCCGCCCTGCTGGTGAGCGCTCTGATCTCCCTGGCCGGCACCCTGCTCTTGTACTGACGACGGGCTGTGGCGGTCAGCCCGACGCCGGCCGCCAGGCGGCGAGCAGTTCGGCTGGACCGTAGACCGCCTCCAGCCCGGTGCAGGTGACCCCGCTTCGGCTCACCGCGACCAGCGGAACCGGCTGATCGGTCAACAGCGCCCGGTGCCGGTGCAGCGCGGCGAGGTCGTGGGCGTCGAACGGCCGTTGCTCCAGCCACTTGACCGAGCCGAGGAAGAGCAATTCCCGGGCGATCGGTTCGCGGTCCGCGCCGACGATGTCGATCTCGATGTCGTTCGACCGGGTCCAGTAGGCGCCGACGGCGGCGGGCGACGGCAGGTTGTCGTCGGGCAGCAGCCGGGCGAGCGACTCCCGCAGCAGCGGTTCGATCGCGCGGCCGCGCCACGTCGTCCAGCCCGCCCGGACCCGGTCGAGGGTGAGGTCGCCGCGCATCCGTTCGATCTCGGGCAGGTGCGGCTGCACGAAGTGCAGCCAGAACCGCAGATACGGGTCGGCGATCCGGTATCGGCGCTCTTTCGACGGCCGGGTGGAGAGCGGCAACTCGGCGGCGACGAGCCGTTTGCGGACGAGGAATTCGGCGGCCCGGGTCAGGGTCGTGTTGGCGATCCCGCCCGCCGCCCGGGCGATGTTGGTGAAGGTCCGCTCGCCACTGCCGATCGCCGAGAGTACGGCTCGGGCGTGGGCATGGTCGGGGAACTCCGCCGCGAGCGACCGTTCGGCACTGACCAGCAGGGCCGACACGGGATTGGCCAGTTCCGCGGCGAGAAAGTCCCAGAGGTCCATGCCCCGACGCCACGCCGCGCAGATCAGCGGCAGTCCACCGGTGACGAGCGCGGCGTCGAAAGCGGCCGGCGGATCGAGGTCGAGCATCCGGCCGACCTCGGCCGGGTTGAGCGGACCGAGGACCATCTCCTGTCCCCGCTGATGGAAAGGCCGGCCGTACGAGCCGAGCGCCTCCATCATGGACACGTCCGAGCCGATCAGAACGAGCAGCACCGGACGCCGGCTGAGTTCCCGGTCCCAGGCACGTTGCAGGATGCCCTCGAACGCGTCCACCCGGTCCATCAGGTAGGGAACCTCGTCGATGACGACCACGCTCGGCCGGTCGTCGGGCAGGGTGCCGGCGAGTTGGCGTAGGGCGGCCGTCCAGTTTCCCGGTATCGCCTCGTCGAAGACGGCCCGGTCCGGCAGGGTCGAGAAACGGACGGCGTCGGTCAGGACTTCGAGTTCGGCTTCGGACGACGCGCCGGCGGCGGTGTAGAAGACGGACGGCGCTCCGGCGGCACCGACGAACGTCTCGACCAGGCTGGACTTGCCGATCCGCCGCCGTCCATGGATGAGCAGGCAACGGCCGGGCCGGTCGGTGCCGGTCTCGGCGGCCACGTCGTCGAGCAGCGTGCCGAGCACGCCGAGTTCCCGTTCCCGCCCCACGAAAGCGACCACAGATCCCCCAAAGACTCCGCCTAGCGATACTATCGCTAGAGATAGTATCGCTAGACGGAGTCTTCTTTCAGCTGGTCAGGCGGTTCTGACGTACTCACGCATGCGGGAGTTGCTGTTCGGCAGGCCGTATTCGCCGACCGCCATGTCGAAGTTGCCGAACCTCTTCTGCCCGGACCAGCACCACGAGCCGGGCGCGGCGGCGAGCACCCGGGCCAGGCGGCGCTGCCGGTCGTCGAGTGCCGTGAACGGTGTATCCGCCGGCACCGGGCCGGCCGGGAACGCCAGCCGCAGCGCCGCGCCGACGACCGTCAGTGCCGGCATGGCCTGGACCTTCGGCAGCCGGGCCAGGTGGGCGTCGAACGCGGCCTCGGCGTACGCCGGCCCGAGCTGGTGCAGCGCCAGCGAGGCGTAGCCGCCCAGGTCACCCTCCAGGTACGGGATCCGGGTGTCCGGTTCGTCGGCGCCGCCGGCCCAGCGCAGCAGTTCGGCGACCGCCCGCTCGCCGGAGGCCGGCCCGTGCAGGCGGGCGGACGCGACGGCACCCGCCCAGCGCACCACCGCCCGCCCGTCGTCGAGTGCCGTCGCGGCGAGCCGGTCGGCACCGTCGGCGCCGACCATCCCGGCCGCCACCACCGCGACCGCCACTTCCTCTTCAGCTCGGGCCGGGTCCGTCGCCACCGTCGCCACCGCCGCGATGCTCGCGACCGGCTCCGGTTCCGGATACCAGCCCAGCGTGTACGTCGCGATCATGCTCAGATCGGCGTCGTCCCCGCCGACCAGCCGGCGCAGCAGCGGCAGGCCGGCGCCGACCGCCTCGTACGCGCGCAGGTCGAAATGCGCGTACATCCGCCCCTGGTCCGCGTCGTCCAGGGGCTCGTCGCGTTTGTACCGTCGCAGCACCTCGACACCACCGGCCGCCGCCGCCCGCAACTCGTCGACCGGCAGCCCGTCGGGCAGCCACGCCTCGTCGCTGCCGATCGCGATCAGCACCAGCAGTTGCCCGACGAGCCACCGGTCCGGGGTCGCCGGGTCGGCGATCAGGTCCAGCAGCGGCGGCACCGCGTAGGCGCTCGCCTCGTAGCGGGTGCCCTGGTGGACGATGCTGGCGTACAACTCGCCGAACGCACCGTGCCGCTCCTCCTCGTCCGCCGAGGTCAGCGCCCGCAGGTTCGCCGGTACGTCCCCGGCACTGCCGTACGCGTGCTCCAACCCCGCCCAGTCAACCGTGTCCACCCGCGACATCCTGCCAGCGGGCCTCCACCGGCAGCGGTGCCGTCAACCCCGGCGTACGGCCACCGCCTGAATCTCGATGAGTAGGTGCGGGTGTGGGAGTTGGTGTACGGCGACGGTGGTGCGGGTGGGTCCGGTCTCGTCGAAGTATTCGGCGTAGATCTCGTTGTAGCCGCCGAAGTCGTTCATGTTGACCAGGTAGGTGGTGATCTGGACGAGGTCGGTCAGGTCGGCGCCGACGGAGTGCAGGATGTCGCGGATGTTCTCGATGACGGCCCGGGTCTGCACGCGGATGTCGAGGTCGGTGGTGCCCATCGGGTCGACGGAGGCGCCGGCGATGGTGTTGTCCGGTCGCCGGCTGGACGTGCCGGAGACGAAGACCAGGTCGCCTGCGACCCTGACGTGCGGGAACCGGCCGCGTGGCGTGGCCTTGCCGGCCACGACCCCGCCGCCCTTGGCACCGTTGCCCGGTGCGCTCCCGGCGGTCACGGCGTCACCTTCAGCGACGCGGTGCCGAGCGATTCCACGACGGCGCGGATGTGGGCGCCGGGTTCCAGGGGTACGGCGGCCGTCGCCGCGCCGGCGAGCAGGACCGAGCCGTCGGTCAGCTCGACGCCATCGGCGGCGGCGAGCCGGACCGCCTCGGCCAGGGCCCGGCGCGGGTCGCCGAGGATGGCGGCCGTCGATCCGATCTGGACGGTGCGGCCGTCGACCTCCAGCAGCACCCCGAGGTTGTCGATCCCGGCCGGAACCGGCTGCCAGGCGCCGACCACGAAACCACTCGCCGACGTGTTGTCGGCGATCACCTCGGGCAGGGTGAAGCGGAAGTCGACGTACCGGGAGTCGATGACCTCGATCGCCGGTGCGACCGCCGCGATGGCGCCGCCCTCGATCAGGAAGGCGACCTCCGGTTCGGCCTTCGGGTGGATGTGGTCGGCGAGGCTGATCGTGCCGCCGTCTGCGATGGCCATGGCATCGGTGAGCCGGCCCCAGATGACCTCGTCGACGCCCATCTGCGCCATCTTGGCCCGGCTGGTCAGCCCCAGCTTCAACCCGACGAGACGTTCGCCGCGGGCCGTCCGGTGGGCGACCACGGCCTCCTGAATTCGGTACGCGGTGGGCACGTCCAGCCCGGCGTCGGCCCCGAACTGCGGGGTCGCGGTTCGGCTGGTCGCCGCCCGGTCGAGTCGTTCGGCGATGGTGGCGAGGTCGGTCACGGCTTGCCCTCCCCGCCGCCACCGACCAGGTCGAGGGCGACGTCGACGATCATGTCCTC
>NZ_JBFAKM010000046.1:0-51366 GCF_040655695.1 Polymorphospora sp. NPDC050346 | reverse complement strand
TCCGTCGGGAAGCAACTCTACTGGCTCTGGCCCCGGGGTGGACCACGCACAGAGCGAGTCGCCACACGCGGGCCTGGCCGGGCCGGAAGCTACGTGCAAGTAGGACCGTCACCGCAGGCCGGATAGGACAGTTGTACGGCTACGGGATCCGACTTTCCGGACGGCCCCGACTTCGGTCGAGCGGCATTTTGGAGCCGTTGTGCACGCCCACTGCATTGCGGACCAGACCTCGTCAGTCATCGATGCGGCACGGGCGGCGACCAGGGTCGTACCGGCAGCCACGGTTTACCGGGCCGACGTCAACAGATTCTCATGAGTCGATATCACGCTCCGCAATATCGAGCGGAACGCGAACCATCCTCATGCGCGGCGGGCGCGCGCCGGATCCCCGCACGCGTGGGGGTGTTCACCCTGAACAAGCCTGGTGTGTGACGAACGTCACTGGAGTTAGCCGTGACGCCTGGGGACGAAACGAAACCTCGCAGGCGTCACCATCAGTGACTACCATCCCCTCGCACGTTCGTAACGGAGCAGGTGGCTGCGGGCCGTCGGCGCCACCCGTGCGATCAGCGCCTGGGGGACCATCGCCACGCCGGACGGCGTCTACCGGGCCGGCGCCGCCTGGTCTTGACCGTCGGCTTGAGCTCCGGCTTGACCTGCTCGTCGCCGATGTCCTTGGTGGGCTTGAGGACACACGCAAGTCGAGCATCCGGGCGGGCACGGTGCCCGATCTTGCACGTATTCCGGTCCGTAACCCTCTCCAACATGAACCCAGAGGGCACCAAGCTGGGCCCAGCTTGGTGCCCTTAACCAAGAGGAGGTTGCCCCGTTGCACGATGAGACCAGCATGACGGACGAGACACGACGGCCTGGAACCGATCCACAACTCGGCAGGCACGAGGTACATCTCCAGCAGGGCCACGGCGAGTTTGGAGCACTGCTCATACTCACCAACATGGTTCTCGTCGGAGTCCCCGGGGCCTATGTCACCTCAGGATCGCTAACCGTCACCGCGCTCGCGGCTTTCGCCGTCGCACTGGTGCTCATGACCTACCTGATCCGCAGACGCGGCTCTCTACAGTAGCCACGGCTACAGCCTACAAGCTCCGAAAAGTTCTCTTGGGTCTTGCACGCATCCAAGGACTCGCCCCTCTACACAGTTGGAAGGCGGGGTTCGGCAGCGACCGAGCTCCGCCCGCGTCCCTGGCACAGGGCCGGGAACGTCTCCGCTCATCTCTCGGAAGGAGAACGCAATGGCTAGGCCATCCCTGACCCTGCGCATCGCGAGGAGACAATCTCTATGGCCCAAGGCAGGCAACGCCCCGGAGCACTGAGCGCACCGGAAGACCAAGAGTTCGACGCGTTCTTCCGGGCAAACTGGGACCGAATGATCAAGCACGTATCCCGGAAGGCGTGGGGTGCGACCATCGAGGACGTCGAAGACGCGACCTCGTACGCGATGACGCAACTCTATGAAAGGTGGTCGACCCAAGAACGGCCGACCTTGAACCCTCAGGGCTGGGTGTTCAAGGTCGCCATGAACAAACTTGCGGAAATCAGCAGGCGTCGGTCAGACGGGTGGCAACGGCACGTTACCGCTGCTCTCGCCGATGCGGCCCCCGCACCTGAGGTAGAACGTCGCGTGATCCTTCAGGACGAGACATCCCACGTGATGCATCTGATCAGCCGGCTCCCCGAAGGGCAGAGAACCGTCATGGCCTTCTTGTACGACGGCTACGCACCGACCGAGATCGCCACGATGGCCCGCCGCCCGGTCGCAACTGTGCGCTCCAACTTGCGGCACGCGCGTGCCCGCCTTACGCGGGAACTTCGCACTTACCAGAAAGAACCGCTGGCAGCAGCGGGAGGCAGCTATGCAGCAGGACATCCACTTTGACCTAGACGAGTACCTGAGCGAAGGTCCAGAACTAGCTCTAGCGCCGAACTCCGACTATGTCCGCAAGAGTGTCGAGCAGGCACTGCGAGAGGTCAAGCTAGCAGCACTGGCGAAGACTGCAACACCGCCAGATCCAATCAACTGGCCACACCATCGGCCATCGGGCCAAATCGGCTGAGGCAGGGCCAGCGAAGGTAATGTCATAAAGGACGTAAGAACGCCGCCGTCACCGTTGAACGGGTGACGGCGGCGTTCTTACGTCCATGCGCAACATCGGTTGCGGCACTCACCCGGGCAACGTCTACGCCGGGCGGCACGAGCGTCTGGCTGGCTGGACGACCGACGCGACGGGGACCGCCATGATCATGTCCTACTCGGGGCTGGTGGCCGCTTCTGCTGCGGCCTGAGCCGAAAGGAGGTCCACCAAGATTCGAAGGTCCTCTGGGGACATCTCCTGCCGTAGCGAATCCGCGATCTTGTCTGGGGTGGCGCCTAGCCGGCGGATAGCGGAGGCAACGGCGGATCTCCTAGGGCGGGCGTCTCGGTGAGCTACTGCTTCGTCATCGCCGCTGCGATTAACCGCGGTTAACTCCGCTTCAGTGGGCTGTTGCCGCCGCTTTAGCTCCTCAAGTTGCGCCTCAGCGGGCACCTGATGGAGATCGCGTACATCCCGTAGTGGAGCCTCGCCAGCTCGCACGAGCGCCTGGACATCTGGGGCCAACTTGAGGAGGTTGAGTCGTTGGGTTACCCACGGGGGGGTGCGGGAGAGTCGAGTGGCTGCCGCCTTCGCCGTACCGCACTCGGTGACCAAGAGTTGTACGGCCTGGGCTTCCTCGATTGGGTCGAGGTTCTCGCGGTCGAGGTTCTCGGCCGCCGTGGCGCTGACCCAGGCCTCGCGGCTCTCGGCCAGGCCAGGCTTGACGACGATGTCGAGGGTCGAGAGCCCCGCCAACAGTGCGGCGGCACGGCGCCGGCCGCCGGTGACCTGTACCCACTTGGCTGCACCGAGCGCTGCCTCGTGTTCGGGGTATATCCGCAAGAACACCTCGCGAGGCACAACGGCGCAGGGCTGGAGTTGCCCATGGACCTTCAGCGACTCTGCGATGCTCTCGATCTTCGACCGGTCCGCCGTCAGATCTCGGGTGTTCAGCGGGTTCGCCGCGACCTGGTGCACCCGGGCCGTACGTGGTGTCGACTCAGCGAAGCTGGGCACCCGGGCTTCTGGGAGAGTCGGCTCGCTAGCCAGGTCCGAGAGGTTCACTCGCTTCCCGGCCATGTCAGACCTCCTCCAGGCTTGATGGGCCACTCTTCGGCGGGACAGCCGCTCCCCCGCCGAACCCCATCTCCAGCGCCAGACGGAAGAAGTCCTCCCGGGCTTCCATCGCTACCCGGTTGCGGGGGTACTGGGTGACGACCAACCCTTCAGCAGAGGCCCGGGCGTGCAGCTTGTACCGCCGGATGACGGTGTTACACATCGGCCAGCCCTTGCGTTGGATGAACTGGGCCGTCTGCTTGAGGTCGGGGACCCCGTCACGCGGGTCCCAGGAGTTGACCACCACTCGGTACGGGATTCCCCGAGGGCCGATGACGGATTCGATCGTCCGTGCGGTGGGGTCGTAGCAGAGCGGCTCGGGCACCATCGGCACCAGGACGTCGTCGCACTCATCGAGCGCGGCTTGAAGGATGCGCTCGTCCTCAAGGGAACCTGGCGTGTCAACGAAGATGTGCTCGTAGTGCAAACTGCGGAGCTTGCCGAGGTCGCGTGGATCGTCGATCTGGGCGAAGTCGAACGGCAATCCTCCCTGCCGCTCCACACGGCGAGACCACCACACCGACGATGCCTGAGGGTCGGTGGATGCAACCATCACCGGGCTCTCGGGGTCACCCACCGCCTCGGCGGCCGCGCGAAGGATCGGCTCGGGGTTGACCAGTACGTCGTAGGTCACCGCACCAAGGTTGACAGCCAGCGTGGTCTTGCCGACGCCGCCTTTCTGGTTCGCGATGACATGCACCAGGGCCATGAGACGCTCCATTCCGTGTGCTTCCCGGGCCGCCGGGTGCGGGCCGCGGTACTTCGGATGACGTCATGTTATGGCGAAGCTCCCTGCTCAGAAGCTTGGCCCGCACCACGTGGGCGATTAACCGCGGTTAACCGCCTGTGGAGGATGGGACGCGGAGCCGCCACCCCGTAGGGCAACTACTACAGCAAGAACCAGCAGCTACTGGCCTCCCAACCGCCCTGGCCCCCCTGTTGCCGGTCCCCCGGCAACAGGGGATGTCGAACTGAGTTACCAGCCGGGATCGCCGGCGGCGTGCGGTCTCACGTTCGATCGAGGCGACCTCGATAGCAGCCCCGGTCGCCGATCGGCACGCCAGCGAGGAACGCCTCGTACCCAGCCTCGGCCAAGCAGCGCATCAGCAGGGTGCGTCGGTTTCCCCAGCTGAGGGTCGCCGGGGCACCGGTCCGGATGGCGCGGTCGGCGACCGCAGGCCAGGCCGGGCCAGCGGCGGCAGGCACGCTGTCGGCCATGCCGACGGCCCGGCCGATCTTGGGGTAGTCGGCGCCGGCCTATGCGCGGTGGCGCGCACATCACATGCTCGGCCGCTCAGCTCCCCGCCCCGAACGCCGAGCAGAAAACTCCGGCCGCTCCGCGAGTCCGATGCCGCCTCGGCGTAACCGCCGGCCCACACGTCAGGGGTCCACAGCCGAGGGCACGGCATCTCGGGATCTTTGGGCGTCGTTGTTCACGAGCTTCGGCCGGCTGGGTGCTGGATCTGGAGACGGCGGACGGATGAGCTGGCGGCGCAGGCGAGAGCCCCGATGAGGGTCAGGGTCGAGGCATATAGGAACGCTGTTCGCAGGCCGGCTTGATCGGTGATGAACGCTGCTGCGGCGATGGAGAGCGGGGCCGTGCCGATGGTGGCGATTCCGAACAAGCTCATCAGACGGCCTAGGAGGTCGGGAGGTGTGGTGGTCTGGATGAGGGGGATGACGATGCCACCGACAATGCCGCCGACTACACCGATTCCGAAGGAGAGGGCCAGCACGAGGGAGCGGTTGTGGGCGCCGGCGAACAGCGCCAAGACAATTGCGCCGGTCAGGGCTGCGCCGGGGATGAGTAGTCCGGGCCGGTTGATGCGGCGTGCGGTGATGAGGACGAGGGCTGCTATGGCGGCACCGGCGCCGAACGCGGCGACCAGCCAACCCAGTCCTTGCGCGCCCCAGCCACGGTCCGCGGCGAGACTGGGGAAGGCGGTGTTGATCACACCGTTGACGGCGAACTCCAGGAGAGCGACCAGCAGCAGCAGGTTGCGGGTGACGGGCTCGGTCAGGGCGTAGCGCAGACCATCAATAATCTGCCGAATCATGCCCTCGCGGTCGGGCTGGTCGGACTGGTCGGTACGGACTTTGAGCAGGGCTAGGGCGCCCGCGGACAGTGTGAAGGCTGCCACGTTCACAGTGAAGGCCAGGGAGGTCCCGCCGATAGTGAGCAGCAGGCCACCCAGTGGCGCTCCGACTAGGAGTGCGGCCCTGGTGCCGAGCGCTCGGATGTTCTGCACGCGGACGAGTTGAGTGGAGGGTACGACGCGCGGGGCGAGTGAACCGGTGGCGGGATAGAACAGCGCATCGATGGCGCCGAAGACTGCCGCCAGGGTCATCAGCAGCGCGATCGAACTGTGGCCGGCCAGGGCGGTGACTGCCACGATCATCAGCAGAGCGCGGAGAATGTCGCTGCTGACCGCGATACGGCGGGGGCCAAGCCGGTCGACAACGGCGCCTCCGACCAGCATCAGCAGTGCGCGTGGTACGGCGCCTGCCACCAGAACCAGGCCGACACCTTTCGGGCCGCCCGCCTGGACGGCGGTCCAGGCCATGGCCAGGAAGAAGATCTGATCACCGATCAGCGAGACCGGTTCGGCCGTCAGCCAGAGCGCCAGCCTCCACATGGGCTGCGGTGTGGGCGTAGGGGTGGAGGGCGCAGTCCTCGGCTCGGTGTCAGTCATGACACGTCATCTCGTCGGGAACGCATGGATGAACACGAAGATGTCGCGAGCCCCGGGAGCGGCGGCGTCCGGCTCGCTCGCGGGTGGGCGCTGGTTGCGGAACTTCAGCAGGGTGGCGGACAGTTCCTCACGCAGCAGGTTGGCCTCGGCGGCAGTTAGGGTCAGTATCATGTCGGTGCCGAACGCCGCCGAACGGAACTCGTCGGAGGGATCCGGACCAGAGTCGAAGAACTCCTGCAGCCGCTCGACGTGGATGCCCGCTTGGGCGCGGTGAAGCACTTCGAGACTACTGACCGTGTCGGTGCCTAGTTCGGCTGGGTTGAAGGAGAACCCGCGGGCAGACTGCTTCCAATGCCGCTCGCGGCCCCGGCTGGGTGCTTCGGCATCCTCCTCGAGGACACCGAGTTCGGCCATGCGCGACAAATGGTAGAAGGCCAGCTGGGCGGTCGTCCCAATATCTTTGGCCAGCGTCGTAGCCGTCGCGGAACCACGTTTCGCCACGGCGTAGTACAGGCGTAGGCGCAGTGGATGGGAGAAGGACTTCAAGACCTCCACCTGATCCACGCGTCGAGGCTGCTGCTCGTCCACGGTGTGGACGATACGTCAAGATTCACCTTGATTCAAGAAATCCTTAATAACTCTCGGGGCTGTCGGATTCCTTTCAAGGAAGCTTTTACAAAAAACCTTGACTCACTGAATCACAGGCAGTTAGCTTCTCAGTGCGGACCGCAACATCGATGCTCGGCACTGGAATCACAGGGGGAGGTGATCTCCATGTACGACGACGCTCTCGTCACGACCACCGCAGGTGGCCCGCTGGAAAACCACGTGAACATTGTCTGCTGAGCCCCCTCCGGGTTCCAGATGTAAGTCCACACCGGCCGGGCGCCGCTTTTCAAAGCGGCGCCCGGTTGCTGTTAGCAGCCCGAGAACCACACGCCTGACGGAACGGGGATGTCTGCCAGATGAAGCCGGAGAAGGTAACCCGCTACAAGGTCATCAGCCGTAAGTCCTACATCGCGCCCGGCGGTGACGAGGTTCGGCTGGTGTACGCGACTCGCATCAGCAAGGTACTCCCGGTCAAGCGGGCGGTCGCCGACGACCTCGAAGCCGGCCGCGTGCCCGCCATCGGGGACCAGCAGCTAGAAGCGCTACGGCGCTATCAGCTTCTTGTACCCGCAGACGAGAACGAACTCGAGGCCGTCAACCAGCGCTTCAACTCCAACGCCGCTGACCTGGGCCGTCGCCACGTCGCCCTGCTCCCCACCGCCTACTGCAACATGGGCTGCACCTACTGCGGTCAGACCCACCGGCGTACCTCGCTGCGCGGAAACCACCGCGAAGCCGTCCGGCGCCGAGTGTTGGCGATGCTGGAGCACCCGCAGACCCGAGCTATGCGCCTGGACTGGTTCGGCGGAGAACCCTTGATGGGCTTCGCCGCCATCCGCGACCTGTCGCAGTCATTCGTGCCGGTGGTGGACCAACGGGAACTCGACTGGACCTCCGTCATCGTCACCAACGGCGCGCTACTGGACATCCGCAAGATCAAGGTTCTCGCCGAGGAGTGCCGGGTCACGCATGCGGAGATCACCATCGATGGCCCACCGGAGATGCACGACCGGCACCGGCCACTCAAGAGCGGTGAAACGTCGTTCTGGCGCATCGTCGAGGCTGTCACACAGGCTCTCGACGATGAATCCACGGCGGGAATGACATTCGGTATCCGGTCCAACGTCGATGTTCACAACGAGGACTCCATCACCGAGTTGCTCGAGCTTCTGGCCGCTCACGGGTTCGCCCACCCGCGCGTCCGGTTCGGCATCAAGCCGGTGCACTCGTGGAGTAACGATGTCAGCGCCATCGAGGTCGGCAAGCGTCACTTCGCCGACCGAGAGGCCCAATGGCTGAAGATCATGCGGCGTCTGGGGCTGAACTGCGAAATTCTCCCCCCTGCCCCCACAGAGGTGGTCTGCCCCGCGGCCTCTCGCTCGGATGAGCTGATCGCGCCGGACGGCGACGTCTTCTCCTGCAGCGAACAGCCACTAGTCGATCAACTCGCCGACACCGCGGTCGGCCACGTTACCCAGCCCTGGGCCGACAACGCAGGCCCTCGCCCGCTCGGCGCCTACGACGACTGGACGCAGGATGTCGCCGCCGGCCAACGCAGCTGCTCGTCGTGCGAGTTCTACCCGACCTGCGGCGGAGCCTGCCCGAAGCTGTGGCGCGACGGACATGTCCCCTGCCCCAGCTACAAGTTCAACACACAGCAGCGGCTCAACCTGATCGCCGACCTCAACGGCCTGACCGCCACAGTAGGAGCCGCCCGATGACCAGCCACCCCGTCCACCCCGCAGGTGCCGAGGGCGCTGAAAGACCGCGGATCCTGGTCGGCTGCTGCGGAGCCGCTTCGGTGGTGATGCTGCCCAACTACCTGGCGACCCTGCGTGCCCGGCTGGGCTGTCACATCACCGTCCTGCTGACGGCATCGGCAACCAAGTTCGTCCCGCCGCGCACCGCCGGGCTGTTCGCCGACGAGATTCTCGACTCCACCGACCCCGAGGTCCCGTTCCGAGGCAACCACGCCAAGATCGCCGCCAGCCACGACCTGATCCTGGTGCTCCCCGCCACCGCGAACCTCGTCGCCGACGTCGCGCACGGGCACGCCCCCACGCTGCTCACGGCGACCCTGCTCACCGCATCCTGCCCAGTCCTGATCGTCCCCGCGATGAACAACGTCATGTGGTCAAAACCAGCGGTTACACGCAACATCGCCCAGTGCCGGGCCGATGGGTACGAGGTGGTCGAGCCGCAATGGCGTCAGGGCTTCCAGGTCTCGAGCAAGCGCATGGTCGAGAACCCGGCGATGCCGTCGTTTTCCGAGGTCGCCGACATGGTCGACGAACGGCTGGAGAAGGCTCGAGACGAGCAGCTAGCCGCCTAGACCATCCACGACCTGGGAATCAGACTCGGCACCCTCGCCAGGCGCTCCATCGGATGCCCCGCACAGAGGCGAAGATCAGCCTGCCGGATGGCGTGGGCGTTCTTGTTGCCTTTTAACGTGACGGGCCTGTTTGAGTGCGGAACGCCAGCGTCTCTCCTGGGCGGCGGGATCCGGCGCCGCAGCGGCGTCTGGAGATGCGGCCAGCACCTCCCGGATCTCTTGCACACTCCAGCCTGCCGCGAGTAGAGCAGCCACCTGATGGGGCCAGGGCCGAGACCCGGCCGCGGGCACGTTTACGGGCTGGTTCGGTGTCGCCGAGTTTCCACGGCAGCGCGTCGACGACGCTGTCGGCGTCGGCGAGGTGGGCCTTGATGTCCGGCGGGCTGGCCATGGTGCTGATCCTCACGGTTCGCCTGGTCCTCCGCACGTCGCCACGGCTGCCGTGACCATCGGGTCCGTCATCTCATACCCTCGCTGGTGTCGCAAACGGGGGCCTCCAGGTCAGCTTGAAGCTAGGCCTTGGTTACCAGCCGGGCTCGCCTCTGGCACGCTGACGGACGGCGTGTCGCTCCATGGCGTCCTCGATGGCGGCTCGGTCGGCTGCTGTGACGCCGGCGAGAAACGCCTCGAAGTCGCCGCGTTCGGCTACGCGGCGCATCAGCAGGGTGACCACCGCATCCTCGGCTTGCTGGCTGAGGCGGTCGGAGGGTGCGCTCGCACGGGTGGCCTGGGCGCGGGCGGCACGGTCGGCGGCCGCCGGCTGGGCCAGGCCGGGCCAGCGGCGGCGGGCGCCTTGGCGGGTCATGCCGGCGGCTCGGCCGATCTCGGGGTAGTCGGCGCCGACGCGGGCGGCGGCGGCCGCCGCGGCGGTGCTGAGTTCGTCGGCGAGGGCGGCGACGGCCCGGGCGGTGGCGAGGACGGCCAGCGCGGTGGTCTGGGGGTCGACGGTGCTGGCGTGGTCGGCGGCATGCCGGTCGACCAGGTCGACCAGGTCGGCGCGCAGCCGGGCCGCGGCGGCCGGGCTGAGCGGTCCGGCCAGCGTCTCGGCGGGGCTGTCCGCGTCAGTCGTCGTCACGTCACCTCCCTGGTAGTTGACAACAAGTGTTGTCAACTACCAGCTTGGGTCCTGACAATAGACGTTGTCAACAGTTGGAGTTTTTCCCCTGCGCGACGCGAGAGAACGGAGGGTCGGCGCAGGAGGAAGACCAAACCCGGCGGCATACCCCGGAGGGAAGGCGGCCGGGGTCTGCGTTGAGCAGCTAGGCCAGGCGTAGTTTTCAGCCCGGGATCAACGGTAACGCTGGGTCAACCGGTCGTCGACACGAGCGGCGCCGCCATCCTGCGGGACCCGGCTCTGACCAGCCTGCCGTTGATTTTTCGCTGATTACTACCGGGATGCCTCCTGGTCGACGCTGGTGAGGGCTCGGCCCGGTCATGCCCGGCCTCTACCCTCGGTGTGGCCCTGGTCGAGCTGGGCCTGCTGCGCGGCCAGGGAGAGGTACTGGTCGAGCCGGGTCTCGGCCCGGTCGGCTCGTTGGTTGGCGGCGGCGAGGTCGGCGCGGAGCTGGTCGATCGTGGCGGTGTGGGCGTCGGCGGCCGCGGTGGCCGCGGTGAGTCGGCCCTGGGTGTCGGCGACGTCGGCGCGCAGTTGCGCGACGGTGGTCTGGGCTTCGGTCAGGTCGGCACGGATCGCGTCGCGGTCGGCCTGGACCTGGTCGGCGCGGGCGGTGGCGGCGGCGAGCTGGGCACGGACGTCGGCCAGCTCGGCCCGTGCGGTGTCGCGTTCGGTGGTGGCGGCGGCGAGCTGGGTGGCGAGGTCGTCGCGTGCGCGGCCGGCGTCGACGAGGGCGGTGTCGAGACGGACGGCGTCGGCGCGGGCGATATCGCGCTCGGCGGTGATGGTGGCGATGGTGGCCTCGGCTCGGTCGGCGCGCTGCTCGGCCGCGACCCGGGCGCGCTCGGTCTTGCGGGCCTCGGCCTCGGCGGTCTTGAGGTCGGCGCGGACGGTCTTGAGCTGGTCGGCGAGGTCGGTGGCGCGCTGCTCGGCGGCCTGACGGCGCTGGGACTCGGTGATGACCGCCTGGGCGCGCTCGCCGGCGTGGGCCTCGGCCCGGCCCTGCGCCTCCCGGGCGTCGGCGACGTCCCGGGCCGCCCTCACGCGGATCTTCTCGACCTCGGCTTCGGCGTCGCGGACGCGGCGGTCGGCGACCTGGCGCTGTTCGACGGCTTCGGCGCGGGCTCGCTCGGCTGCGCTGGCGGCTCGCTGGGCGGCGTCGCGGGCGGCGGTCTCCCGCTCGGCCCGCTCGACCGCCTCCCCCACCTCCCGCTCGGCCTGCTGGGCGCGGTCCAGCGCGGCCTGCTCCACCCCCCGGTTGGCCAGGTACGCCGCGAGCTGCTCCTGCAGGGCCTCGATCGCGGCCGCCAGCTGGGCGGTGTCGGCCTGCCTTGTGGCCAGCGGCGCGTCCAGGCCGGCGGCGCGGGTGACCGCACGGCGGGCCTTGGCGCGGGCCTGGCAGGTCCGCGGCTGGCCCGGCTCGTCCCACGTCCGCGAGCAGTAGGTCGGCGGCCGGGACGCGCGCTTCGCGTAGCTGAACGGCAGACCGCAGACCGGGCAGTCCTGGGTCACCAGCTCCGGATCGGTCGTCTCAACGGGTTCGCTCATGACCTCACTCTACCACACACTTCCTGTTTCTGGATATAGAATCACAGCTTATCGTTTCCAGTAACAGATTCTTAGCTGATCTTGATAGTTCATGATCGCTATTTGACGACCTGAGAGCGATTCTGAGCCGTTTTCGGAAGGTCGGCCATATTGACCTACGCTGGAGGCAGCCGGGAACGGCGAGAAGCCCCACGAGCGAGGGGCTCGTGGGGCTTCTGTCAAGTTCCAGTGATCCTGCTCCGTGTCCCCAGTTGATCTGCGCCGACCTGCTCTGTAGTCCCTGTCGTACGGATGATCCGGGGGGTGTTGTCGCCGGGTCGGGTGGCGTCGGTGGACCGCTGATAGGGACCCGGCCGCCCCCCATCTGGGGTAGGTCTCTTCGTAACGTGGCTGCCGGCAGTCCGACGCTCTGACCGCGGCCGAGGACCCACGCGACGAGGTGTGGAGGGGTCTGGTGCACGGCGGATACGACGTCTTCCTCGGCTTGGACGTCGGCAAAGGCGATCATCACGCGGTCGGGTTGGCCCCGGACGGCAGACGGCTGCACGACGCGCCGTTGCCCAACACCGAGGCCCGCCTTCGGCAACTGTTCGACAAGCTGGCCGGTCACGGCACGGTTCTGGTGGTGGTCGACCAGCCTGCCTCGATCGGCGCCCTGCCCGTCGCGGTGGCCCGGGCGTGTGGGCACCAGGTTGCCTACCTGCCCGGCCTGGCGATGCGCCGCATCGCCGACCTGCACCCAGGTGCCGCGAAGACCGACGCCCGGGACGCCTACGTCATCGCCGACGCCGCCCGGCCCCTGCCCCACACGCTGCGCCGGGTCGACACCGGCGACGAGGCTCTGGCCGAGCTGGAAGTCCTTGTGGGCTTCGACGACGACCTCGCCGGCGAAGCCACCCGAATATCGAACCGGATCCGGGGACTACTCACCCAGATCCACCCCGCTCTGGAACGCGTCCTCGGCCCGAAGGTGCACCACAAGGCCGTCCTGGAGCTGCTGTCCCGCTGCGGCGGACCGGCCGGTCTGCGCAAGGCCGGCCGCCGCAAGCTCATCTCGATCGCGGTCACCCACGCACCACGCATGGGCGAACGCCTCGTCGAGCAGATCATGACCGCACTCGACGAACAGACCGTCACCGTCCCCGGCACCACAGCGGCCGACATGATCCTGCCCCGCCTCGCCGACAGCCTCCGCGATGTTCTACGACAACGCGACCAGGTCGCCGGCGAGGTCGAAAGGCTGCTCGATGCGCACCCTCTCGCCTCGGTCCTGACCTCGATGCCCGGCATCGGCGTCAGGACCGCAGCCCGGATCCTGCTCGAAGTCGGCGACGGCACCGCCTTCGCCACCCCCGGCCACCTCGCCGCCTACGCCGGTCTCGCACCCGTCACCCGACGATCCGGCAGCAGCATCCGCGGCGAACACCCGCCCCGAGGCGGCAACAAGAACCTCAAACGCGCCTTCTTCCTCGCCGCGTTCGCCGCCCTCGCCGACCCCACCAGCAGGGGCCTACCACGACCGAAAGAGAGCCGAAGGCAAACGTCACAACGCCGCCCTCATCTGCCTCGCCCGACGCCGCTGCGACGTCCTATACGCCATGCTCCGCGACAAGATCCCCTACCAACCACGCCCAGCCACACCGATCCCTGCTTGACGAAACCCATAGGGACACCCCCCCGCTCAACCTGCTCCACCACTGGTCAGCGCGCTCGGTCACGGCCGTCGTAGGCCCCACGCTTGGGTACCTGTCCCAGCACCGCAAATATTTGATCTTGGTGTTTAGCTGTCGTAGGAGACGGAGCGGCCCCGCATCCCGACCCGCGACGGCGGCCGGCGTGGTTCCTGGTCGACGTCGACCACACCCGGTCAGCGGTACACGGCCCCGAGTCTCGTCCTGATGCGGGGCGCCCGGTCATGTCGGACCTGACAGATAGGGTCACCTCCCCCGTCCCAAGGAGCTGTTATGAGAACATCCCGCGTGATCCTCGCCGTCACCGTGGCCCTCGTCCTCGCCGGCTGTGGTGGCGGACACGAGGGCGACTGGTCCAGCGAGCAGCTACAGAAGGACGGGGCCGCTGCGGTCAAGCGCGACCTCGATAAGGATGCGACTCTTCAGTGCGAGGGTGGCCTCACCAACCGGCAGGGCTCGTCGATCCGCTGCAAGGGCTCGGACGGCATGGCCTACATCATCGATGTGAAGAGCAAGGGCGAACTTCGGGCCAGCGGCGGTACCCAGCCGTTCTGACCCCCGGGCGCTGTCGGGAGCGTCCCGGCCTGGTCATAGCTTCCAGCGAAAAACCAACGACAAGCCGGATTCGCGTTGGCAGCGCCGGACCGATGCGCCGGATAACGTGCCCGGGTCGCGTGTCCGGGCCGTACCGCCGGCCGCAGGCCGGGCTGACCGTGATCGGGTTGATGTACCGGATAACCGGCTCTTATCCGATGCAGGCGATGCAGGGTCCGAACCTCAGCAGCGACGACCGGAACCGAATCAAGATCAAGTATTCGTGGTCCTGGGACAGCTACCCAAGCGCGGGGCCTACTGGTGCAGCCGGCCCGGCAGGCGGCGGGGCCCCGGCGACCAGGTCGAGCGGCTCGGTTGGTCGGCGCCTCCGCATTCAGGGACACAAATATCGGACGGTTTCTGCGAGACTCCCACTACCCCTCGTAGCGAGTTCTCTCGGAGAAGTCATGCCCTTCGTCAGGTCGCACAAGCGCGCCGGAAAACGTGTACGCAGCTACTACCGGCTGAACTCGAAGTGGAACTTCTGGTTCGGCCTGTTGCTTCTGGTCTTCCTGTTCGCCGTCAGCCGCCCACGCTGACCACTCGGGCAGGTCAGCTGGTGGATGGACGGTCGGGCGGGATCGGTCCGTGGTGTGGTGGTCGTTGTGTCTGCCGTCTGGTGTGGCGGGCTTGTTTGAGTGCGGAGCGCCAGCGTTTCTCCTGGGCGGCGGGGTCGGGGGCGGTGGCGGCGTTCGGGGCGGTGGCCAGGGCCTGTTGGATCTCTTGGACGGTCCAGCCGGTCGCGAGGAGGCCGGCGACTTGGTGGGCCAGGGCTGAGACTCGGCCGCGGGCGCGTTTGCGGGCCGCTTCGGTGTCGCCGAGTTTCCATGGCAGCGCGTCGACGACGCTGTCGGCGTCGTCGAGGTGGGATTTGATGTCCGGTGGGCTGGTCATGGTGGTGATCCTCGCCGTCGCGGACGGTGTGTGTCGCGTTGTTAGGCGGCGCGTCGTACGGGGCGTAGCAGGGTGAGGGCGCGCAGGGCGTCGGCGCGGGAGATCGGCTGGTCGTCTTCGGCTTGCATGGTGAGCACGATCTCGATGGCTTGGCGGATCCACGCGGTCTTGGTGATGCCGTTGGCCTTGGCGGCCGCGGTGACGGCGTCGTCGAGTTCGATGGGCAGGCGCAGGGACCGGACCACCATGACCTCGGCGCCTTCCGGCGGGAGGGAGTCGAGTAGTTCGGCTTCCTGTTGTGGGGTGGGGGCCGGGTCGAAGGTGAGGTTGGCCATCAGGTTGGCCACTTCTTCGGGGGTGCGTGGCAGGGCCTGGTCGTCGCTCATCGGTTCTGCTCCCATCGGGTGAAGTCGGCCAGCTCGGCGGTGGTCATGTCCCGCGCGCCGATGATCTTCCAGGTGAAGCCGTCGATGTGGTGTACGGCGACGATCAGGGGCCGGCCACCGCGGGTGCGGGCCCAGATGGTGAGCACCCGGAAGCCGGCGTGGTCGGCGCCTGGACGCGGCCACCGTTGCTTGGCGTCGAGGGCCTGGCGGACCTCGTAGGGCTGGATGCCGGCCAGGGCCTGCAGCGCCCACTCTTCCCACTCGTACGGCACCCCCCAAGCGTAATACACGCGTATTCCCGCAGGTGGGAGCTGGCACGGGTGTACGGCGGCAGTTGTTCTGGCTGGTCAGGGCCGGTTGCGGTGTTGCCGTTCGATGCGGGCTCGGAAGATCGCCCGGGCGCGGGCGCGGTCGGCAGGGGCGGCTGGTGGTTCGGGGTCGGGTTCGGTGAGGCGGGGCGCGGGTCCGTAGCGGGCGAGGCGGGCCTGGCGGGCGGCCTCGGCGGCGTCGCGTTCGGCGGCCGCCGCGGCGCGGCGGGCAGCCAGGGCGGCGAGCTGGGCGTCGACGGCCGCCGGTCGTTGCCGCCGTGGTGGTGTCGGCTCGGGTCCTCCGAGGGCGATGCGTGCGGCTTCGCGGCGCGGGTCGTCGGCCGGAAGCTGGGCGATCAGGCGGGTGAGGGCACGGCGGTGGGCGTCGGGGCCTGGTGGACGGCCGCGGCGTGGTGTCTGGGTGGGGATCGGCGGGTCGAGCGGCTGGCCGAGCGGGTCGGTCCACGCCTGGAGCCGGTGGGTGAGGACCGCCCACAGGTTGCGGATACGGATCGGATCACGTCGGTCCCGTTGGTGGGGTTCGGGCAGCGGGCCGGGCCACGGCATGCCGTCAGGCTGGCTCCTGAGGGCCTTTACGACCGCGTCAGGCGACCACCCGGCGGAGAACCACGGCCCGGTGATCTTGGCAAGCTCCTGTTCGGTGCGCTTTTTCCAGGGCCAGCCCATTACGGCGGCGAGGTACGCCACGGCCACGCGTCGGTCAGCGGCGCTCCGGGGCGCGAAGCGTCCCGGGTTGGCGCGCCGCGCCGGCGTAGCCGGCTCCGCTTTGCTCTTCGTCTGTGACCGTGGCATGTGGTCTGAGCTGGGAAAATACGTGGTCTTACGGGGGTGAGTTCCATCTAACCCGCCAGAAAAATGCGCGGACCCTTCGGGGAGGTGCCCATATTCGTCCACAGACGACATGGCCCGGTCGGCGGTGGTGGCGGTGGCCAGTCGGGCGGCCAGCTCATCGACGGCGTCCTGGCCGGCGGGGTCCAGGGGCACGGCCGGTACGGCGGTGGAGACGTGGTCGACCGGGGCGATGAACACGTAGACCGGGGCCCGGTCCCGGTCGCTGCCGAGGGCCTGTTTGGACGCGCCACGTACGGCGACGTGCAGCACCATGGCGGCCTCCAGGGCGCGGATATGGTTCCCAACCGTGGACCGGCCGAACGGCCGGTCGTCCGGCCGTCCGGCGTGGACATGAGCCCGCTCGGCCAGCCTGCGATGTCCGGCCACGACCGTCCCCGACTCGTGCAGGTGCTCGACCAGGGCTCTCCATACCGCCCGGCGGGATGCCAACCCGTTGGCGTAGAGGCCGGCGGTCGCGGCCGGCAGCTCGTCGAGCAACGCCAGCACCTCGGCCGGATCCGTCACCGCCCGATACCCGGCCGGCAGGTCCACCTCGTGCAGCTCGGGCGCGACGAAGCCGTCCCGGCCGGGACGGGACGCGTGCACGCGAACGTGCCACTGCCCGACCTTCGACAGCTTCCGCCAGGGGCGACGTCGGGCCGGGCCCCGACCGGCCGCCGGACGGTACGGGCCAGACGTCGCGGCCACCGACGGCGGCCGCGACGACGACGAACGAACCCGGCCGGATCCGACCACCTCTGCCTGGCGGGCAGCCTCGGCCGCGTCTTGTATGGCGGTCACCGGACACCACCACATGGCAGGCCGGGCACACCGACGACCACCCGCTGCGGAGCAGCGTGGTGAGTGAACGACGTACGAACAGGGGCAACAAGGGGGCAAGGCTGGGCCGCGTCACCAGGACGCGCAGGGGCATCTGGACACGCCGAAGGCGTGTCTGGAGACGACGAAGCACCCAGCCCGAAGGTGGGTGCTATGCTGACCTCCGAGCTTGATGGAGCCTTGGACCCCCGCAATCGCGGCCAAACGAAACTGGGGGTTTGAGGCTCTCTTGCTTTTTATGGACTTAGGTGTCCGTCGGCTGGCGCCTCCAAAGTCGTGTCGGCCGGATCTTACGTCTCCAGCCCGGTAAATGCGGGGCAGGACACGGTCTCCAGTGCCGTCCGAAATCCACGGTTGTAGTTCGTGGCGATCAATCAACCATCATTCCGGCAAACAGCCAAGTTGATAGGTCTCGATGTGCGAGGTCTACCTTGAGTGCGCCAAGCTGCTCGGCGAGTTCGTCTGGGCTGTTGGGGTGGCCTGGTCAGGGCCTGTTTTCCGTGATCCTGGCGAGTACCAGAGTCGCATCGTCGTGGCGCTTGCCGCGCCACCGGCGCGGGTCTGGATCGGCCTGTTCAGCCTGTCGAATCGCTCGAAAAACCCGTTGGGATCCGGCTCGATCGGCCAGGTTAAGCAGGTTTGGCCAGCTCCAGCCGTACCGCTCGATGAGTCTGGAAACGCCGTCCGAGCACAGCATCACGCGGGCAATGTCCTCTCGGTCGGCGCTGCCGACCAGGGCGTGCTCAGCGGCTTCGGGGACAGCGCCGGCGACCCAGAATCCGCCAGGCCGGTTTCGGGCCTGTGCGACGTGGGCCGGGTCGTAGGTGCGGACGGCGGTATCGACCACGGGGGCGTCGAGCTGGTCGACGCGGTCGTCGATGACAGCCTCGCAGCCGGCTCCTAAGCGCTCGATCATCGCGACACAGTCGCCGAGGACCAACCAGTCGACGACTTCCCCACGAGCCCGCACGAAGGCGACGGTGGCACCCGGGGACAGCGGGTCGGTGAGATCGCACTCGGGTCCGTGGTCGGCCATGGTGGCGTTGATCGCGGTGTGCAGCACCGCCGTGACTGGCTCGTCCGTGGCGAGCTGCTGGCCGATGTGGTGAGCCAGGCGGGTAACGATCCAGGTGATTGGGTGTACGCATCCCCCGGTCACGCCGGGATATCGGCCGGCGCCGTCGAGCACGAGTGCCCAGTCGGGTCCGACCCGGAACGCATCCTCGTTGTCCTCGGGTCGGGCCCGGTCGGGTGCTGCCGTGGTTGCCGCTTGGATGATCTGCACGTCTGCTCTCAGTCGGGGATCTTGAACCGGTACGCCATCTGGACCATGTCGCCCGCGATCACGGCGAGCATGACTTCGACGGGCTGCCCGGTGGTGGTGTACGTCGTGCGGATGAGGTCCACGACCGGTGTGCCCGCAGGCAGGCGCAGTGCGACGCTCTCGGGGCCGGTCGGCATCCGCACCGACCACTCTTCGCTGATCTCGTCCAGCTCGTGTCCCGCTTCTTCGAGCCTGGCGTACCCGCCGCCAGGGCCGGTGTCTTCCTCCTTGATCCGCGTGCCATCGACCACGTCCAGTTCGTAGTACGAGTCGGCGAGCTGATTGGGTCGGTCGTCCACCAGGGTGGTACGGCGTCGTGCCCAGACGGGCGTCCCTGGTGGAATACCGAGTCGCTCGGCGACGGCGGCCGGCGCGGGCACCTCGGCCAGTTCCCGGATGAGCTGGCCGGCCTGGTGTCCTTGAGCAGCGGCTTCGGCGGCAAGGATGGCTTGTCCGGACCGCCAGCGGCTCTTGGCGTACCGGTCGATCCCGTGTCGTCGCGCGCTCGGTCGCTCACGGACGAACGAGCCCTTGCCCTGCAGGCTGATGACCAGTCCTTGCTGCCTCAGCAGGTCAATGGCCTTGCGCACGACGGCGAGGCTGACCAGGTTCGCTGCGGCCAGCTCATCGAGGGTGGGTAGGCGGTCGCCGGGCTGGTACTCGCCTGTCTCGATCTTCATTCGGATGTCGTCTGCGACGCGGACCTGGAGGGGTCGGGCGTCCGTGGCGCCGGTGCTCATGACAACCACCCTAGAACTCTCTGCATGTGGATCTACAGAGAGTGTTTGAAGGTCTGCATACAGAAACCCTTGACCTGTGACCGAGCGACCACCTACCGTCTTCCTTGTTCATGCAGGTCTGTATACAGACCTACGGACATACAGAAATTGTGGTATGGGGTCACGCCCCGACACGAACAAGGGCCTCGCCGCTGTCACGACGAGGCCCGACGGCAATCCCGATCCAGTCCCTGGAAGGAGAGATCGAGTGCCAACGACCAGCGTAGCGGTCCCGAACCCCGAGACCGCACGAACGAGCGTCTCTACCGAGACGACCGGGACCCTGGCCAAGCAGGTGGACACCCGGGGCCTTTGCCGGCCCGAGATGACCAATCCGAGCAAGGCTCGGTACCAGGTCAACAGCGAGGCTGACCCCTGGTTCCCCCCCATCGAGACCGGCGGCCGGGCGGTCATCCTGGCCCGCGAGGCGTGCAAGGGCTGCCCGGTCAAGGCCGAGTGCCTGGAGCTGGCGCTCCGCCAGGAGCAGCACCACGGCGACGTGTGGGGCATCCGCGGCGGCCTCGCCGCCGGCGAGCGTCGCCAGATCATCCGCAGCCGCAGGCTCGTCGCGTCCGTGCAGGCGGCGAACCAGGGGGCTGCGCGATGAGCGCCCGGCTGGTGCTCGGCGTGACCGCCGGGGTGCTGACCGCCGGAGTCGTCGCGGTGGTTGAGGTTGGTCGACGTCGACTGACAAGTCAGCTCGCCACCGCGCGCCGGGATGCGGTCACCGATTCGCTGACCGGGTTGGCGAACCGGCCTGGTCTGGAGGCTGGGCTGGCGCGGCTGGTGAAGGCGGGGCACCCGTACGGGCTGCTGATGATCGATCTGGATGGGTTCAAGCAGGTCAACGACTCCCTCGGGCACGCGGCGGGTAACGCGGTGCTGATCGAGGTCGGGCGGCGGCTGGTGGACCTGGTCGACGGCCAGGACGCGGTCGTGGCGCGGCCGGGCGGTGACGAGTTCGTTGTGGCGGTGCCGGCGGCCGCGCCTGTGCTCGCGGCCGAGCTGGCTCACGAGGCGGCGGCGCTGATCAAGCTGCCGATCTGGGTCGACGGCAAGACCGTTGAGGTCGGGGCGAGTGTCGGGGTGGTGCACGCGGGGACGGCCGAGCCGATGTCGGCGGTGCTGCACACCGCCGACATCGCCATGTACCAGGCGAAGGTGTCCGGTGGGGTCGTCGAGCACGATCCGGTCGCCGGACTGGTGATGCCGCCGGCTGACCAGCCGGCGGCAAGGCTGCGGGACATGACCGGCATCGGCCGCGGGCTGCGGGCGGTGACGGCATGACCAGCCTGATGATCCCGCCGAGCGGCGGGAGCGAGCCGACCGGGAACGAGCTGGTCCGGGTCGACGTGACGATGCTGCGCGCCGCCTACCAGCGGCCGCCGGATGTACGTCGGGACTTGGGCGCGTGGTCGTGCCCGCTGGACGACACGATGCTGCGCTCGTCTGCGGCGCTGGGTGGCTGGATGTGTGACACCTGCTTGGCGGGCTGGAACGGCCAGGGCCAGCAGGGTCGGTGGCTGGCGTGGCGACCGATGGTCGAGCTGCGGCCGGGGCCGGACGGCACGGTCCGTCCGCCGGGCCCGGCCGGTGGCTGGGTGGTGCCCGGGGTCGGGCTGGTCGCGGCCCTGCTGACGGCCGGGTTCGGCGCGTACATGCAGGGGGCGGACCTGGCGGGGGTGCCGGTGCCGGCCGACCTGGTCTACGGCCTGGCGGGCCTGATCGTGATGGCCGCTGTGGTCTGGGTGATCTGGGCGGTGATCCGCCGTGACCGGTGACGCCGAGCTGGTGGTGCGGGTGCACCTGAACTGGACCGATCCGAAGCACTTCGCGGCCGAGTCGTTGCCGTGCCGGCTGTGCACGACGGTCACGCACATGCGCGACGGGCGTGGCGAGCCGTGCCACCAGTCGTGCGCGGCGAACGAGATCGCCCGGGAGCGGCTGGGTTCGGCGCGGGCGCTGATCGCCGACGAGCGGGGGCCGGCGACGGCCCCGGGGGAGGACATTCGATGACGATGGTGCAGGGGCCGGACCTGACCGGCCTGGCCGAGCGCGACCGGCGGGTCGCGCGGGAGCTGGCCGTCGCGGCACGGGACCAGCTCGCCGAGCAGCAGCGGATCGCGGCGGCGGACGCGGCGGCCGACCGCAAGCTGCGGACGCGGCAGGGCGAACTCCGGCTGGCGGCAGAGCAGGCCAAGGTCAAGGCGGAGCAGGAGGAGCAGCGCCGGATGCGGCGCGAGGCCGAACGCGACCGGCGGCGTCAGAACAGGGAGCAACGCCGCAAGCAGTGGGCGTCGCGGCGGGACGCGATGACGGCCTGGGCGGTCGGCAACGTCGACCGGATCGTCTCCGGCGTGATCTACACCCTGGCGCTGGGCGGTGCGGTCTATGGCCAACTGTCTGCGGCCGAGGCTCGGGGGTGGCCGACCCAGGTCGGGATCGTGATCGCGGTGGCCATCGAGGGCCTGGCGCTGGTGATGGCGCTGACCGCGTCGCGGCTGCGCCTGGATGGTGAGGCGGCTCGTCTGCCGCGTGCGCTGACCTGGGCGTGTGCCGGTGCGGCGGCGGCCATCAACTACGCCGGTCACATCCAGGCGCAGCCGGAGGACGAGGCTGGCGCGGTGCTGCTGGCGCTGCTGTCGGTCGCCGGGATCGTGGTGTGGGAGATCCGCTCCGGGGCCAAGCACCGGCCGCTCCTGCGGGACCGTGGTGACCTGCCCGATCCGCCGGAGCGGTTCGGCTGGCGCCGGTGGGCCGCCTACCCGCGTCAGACGCTGGCCGCGTGGACCGAGGACGTGCGGGACCGGCTCTCGCCCGGGGCTGCGGCGCTGATCGCCCGGGTCGAGACGCGGCGGGCCGAGCGGCGGCGTCAGCAGGCGGCCGAGGCCGAGCGGCAGCGACGCCTGGAGGCGGTGGCGGCCGAACGGGCGCGGCAGCAGAAGGTGACCGACGAGGTGACGCGTCGGGCCCGGCAGGCGGTTCGGCGGGCCGCGCGCAGCAAGGACGGCGGGGCGGCATACGCGGCGCTGGTCGCGTTGGCGCACACCGGTACCCCGGCGCCGACGCTGGCGCTGCCGTCGCCGTCGCGGGCCGACGCGGAAGCGGCGCGGGCCGAGACGGTCGAAGCACACCGGGCGCGCGTCGAAGCAGAAGCACTCGCAGCGGCCGAGGCCGAACGCGCGGAAGCAGAAGCGGGACGGCGGGCTCGCGTCGAAGCAGAAGCCGCCGCGACCGTCGCGCAGGTTCGTGCCGAAGCAGAAGCAACAATCCGTCGCGTCGAAGCGGAAGCGGCGGCGGCGGTGCGTCAGGCCCGCGTCGAAGCAGAAGCAGCGACGGGCCGCGCTGAAGCAGAAGCGGGACGGCGGGCACGCGTCGAAGCGGAAGCACGTGACGCGGTCCAGCGCGCCGAAGCAGAAGCACACCGGGCGATGCGGCGGGCCGAAGCGGAAGCAGCCGCGACCGCGTTGGCCCGGCAGGCCGAAGCAGAAGCACGCGCGGCACGCGACCGGATCGCCGCCGAAGCGGAAGCGGCCCGGACCGAGGTACGCACCGAGACGGCCCGCGCGGCACGCGCCCAGGGCCAGCTCGACTCGGCGACGGCGGAGTGGCATCGGCGGGTTCAGACCGCGGAGGCCGCCACCGCGCAGGCCCGCCGGGAACTGGCCACCGAACAGCGTGCCCGGCACGCCGCCGAGGCCCGCGCCGATTCGGTGGCCGAGCAGGCCGAACAGTTGCGGCAGGCGCTGGCCCAGGCGGCTGCGGACGGGGCTCGCCGCCCGCGCCGTACGGCGACGACGGTCCCGACCGAGCCGGTCGAGCAGGCCGAGCCGCTGCTGTTCGAGGGGCGCCCGGTCCCGGAGGTCGAGCGGATCAGCCCGGCGACGGTCCTGGCGGTGCTCCAGGCCCGCAAGGACAACCCCGACGTGACCACCCACAAGGACCTGGCCGCGCTCATCGGCAAGTCCGACAAGACCGTCTCGCTCGTGCTCAAGGCCGTCGAGGCCGGACCGGACGCCACTCAGGCCGAGGCGGCCTGACCTGCCGGGGCCGGCCGGACACCGACCACCGGCCGGCCCCGCAGCCAACGACTTCAAGGAGATGACGACATGGTTCTGCTGATTGCGCTGGTGCTGCTGGGCAGTCTGGCGATCTGGCTGGCCCGTAGCGGCAGCGGCCTGCTGGCCGCGCTGGTGATGGTGCTGTTCGGCATCATCCTGGCCGGCGCGGACAGCCCGGTCGCGGACCTCGCCCGGGGAGTGGCCAACGGTCTGGTCGACGGCGGCGAGGTCCTGGTCACCTCGATCGGCGACGCGATGGGCGACAAGTGACCACCGTTCCGATGCCGGTGTCCGGCACGCCGCTGCGCGTGCCGGGCACCGCCCGGCCGGCCACTCGCCCCTCGTCGGCGACTACGGATGGTCACTTGTCGCCTGTCGCCTGTCGCATGTCGCCTGTTGTCGCCATGGGGATGCACCCCCCGTTTGACCGGTGGAATCGGCCAGTGGCGACACCAGGCGACAGGCGACATGCGACAGACGACATCAACGGACAGTAATTGCGGAGGGAGGGTGAGATGAGCAAGGTGGAGACGCCGGAAACGGCGACGCAGGCGCCCGCCGAGCCGGTGGACGAGACCGGCCAGGTGCCACGGGCCCGGACCGAACCGGACCCGGTCGACGACGTCGACATCGTCGACGAGGACGTCGACGACACGACCGACACCGACGACGAGGGCGAGAAGAAGCGCACCCGTACGCGGGTGCACGAGGTGCCGGCGGTGCCGGCCCTGGTGGCGCTGGCGAACGTGCTGACCGTCGGCGGCAGCGGCCTGTACGCGGCGGCCGGGCCGGCGGCGGTCATCACCGCCGGGGCGGTGCTGGGCACCGGGGCCACGGTCGCCAGTGTGCAGGCGGCGCGGGGACGGGCGGCCAAGCGTCGCGCCGCCGCCCGGACGGCCGGTGCCGCTGGTGCCGCCGGTCAGCGGCCCAGCCGGGGCGCTGGCCTGTTCGGTGGCGGTCGCAAGGGACTCGGCCTCGGCAAGGGTCTCGGCCTCGGCGGCGGCAAGAGCCGCAGCGGTCCCGGTGCCGGCGGTCGCGGCAAAGGGCTGGGGCTCGGCGGCGGCAAGAGCCGCAGCGGTGCGGGCCGTGGGCTGGGCCTGGGTGCCGGCGGGTCCGCGGCCCGGTCGGCTGGCGCTGGCGCGTCTCGCGGCCGGGCGGCGGGTGCCCTCGGCCGGGCGGCGAAGGGGCTGTTCGGCGGATCCGGCGGGGGCGGCGCGGCCCGGCGGGCGGCGGCAGCCGGGATGAAGAACACCCGTAACCCGGTCCGGGCAGCGATCCGGGCCGCCCGCGCGGCGGCCGGAATGAGTGCCAGCGGCCGGCTGCGCAAGTTCGGGCGGGTACTGGGGGCCGCGTCGATGGCGGCCGGCGGGACCGTCGCCCGTGGCATCGGTCGCGGTGTCGGCCGGGCCGGCCGGTGGCTGGGCCCCCGGATCGGGCGGGGCAGCCGGTGGCTGGCCGCCCGGCTCTGGCAGTGGCTGCGCGACTGGTGGCGCGGCCACCCCGAGGGCGCCGACGAACGGCCGGTCGCCGAGGCGACCATCGGGGACTCGCCCCGACTGCCCATGAACCCCCACGGCGGCGACCAGGCCGCCGGCAACACCGATCTCACCATTCCCACCATCAGGGGAGGAACCATGTCGACGTCGATGAAGGCGTTGTTGGAGCTGTCGAACGAGATGATCGCGGTCGCCGGGAACACCGCGGCGGCCGATCCAGAGGAGGCGATGCTGACCGTCGGCAAGGACCTGGAGGCCCTGCCGGACGTGATGGCCAACGTCGCCACCGCGTTGCAGCGCGTCGTGGAGGCGCACGCCGGCCCGGACGTGCCGCTGCACCCGGCGATCGTGGAGGTGATGCAGGCCGGATTCGGCGCGCAGGGCCGCGTCGTCGAGGTCCTGGCCGAGGCCGCCTCCGCGTTCTACCGGCTGCACGAGGACGACATCGCCCGGATCAACGACCCGCGTCAGCGGCGCTGGGACGTCACCCGCAACCGGGAGGCGCTCTAATGGCCGCCGCAGCAATCTCGTGGGACTGGTCCAAGCCGGCGCCGGTGACCGGACCGGTGACCGCCGCGTTGGCCACGGCGGCCGGAACCGCCGTGGCCGACCTGGCCGGGATCAGCCCCTGGTGGGCCGCCGCCGCCGGTGCCGCCGGCGTCGGCGGCACCCTGCTCGCCGGGCAGATCTCCGGCCTGCCCGGCCGCATCTCGACGTTGCGGTGCACCGCCTGGTTGTGCGGCGGCACCTGGTCGGCGTGGACGCTGGGCACGGGAATGCTGTGGAGCACCCCGGCCTGGTCGTCGCTCGGTGTGGCCACCCTGGCCGGCGCCGCCCTGTGGTCCGGCGGCAAGGCCGTACGCGCCCGCCAACTGCGGCAGGCGAACGCAGCCGCCGCTGCGGCGGCCGGGCCGATCACACACTCGCGCGACGAGCTGGGTGCCGAGTGGGTCGCCCGGATCGCCCGGGTCTGCCGGGTCAACGACGTCCGGGTCGTCAACATCGGCACCTGGCCCACCGGCGCCGGCTACACCCTCGACATCGACCTGCCCCCGGGCGGCAGCTCGTGGAAGACCCTCAAGCCCCACGAAGAGGGTTTGGCGTCGGACGCCCGGCTGCCCGAAGGGTGCGGCGTCACCGTCAAGGCCGGAGCGAACCGGGGCTCGGCACTGATCGACGTCGCCACCACCAACGCGATCCTGGCCGAGGCCCCGTACCCGCTGGACTGCTCGGTGAAGTCGGTGAACAACCCGCTGTCGATCGGGGTGTGGCGCGACAGCAGCGAGGTCGCCGGTGTCTTCCGCCAGTACACCGCCCTGTACATCGGCCCAGACGGGTCCGGCAAGACGACCCTGATGGACGTCACGATCGCCCGCCATCTGGAGACCGTCGACTCGATCCCAATGATCATCGACCTCAACGGCGGCTCGCTGGCCATCCCGTGGCTGGTCGCCTGGCGCAAGAACCTCGACCGCGTCCCGGAGCCGCCGATCGGATGGGTCGCCGACAACGTCGACGAGGCCCTGGCCATGACCAACTGGCTGCTGACCGTGGCCAAGGACCGCAAGCGCACGTACGCCCACCTGAAGATCGCCACGAACTCGACCCTGCTTCCGATCAGCGCCGACGTGCCGCAGTACGAGGTGTTCGTGGACGAATGCGCCGAGATCCTCGGCGACCGGCAGACCTTCACCGACCCCCGCCTGGCCAAGCTGCGCGACAACCTGGAGGAGATCCAGCGCATCGGCCGGGACTCCGGCGTACGCATGGTCATCGCCGGGCTGCGCGCCACCGCCGAGGTCATCGGCACCGCGTCGATCAAGAAGCTCGCCGGCATCCGGGTCGCCCAGGCCGTCGGCGACGCCGACGAGCTGAACTTCCTGTTCGGCTGGAAGGTGAAGGTCAGCTCGGAGGAGGCGACGATGCCCGGCACCGGGCACGCCACCATCCAGCGCCAGGGACAGCCCCAGCCGTACCGCACCTACAACCTCAAGCCCGCCGGCCGCGAGCACGTCGTGCTGGCCACCGCCGACCGGCGGCCCGCGATCGACACCCGCGCCCGCCAGCTCGGCGGCGCCACCCTCGCCAACCGGTGGGCCCGCGCCGCCGACCTGATCGCCGCCGTCGACCGCACCATCGCCGCAGCGGCCGCGCTCACCGGGGGCACCCCACCCCCGGCCGCTCCCATCCCCACCGCCACACCGATCAAGGAGGACCCCGTGTCGACGATCCCGCCCGCCGACATGTCCGGCCTGTCGCTCGACGAGGTCAACGCCCGCCTCAACAGCGCCCAGGCCAACCTGGCCAAGGCCGTCGCCGACGCCGACGCCGCCGCGCAGCGCAACCGCGACGTCGACCCCGCCACCGGCAAGCCCCGCGACGCCCGGCTCGCCAGCGAGTTCGACGACGTCATGCAGGGCTTCAACCTCGACGTCGACCCCACTCCGGCAGCACCGGCCACCGACACCGGCAGCACCACGGACGCCAGCGGTGCGGGTGCCGCGCCGGCCAGCGGGCCGACGGCGAAGGAGCGCTGCTGGGAGCTACTCAAGGCCGCCGGCACCGATGGCACCGGCGCCTCGGCCCTGGCCGCCCAGCTCAAAGCCGACGGCCACAAGACCACCCGCCAGACCGTCTCCGACTGGCTCAACGAATGGGTCGCCCAGGGCCGCGCAGCCCAACCCGGCGGCGACCGCGCCCCCTACATCGCCACCGACAACAACTGACCACCCCACCACCCTGCGGCCGGGCCCCACCCGGGCCCGGCCGCCTGCTGTCTGGAAGGGAACCTCGGTGACCGTCACCACCACCGCGCCCCTGGCCGAGGCGCCGTACCCACTGGCGCTGCGCGAGGTCCGCAGCCTGGTCGACCTGACCGCCGACCTGCTCGTCCAGGCCGACTCGATCGAGTCCTGGGCCGACGACCGGCGCGAACTCATCATCGGCGCGCACCAACGCGGCCTGACCGTCGCCGAGTACGAGGACGCCATCGAACGGGCGATCGCCTACTACGAGTCCGGCCAGTACGCCCAAGACCTGTGGGAGGAGCAGGGCGACCTGTACGGGCTGCCGCACGCCGACCAGATCGAGCCCGGCACCTCGATCTACCACCCGCTGTGGTGCGAGGGCGACCCCGACGTGCTCGACATCGTCGCCGTCAGCCCGCCCGACAGCGACGGCATGGTCGTCCTCCACGCCACCGACTGCGACGTCCGCGTCGCCGGCGACTGGCCGGTCGAGCCGGTCGCCACCTCGCACAACACCTGACCATCAGCACGGGCGGCCCACAGCCTCCAGCAGTCGGGCCGCCCGCTGCCCCCCTTGAAAGGAGCACCACCATCATGCCCAGAGCGTCAACCACGACCGGCGACGCCCAGAAGGTGTTCGTCGACCGGCTGGTCTACGTCGCCGACTACTGGCTCGAACCCGTCCCCGACGACACGCCCGACCTCGAACCGGTACCGGCCCGCCTCAACGGGGCCGTCGTCGGTCTCTGGCTCGTCCTCGCAGGGCAGATCGGCCCCGACCCCCGCTACCGGCTGTCGCCCAAGGGCCTGCCCGACATCGACCTCGTCGACCAGCACCTGCTCGACCACTGGCACGACCCGGCCACCGACGACCCCCACGTACGCGGGCTCATCGACGCCGTCCGCGCCATCCTCCACCGAGCCGAGGCCGCCGACGGCGACCCCCGCCAGGCGATGGGGGACCTGCTGGTCGGGCTGTGCCGGCTGATCGAGGACGACTACGACCTCGTCCCGCAGCCGGCCGGCGACACCATCACCCCCGGCCTCACCGCGGCGATCACCACCGCCTGGCGCTAGCCGACACCCCGTCAAGCGCGGGCGGCCCACCGCCCTGACAGCAACCGGGCCGCCCGCCACTCCCTGAAGGAGCAGCACCATCATGACCGACTCCACCACACCGCCTCGGATCTGGGGCGGCTGGACACCGCGCAACCGGTCCTGGACCCTCCAACCCGACAGCACCCCGCCGGGCATTCCGGCCGACGGAACGTCCGGCCCGTGGCGGCAGGACGGCCGCCCGATGCACGGCGTCTACACCCGGCCGGCCGCCGCCCCGCTCGTCAACCAGGTCGACCAGGTCGCGGTCATCAACGGCCGGCGGTGCCGCGCCTGGCGCGGCCCGGCCACCCTGGCCAACTGGAGCCACCCGCTCGTCTCCGCCTGGCACCCGATCATCGGCCAGGGCCACGGCCGCACCGGCCGGCGCACCTGGCACGACCCCGACGCCTGGCTGCGTGACGCGGTCCTGGCCGGCCGCAAGCCCGGCTGCTACCTCGAGTACGACGACGACCAGGCCCGCGCCACCACCGTCCTCATCGCCCACAACAGCCTGTCGCTGGGCGTGTACCGGCCGGCCGCCGGCCCGCTGTACCTGGGCAGCACCTGCGGCCTGGCCGACCTGTACGGCGCCGACCGGCTGACCGACCTGGTCGGCCGCTACTACGACGTGCTGCCCGCCGACCTGTGGCACACCCACGTCCTGCCGATCGGTGACCACCTCGATACCCGGCCGATCGACGTGCTGCCCGTGTTCGACGAGCTGCCGCTGGCGGTCCGTGGCCTGGTCCTGGGCTACCCGCCGGTGGCCACCGCCGGCTGGCTGCTCCACCAGACCCACCCCTGGGTCGAACTGGGCAGCAAGCCCGTCCGCGGCTGGCGTGCCCCGGCCGCCACCGGGTCTCTGGTGGCGGGAGGTAGCCGTGCCTGACCCCGGAGAGCCGTTCATCAACACCCGCAACAGCCGCCCGTCCGGCGCCCGGCCGGACATCACGATCCGCCAGGTCCAGATCCCGCACGGCGGCGACCGGGCCGTCACCGTGCGACTGATGCTCACCCAGGCCACCTGGTCCTGCCCCTGCGGCGAGGCCGGCGAGGCGCCGAGCGTTGACGCCCTGGTCGCCGCCGGCACCCACGCGGTCCGCTGCCCTTCCAGGGCCGCCGACACCCTCGCCGGCGAGATCGCCACCGCCCGCACCGAGATGGCCCGCGTCGACCCGAAGGCCGCCGGCTACCTCCAGGTCGCCGGCATCATGCTCGGTCTGGGCACCGCCGTGCTCACCGGCGCCGGCGTCACCACCAGCCTGTCGACCGCCGTGCAGATCTCGGCCGGGCTGACCGGCGCCACGGTGCTGGCCGCGATCACCCTGCTGCTGCTGGCCGGCCAGCCCCGACTCGGCGGCGGGTACGGCTTCGTCGCCTACGCCAGCGCGGACAACCCCGGCCAACTCCTCGCCGCTTTCACCGACGGTGATGGCGACGTCGGGCCGGCCAGCCCGATCGGCCGGGCCCGGGAACTGTGGTGGCTGTCCCGGGCCATCCACGGCAAGTTCCGCGCCATCGGCTGGGCGGGCAGGCTGCTGCTCGCTGGCTTCGCCGGTGCCCTGACCACCGCCGTCATCGCGGCCGGCGGGTGGTGACCATGCTCCCCGCACACCGGACGACCGGCCTGGACGACGACTACGAGTACCGGCTCGACATCGTCGTCGACCCGGCCGAGGACTCCCCGGCCACCGCCGTCGGCTTCAACTCCGACACCCTCCGCGAGGCGATCGAACGGGCCCGGCAGATCCTCCACGACCACGCCGGCCCAGACGATCGGTACGGCGAACTCTGGGCCCGCACCGGCCCGACCCGGATCACCTGGCTCGACACCATCCACCTCGGCCAGTAAGAGACCGGCCCTCCAACAAGCGGCCCTGCCCCGAAACCGGGGCAGGGCCGCTGTCGCGCTGGAGGAGCACGGCCTACCACCTGCCCGTTTCAGCCACCGCCGAAAAAGCACTAGACGCACCATAAATCCCAAAGGACATCTAAACGGGCACCAAGGCCGTTCAGGTGGGTAACCTCGCCCGCGACCGCGCGGGAGGGAGGGACACATGGCGCACTATGTACGCAATGAGCATGATTGGGCCTGAGCTGCGGATATACCTGGTATCGAATATCTGAATGATGCTCATGGTGACGGTATCCTGACGCCACGCAGCCGCCGGATGGGGGGTTGCTGACCGGGCGTGGGGGTGCGATGACGAGGGCCGACCGGTGGCTGATGCCGCTGGTCGGCCTCGTCGTTTCGGCAGGCGTCGCGACGGTGGCCTGGGCAGTATCGGCGGCGTCGTGGTCGCCGGCGGCGGGCCTGCACCTGGTGGTCGTCGCGGCGCTGGTCGCGGTGGCTTCCGGCTGTTCGGTGGCCGTGACCCGTCGACAACAGGCGTTGTCAGCGACGTCGGCCGCTGTCCTGGTGGCGGTGGCGTTGCTGCCGGCACCGTGGGTGGTCCTGACGACCGCGGCCGGCGTGATGGTGGCGAAGGTGCTGCGCCAACGCCAGCCACACAAGATCGCGTTCAACGTGAGCAAGGACGTCCTGGGCGCGGCGGCCGGCGCCGCCGTGGCGTGCGGGCTGGGCTGGCGGCCGGACCTGGACGCGGTCGATGTCGCGCCGGAGGTGTGGCCGCGGCTGCTGGTCGCCCTGGTCGCCGCGGCCGCCGTCTACGCCGTGACCGAAGAGGCGCTGGTCGCGCCGGTGGTCGCGCTGGCCACCGGCCGGCGGTGGTGGCAGGTCGCGGCCGCCGACGCCGACCTGCGGACCGGGCTGCGGCTGGTCGACCTGGTCCTCGCGGTCGTGGCGGTGGCCCTGGTCGCCGTCGACGGCCGACTACTGGCCGCGTTACCGCCGTCGGTGCTGGCCGTCCACAGTGCCTACGGCTGGCGGATCCGGGACCGGGCGGCGTGGGAGCGGCTGTCCGCCGCGATCGCCGAGCTGGGCGACGTCGACGTCGACCGAGTCGCCGCGGCCGGCGCCGTCCACGCGTCCCGCCTGTTCGGTTGCGACGCTGAGGTCGACTACCCGACGCCGGCCGGCCGCCGGCACGCCTACGCGGCCGCCGGCGAACTCTCCCAGCGGGGACCGGCGTCAGCGCCGGCGTTGGAGGGCACCGTGCTGCGCCTGGCCGGGCTCGACGGCCCGGCCTGGCTACGACTGGGCGGCGGGCTGGCCGGTCCGGACCGGCGGCGGCTCGCCGCCTTCGGGCAGGCCCTAGCCGCCGCGCTGGCCACCGCCGGCCGGGCCCGGCACCTCACCCGCCTGGCCTACACCGACCCGCTGACCGGGCTGGCGAACCGCCGCGCCCTACTCGACCTGCTCGACGACGACACCCGGCGCGGCCAGCTCGCCCTGGGCCTGGTCGACCTGGACGGGTTCAAGGCCGTCAACGACACCCACGGCCACGACATCGGCGACCTCGTCATCACCGCCTGCGCCCACCGGCTACGCACCGCCGTCCCCGACGCCGCGCAGGTCGCCCGGCTCGGCGGCGACGAGTTCGCCGTCCTCGTCGACGCCGGCGCCGACGTCGACGAGTGCGCCGCGCTGCTGCTCGCTGCGTTGACCGCACCGCTGGCCGTCGACGACGTCGACATCGCGGTCGGGGCCAGCATCGGCTGGGCCACCGGCCGCACACACACCACCGCGAGCGAGCTGCTGCGCGCCGCCGACACCGCGATGTACCAGGCCAAACGCTCTGGTAGCGGCGTCGCCTACGCCCCCGGCGCCCTGCCCGACGTGGCTGTCGCCGACGCCGCCGGCGAACAGCGGGTCACCGGTCCACAGCCATCCGCGTGGCGGGGCTGCGCGATCACCGGCCGAGGTGAGACGATCACCGGCACGTGATCACGACACGCGCGGATCCCGCCGCCCGGCCCTCGGTGCCGGAACGCCAGCGGCCCGCCTCCTACCGCGCCGTGTCGGTCTCGCCGGCGATCTCGTCACCACGTTGATCGCCACCGGCCCCGGGCCGGCGAGACAGGAGCACCATGAACACCCTGATCATGTACAACACGACCATCGGCGTGATCGCCGGCTTGGCGTTGATGCTCGTGCCGCGCTTCTGGGCGCTGGTTACCGGCGCCAAGGCACCGCTGCTGCTCATGCCTCGCAACTCGATGTCGCGCTCGGGCTGGGTCGCCGCGCTCGGCGCATTGGCCCTCGTGCTCTACCCCCTGGCGCTGATCAGCGCCATCGTCCACCCACTGCACAGCGAGAAGTCCTGGATCGACACCCTCTTCTCGGAGCCGTCGCTGATCCTCGCGGCGGTCCTGGTCTCAGCGACCTGGTGGCTCGCCCGCGCCGGCCGGCCCGTCGCCGGCGAGGACGACGTCGTCGACACCAACCGGATGCGCGCCGCGCTCGTCCCGACGACCTGGATCATCTGGTGGCTCGGCGTCGTCCTGGTCTTCTGCGCCGCCGCGATCGTGCGGTTCGAGGCGGTCGGCGGCGCCCCCGAAGCCGAGCCGATCACAGGCCGGTTCGGGCAGTGGCCCGCCCTGGAGAACCTGTTCTTCGGGATCGGCCTGTACGGGCTCGCCGCGCTCGGCTGCCTCGCCTTCCCGTCCGCCGTACGTGGCCGTGCGGTCGCCTGGCAGATCATGTACTGGTCCTGGACCCTCGCCGGCCTCGGATTCGCGATCTTCTCCGCGCTGAACTTCTACACCCACACGGGCCTGTTGATCAACTTCCACGAACTGGGCAACGACCCCGGGTTCGACATCTACCGTTGGTGACCAGGGGAAACACTCGGGGGATATGAGCAGGGGCGGCGCCGGTCCGGCGCCGCCCCTGCCGCGTCGAGTCCCGCCCCTCCGACAGGACCCGACTCCTACGGCCGCACCCCGTACGCCACCAGCGCACCCCAGGCGTCGGCCCACCACCAGCAGCCCCGACCGGCCACCGGACGGTCACACGCCGGGCATCGGCCGTCGACCCGGGTATGCGCGGCGAGCTGCCGCCGTGCGACCAGCACCAGTCCCTCACGCACCGCGGTCCCTCTCCCTGCAAACGTCAACGCGCCGCCCCGGACGAGGTCACGAGACGGCGCGGCCGGCATGGCCCGGGCCATCTCGCCGGCGGGCTGACCACGGGCCATGCCAGGAGCCCACAAGATTCTCAGCCGCCAAGCTGGGAATCCGCGGCGGTCACCGCACGGACTCAGGGGCGAACTTATGACACATAGTGCTATAGGTCAACGACCCAACGCGAGCAGGTCATGACACCATGTGCTTGAAGTTGCGCCACGGCGCGTGATCGAATCAGCCCAGCCGCCAAGCTGGGAGTAACCGCACAATGATCACGCCGCTGTACATGCGGATCGTCGACGACATCCACGCCCGGATCGCCTCCGGCGACCTCAAACCGGGCGACCAACTGCCGTCCAGTGCCGAACTGCAACGGCAGTACAAGGTCAGCAGCACCGTCGTCCGCTCAGCGATGCTCACGCTGCGCGGAGAGGGCCTCATCGAAGGGCACCAGGGCAAGGGCACCTACATCCGCAAGCCCGCCGAATAACCGATCGCCCACGAAGCCGGAGCCCTCCACGCGTGCGCGCGTGGAGGGCTCCGGAAAATCCCGAAACTGGTCAGGCGGCGTCGCGTTTGACGGCGGTGTCGATCGCCCGGTGCAGGACGTCGAGCCGGATCGTGACCGTCTCGCTGCCGGCCGCGGCCGCCAGGCCCGCCTCCACGTACTCGCGGACCAGGACGCTGGGCCTGATGCCGCGGCGCTCCGCCTCGGCGAACAGCCGCTCGGTCAGGTCGCGGGACATGCGGGTCGAGTGGACCACGCTGCCGCGCGACTCGTTGGTCTCCACCTCGGCACCGGACCAGTCCCGGCTGTCCAGTGCCTCGTCGAACGTGCTCATGACTGGTCCCCTTCCATCATCTTGGCGATCGCGGCGATCTCGTCGGCGTCGAGCTGGCGGGCACCGGTGACCGTGTACCGGTCGTCACCGCCCCGCTCGATCAGCGCCACCACGATCCATGTGCCGGCCCGGTCGCGGCCGGCGATCTGCATCGCCGCGCCGATGTGCCGGCGCACCCGTGGGCTGCCGTGCAGGACGTCGAGCACCGACAACGGGCGGATCCCCGCCGCGTCCAACCGCTCGTAGGTCAAGTCCTCGAACTCGTACGTCTCCTCAGGCACACACCGAGTGTATGACAGATGTAAACGCAGATCAGGCGAGGTCGACGGCGAACCGGGCGTGGTCGACCAGGACATCGACGTCGACCTCGGCGCCGTGCCGGGTCAGCCGCGCCCGGCCGGCCGCGGCGAGGTCGGCCAGCGCGGCCCGGACCGCGTCGACCGGCAGCCCGACGTCGGCGGCCAGCCTCGTCAGGGTGGTCGAGACCGACCCGTCGCCGGCCGCCGCCATCACCGCCTCGGCCGCCGGGTCGACCACCGGCCGGACGGGTGACGGAACCGGTGGCGCCGGCTCCAGCTCGGCGGTCACGCCGGCAAGCGCGGCCCGGATCCGGTCGCGGTCCCAGGCCGGGATCCGGCCGTCGTGCAGCTGCGCGGCCAGCTCGGTCAGCAGCGACTCCCACCGCGCCGTCGACGTCGGCACCCGGGCCTGGACGACCCGCTCGACCACCCGCTCGGCCGGCTGCAGCCGGACCCGGCCGGCGTCGACGTCGACGTCCAGACGCCGCCGCGCGGTACGCACCTCGTACGCCCGCTGCCGGCACGACCGGTCGCAGTAGGTCCGTTTCCGGCCCCGGTCGGGCTGCGTGATCGCGCGCCCGCACCACCCGCACGGCGACTCCACCAGCCGCTCGCTGACCCCGGTCATCGGCCCACCGTGGGCAACCGGCTGCCATGGGCGCGGCGTGCCTGGCGAAGCACCTGACCGGCGTACGAGCGTGAGGCCCCGGTCCGTGCGACAAGAAGGGCTCTCAGCTGCCCCGATGCCAGCGGCACTCCCTCGTGCAGCAGCTCGGTCAACGCCCTCTGGAGCCTGACCCTCACCGACGTTGGGGGAGGTCCTGACGGTGCCGGCAACCACGCCGCCAAGATGGCGTTGTCGGGGTAGACCGCTCGTTGGCTCATCGGTGGCGGACTCTGCCTTGGTACCGCTGGCACGGTCGAAGCGGTAGTCGGCCGTGGTGTTCTGCCCGCCGCGGCCAAGGCGACGGCAACCCGGCGCCCGATCACAGCGGGATCGTCCTGACTGTGCACGTCGATGGTCGTCCCACCGCCCGACGGCAGGCCGTGCTCCCTGATCCGGAGCACGAGGTATCCCGCAGCCTCCAGTTGTGCGGTCAACCGACGGTCACGCTCGACGTTGTATCGGTGCCCGGACTCGTCGTACTCCACAACGATCCGACGCTCGCTGTCGACCAGGTCGCGCAGTCCGCGCACCGGCGGTGCCGGCGCGGGATGCCCGTCGTAACGCAGTCCCGTCGCCGCCGCGACGGCGACAAGAACCTCCACCTCGCGTTCGCCGCGGGTGGCGAAGCACGCGGGGCAGCCCCGACCGCGGGTACGGTCCGACACCGCCTGCCTCCACGTATGGCCCTGCTGGCACCGCCACAACACCTTCCGCCCCGATCTCGCCGACAAGGCGAACGGATCCAGACCGGCGTTCAGGTCGTGGGCCCACTCGACCATTAGCCACGCCGACGCATCTGGCAGGCGGGGCGACGGCCGTCGACCGCCAGCACAGGTGGGACACCCACGACCGCGAAGCGCACGAACGTCAACCCGGGCATCCCACACATGACCAACCAGACACCGCCACCACACCCGCACCACAGATCCGCACCTGACCGCCGCCGGATCGAGGTCCCCGTTGAGATCAGCAGCCCACTCCTGGAGAAGATCCGGGCGACCAACGCTCAACACCGGATGGCGAGTCCGTGGGCATCGCCCACACCGCCCAGGAGCGGCGGTCTTACTCGACACCATCGCCTGCCAGACATGTCCCGCAGAGCACCGCCACCACACCCGCGTCCGAGACCGGAGCGGCACAGCGGCCGGATCGACATCGCCGTTCAGGTCGTACGCCCACATCGACAACAGCTCGGGGACGCTCGCCACCGACACCATCGCCCGCTTACCCGTACGGCTCCGGCTCACCAGCACCACAGGTCGTTGAACGGAACTCACGACCGCCAGCATGCCTCTCAACCGGCCACCGCAGACAAGTGGTCGGGCGGCACTCAGTCCGCCAACAGCGGCGGGTTGCTTAGCAACCGCATATCTTGCTCCGCTTGACGGCCGAAACGTCAGTGACGCACGTACTGCAGGTACGCCTAGTGCTTCCCCGGGAGCTTTCCCCGATGCTTCCCCGGAGGCTTCCGAATCTCCGGCCGGCCGGTCGACGTGCGGCAGCACGTCAGACCGCTGGCAACGCCCCGGCAACACCGGTCGACAACTTCTTCGTCGCGACGCCGGCCGCCTCGAAGCTCACGCCCATACCGCGTGCCCCGCCCTGGCGGCCCGACCGCCCGGTCGATCCTGTTGCGCCTACGCTCTGGCACGTGGGCGGTGCATTCGACTCGGAGATGGCGGCGGCCGGCGTGCGGAGGCTGGCCGCGGTGCGCGACGTCGACCTGGTCGACCAGGTCCGCGCGGCGGCCGCCGCGGTGGTCGAGCTGGCCGGCGCGTGGCGGCGTACCGGGCGGCCGTTGGGTGACGCGGACGGTGACGTGCTCGGCCTGGTCGACGACGTCGCCGGCGTGCTCGCTGGGCTGCCGGACGACGTCGACCTGGACGTCGTCGTCGCTGCGGTGACGCCGCTGCTGGGCCGCTGGTGGCCGCGCCACTGCGCGTCCGCCAACGCGTTGGCGGACGCGATCGAAGACCTCCGCCGGGCGGCGTTGCACCGGCCGTCGCTGGCCCGGCACGCCCGCCGTCTGGTCGCGGCCGGGCTGGTGTAGGCGCACCGGTGGCAAGCCGGTCCCGGCCCGCAGGCGCCCCGCGCCGAGGACCGGGAGCGGTGCGGCAGCCGGGCGCCCCGGCCACCCCCGTCGGCCGCCTCGCCGGCGCCCGTTCCTGGCCCGCCGACCGCGCCCGGTCGGCCGCGCTCCTGTAACAGGAGCCATAACTTGATCACACCGTGGCGGGTTGCATCGAGTACGCACTCGCCGCTACCCGCCCGGCCACAGGTGTCGGCGCTGCCCGCCTGACTGCCGGCCGCTTTCATCAAACGAAGGATCCTTTCGTTTGATGAAAGCCCAAAGGGGACAACAGGCTATCGACGTGTCGAAAACATTCGATTACCTTCAGTGATGCGGTGTCGCCACACCCCCGCCCACGAGTGGCGGCACGCCGTACCGGTGGGCCCGGCCGGAGTGCTCACGGGAGGTTGTCCGGTCGGGTTCCGCCGGTCCGTGACCACGCCCCGGTCGAGCCGTCTCACGTCTTGAACCTCAACGAGGGTCATCCGTGAGCGTCGATCAGGTGTCGTACGGTCACAGCCATGGAGGGTGGCGACGGGGCGACTCCGGCCCGGCGCCGGTGTCCGCACGGCCGTGACAGCCGTGACTGCGTGTTCTGCGCGAGCGCCGCTCGGGACTGGCCGTGCGGCAACGGCTGCACCGATCCCGCCGACCACGATCCCCGTTACCGGTACACCCGGTGCACGGTGTTTCCGCCGCGCCGCCCGACCGGCCCAGACGGGCGCTGCGCCGACGACTGTCAGTCCACCGAGGCGGCCCTACGTCTGGCTAATCCCGGGTTGCCCTTCGACCCGCCAGACGACGCCGAGAGGTGCTGCTACCACTGCGGCAAGCCGATCTGACCACGGCTCAACCGGGAGCCGTCCAGGGCTTCAGCCACCCGCCCGCAACGGCCGCCCCGGCCGCTAACTACTAGTTACGCTTTAACTTGCTCCGACCATCGTGTCGTCAGCCGAAGAAGCGTGCAGCCTGTTGACGGATCTTGTCCAGGCGCTTCGAGACGGCGCTGTGGTTGCGGTACCCCATGATGTCCGCGACCTCGGTCAGCTTGGTCACGCCGCTGCTGAGCAGGACGACTACCGTACGGTCGCGCTCGTCGAGCAGCGCCAGGAAGTCGCCGCACAGCATTCGACCGACGACCTCCGTCTCCGGCCCGTGCACCGGGATGGTGTCGGTCAGCTCGACGAACCGGACTTTCACCTTCGAGCGCTTGCTGTACAGCTTGCGCTCGAAATCCTCGCGGGCACCGGTCCACCGGGACGAAAAGTCGTCCTCGCAGCGGTGCGAACGCACAGCGTCGAGGATGCCGCGCAGCCGGCCATCAGCGTCAGCGGCATCGACCGTCCAGCGCACGACATCCGCAGCTTCCTCTTCGCCCCGCCACACGTCTCCCCCCATACGGGGATTCGCCGCCACGGCTCCCTCCAGCACGGAACCGTCCTGCAGGTGCACGGCGCCGGGGGTGATGCCCTTGTCCACCTCCGGGAAGTCCCGCAGGATGTCCTGGATCACCTCGGTAACCGGTGGGATCCAGAAGTCGAGATTGTGCGCGAGCAGCCGGATCGGATCGTCCTTCGTAAACCCGCTGATCGGGGACTTGTATTGCGGCATGAGGTGTCGCCATACGGCGCCGGCCCAGGCCCGCGACAGCCGGGTCTCGAAGTCAGCCGGAAGGTACGCGTCGATGTCGGTCAACTGGACCGAGAACGGCCAGTCCCCGCAACGCAACAACGGAAAGCCGTGTCGCTGTAGGGCGGACTTCGGGAGCAGGTGGAACAGCGGGGCGTACTCGTAGTACCTCGAACGGGTACGCGGGACGAAGACCACGTTCAGGTCGCCGCGGTCGGCCACCTTGTACAGGGGCGCCGGAAGGGATTCCTCGTCGAAGAAGCGTCGGCGGAACTGCGCGGACTCCCACAAGCTGTTCCACTGCGACACCGCAACAGTCGACCTCGGATCCTCCAAGCGGACGGGTAGCGGGACGGTCACGTACTCCGGCGGTGCGGGATCCTGTGCCCGGACCACGGCGCGGTACATGAACCCGGTGGAGATGTTCGTCAGCCGCGGGTACTCGTCGGGCGACGCGTCCTCGTGAGTCGGGTCCAGCAGTTCGTCAAGCGGATCGTCGAAGTCGGTGCTCATGATCTCATCCGTCATGGTGGTGTTGGCCGCTGTCATGCCCTCCTCACGACGAGCCGCCGTCGTTTCGTTCCCTGACGTCGCATCGATTTTCCACATCGTCTCCGCACCTCCCCGACCGACGCCGCATCCGGGTCGGCAACAGGCCGCCTCAGCCGCTAACTACTAGTTGTGCTTTAGCTTGCTCCCGCCTGGTGGCCCTTTTCGGCAGCGGCCCGCAGCCCGTCGACGAGCGGGTCCGCGGCGGGCGTCTGGTCGCCGGCGACGGCGCGCAGCTCGTCGACGAGGGCATCGAGCGTGGGCACCTGGTCGTGGCGCTCGTACGGCACCGGTTCGCCGCCGCCGCAGTACGTGCAGGACTCCTCCGGTGGCCACTCCCCCGGCGCCGGTCGGCGGGTCACGATCCGGCAGACGTCGCACACCAGCAGGTGCTCCTGGTCGTGCTCGCCGGCGAGCTGTTCGACGCTGGTCGCCCGCCGGGCCCGCCACGACAGCCGCGCGTACGTCGCGGCGACGCCGGCGTCCCGGTCGGCGTGGTAGCCGTCCAGTAGATCGGCCTGGAGCTGGGCGCGGGTCCGACCGAGCGGGGTGCCGAGCAGGTCGACTTCGATGCGCGACAACAACTGGTGTCGCAGCAGCCTGGTGGCGGCCGCGCACAGCCGGGGCTCGTCGCCGCGGGCGTCGACGGCGGCCAGCAGCACGTCGACCTGGCGGGCCCACTCCCGGGCGTGCCGGTCGGTCAGCAGCCGCCGCAACCGGTCGCCGGCGACGTCGTCGCGGTCGGTCCACCAGGCGAGCAGGATCTCGGCGAGTTCGGGCTCGTCGACGAGCCGGCCTGGGTCGGAGCCGGCGAGGTACTCGAGCATCGTGGCGGCGGCCGGCGCCGCCAGGAGCCGGCCGACCTCGCCCGTGTCGACGGCGCGCAGCTCGTCGACGAGCCGTCCCCGTTCGGCGGCGGCGTCGGCTTCGGCCAGCCAGTGCCGGGCGCGGGCCTGCGCCTCGATCCGCTCGGCCAGCAGTTCGGGCAGCGACACCAGCGCCGCCTCCTCCTGGGGCAGCATCCACACGACGTCGTCGCCTGTGGCCGTGTCCGGGTCGCGGACCAGGCCGCAGGCGGCGACGACGAGGGCCTCGGCGGCCGCGATGTCCCGGCCGGCCTGACCGCCGTACACCACGTTCCCCCGACGGCTCTCGGCGAGCATCTTCCCGGCGGCCGCGACGAACGTGGCGGCCCTGCTCGCGGTGGTGGTCAGCAGCAGCAGCGGCGGGCAGTGCGGCCACACACCGTCCCACGCCCGATCGGTGGCGTACGCCAGATACCGGCCGACCTTCTCCTTCAGCAACACCTGGGTCATGCTGGCGAGGTCGACCTCGATGAACACCGCGGCGGTGCCGACCACGCCGGCGTGGTCGACGTCGACCAGGGCGACCGCGTCCGGCGTGATCCGACGCCGCCGGCTGCCGTAGCCGTGGCGGGCCTCCCACTCCTGCCAGCCGGCCCGGTCCACCCACCAGTCCCGCAGCACCAGCCCGGCCGCCGGCCCCTCGTCTCGCAGCGCCAACCAGACCTGCGCGATCGCCGCCTGATGCGCGACGAACATGCCGGACGGCGCCCGGCCCTGCCCGACCGCCGTACCGGCGATCAGGCGGGCACCGGTCGGCTTCAGCCACCAGTGCCGCGGCGCCGACCCCGACTCCCGGCCCGGCCGCACCGCGTCGACCAGCCCGGCCTCCCGCAGCCGCTCCAACCGGTACCGGACCGTCCGCACCGGGGCGCCGGTCGCCCGGGCCAACTGGTCGGTGGTCATCACCCTGTGCGTGTCCAACAGGACCAGCAGGTCGTGCGACGGGCCGCCCGAGGTACGCAGCCGGTCCACGAACGACCTGGAGCTCCTGCCCGCCACCGGCTCTCGACCTCCCACAGCACCCCTATGGCGCCACCACCGGTGACACAGACTGTGTCAGTCGCCTGACGGCGGACAGGTCGGACAGTGGCCCTGTACTGGGCTAATACGCTGTCACGGGTTGCCGATCGGGTCCACACCAATCGGCAACCCAACACCGCGACGGCGACACCCGACAGCGATCTGTCAGCAGCGGACCGCGTCTGTCAGTGCGAGGCGCCGGAAGCGGCCGCCTCGTTGTCAGCGGATCGATCGCGAGGCTGTCAGCAGGCGTGGGCTTCGGGCCGACCGGGTGGCGGCTCATGCGAGATGCGCGCCGGACCGCAACCGGCTACCTCAGTGGTTCGCCTGCTGAGCGTCCCATCGCTCGATCACGGCCCGCAGGTCGCGGGCCACGTCGCGGTTCAGCCCGGGGCGCCGGCTGGTGTGGCGCAGGTACTCCTCGGCCCCCTGGAGCAGGCCGGACCACGGGCTCGACATCACCATGGCGACGTGCGTGCCGTGGGCCTGAATGTGGTTCCAGGAGTCGTGGCAGTTGCCCGCAGGATGGCGGACCGATGGCCGGTGGCCGTCCACGAAGGCGTCGCCGGATGTGCGACAGGTCCAGTAGTAGTCGTCACTGACGGTGCAGTGACCGCAGGCCAGGGTGCCGACCATCCGTGGGTACCGGCGCTGCCATTCCTCGTCGAGCAGGTAGGCGTCCGAGGACAGCGGGACGGGCTTGCCGCACAGGCAGCACGCGATCCGGAAGTTGGGGCGGCGCATCGGTTCTCCTTCGCTCGATGGGCGTCGGGTAAGGGTCGCAGGCCCCGGGCTCGGCGGCGCCCAAGTGCTCGTTGACGGGCCGACGTGTGAACCCACAAGACGTGTGAACATTCGGGACAGGCACGCCACGGCGCCTTGACGATCGGGTCCACACCAAACGGCAACACAACAGGCCGGGCCGGACGCAGATCGGCCCGGAAACCCTCACGGTTCCGGGCCGACGCACTTCTCCGATCGGCGGGGTGCGAGCTGTCAGCGGCGTACCTGTTGCTAGTCCTCCTGCGGTCCGAAGATCTCGTCTACGAACTTCTCCGAAGGAAGGTCGGACAAGGCCCGGACGCGAATCTGGCGGCCGTCGAGCACGCGAATCCGCATCTTCAGCTCGAACATGTGCGTCATCCGCTGGAGGATGGCGAGCGGGTCGACATCGTGGACAAGGAACTCCGTTACCTCGATCTCGGCATCATCATCGAGCTTGCCCTCCTCCCACACGTCGCGAGGTGTGGCGACCACCCGCAGTTCGTACCCATGCTCACCGCCGCCGATGCTGAACCCGACCAGTTGCCACTGGTCACTGTCGAGCCCGACCGTCTGCGCAAGCCCCTCCCACGGAACCGTCAAACGCTCGTCTAGCTGCGCCGTGCCCTTCCAGTCGGGGTAGGTCACGCTCGCCTCGCCCCAGACTTCTCCGTCCACGCCTTCTCCGTTCTCGATGTATCTGGCGTTGCGGTCGACCAGCACTGGCCGCTGGGCAGGGTTCGCCTTCGCTCGTCGGACGGCGGACCGTACCTGCCAGTGCAAGATCAGAAGCTTGAAGACGGCGATCTTCGCACGACGATGCCCCGCCGGTTGCGGTGGACCCGGCAGGGCATCGTCGCGGACAGGGTGTTACGCCGCTGGCGGGAGCCCGTAGCCGCTTGCGATGAGCATGAACGCTGCAGTGACGACCGGCTTGCCGGCCTCCATGAAGTAGTTCACGGCGCGGCTGATCCCGGCGGTCATGCGGCCGGGGTTGGGTTGCGGCTGCTGGACTTCCTGCTGAACTGCTTCGAGTTCGGCCCGCGCGGACGCCCTGGCCTCGTCGGTCAACTGCAGCTTGTCGAGCCCGTCGAGCAGGGTCTGCACGAGCTTGGCGATGCCGTCCTGGTCGACGCCGACGGTGGTGTTCTGGGTGAAGCCCTCGCTGGCCACCGCCATCGCGCCGCCGTTGTTGGTGATCGGCCCGAAGTTGAAGGTGTTGGTGTTTCTCCGGCCCTGGCTGCCCTGCTGGTACGCCGTCACGTTTCCTCCGTACTGCTCGACGCAGTCCTCGCCCTTGCTGGTCAGTTCCGTTCGAAGCGGGCCGCGCATACCGGAGCTGCGGGTGCCCTTGATGAATTCCTGCTCGTGCAGGTAGCCGGCCGCCCGGTCGATGTCGTCCTCGGTCAGCCGCTCTCCGAGGTACATCGACTCTTCGCTCTGCAGGACGTGCGTCGTGATGGGGTAGTGCGCGCCTGCGGCCTTCTGCTGGTAGAGCCAGCGCAGCAGCCCGGTCCGCGCTGCCGCCGCCCGCTTGACCGGGTCGGCCAGGTCGCGCCGGTACCGTTCGACCACGTCGCGGCCGGCAAGGGTGAGGATGGCGGCCGGCGCGTCGTGTGACGACAGGTTCCGAACCAAGTTGCGGTCAGCGCACAGCTTGACCAGCTCGTACGCGTGATCCTCGTCCCCTCGGTACGCGCTCACGTCGACGGCCTCGCCAGCCCGGGTCGGCTGGTCGGCGATGAACGCCAGGAACCTGGGAATTTCCGATTCCAGATCCAATGTACTGCTCCATCTTGTCGGGGCTCGACGGACCGAGCCCACGTGGTCGGGAAACCGTAGCGGGCGCGGCCGCCTAACGTCTCGGAAACAGGACGCGCCTCTGGGCCGGCCGGAGCTGGGGCGTTCCACCGGCCGGACGGCCTCGGGTACTCGACCCTGTTCCCTACCTCCGAATGCGATTCGCCAGCGGATCGGACAGGGTCCTGTGCTGGATCAGCACCTGGCCATGCTTGCCGTTCGAGTCTGCGGCGATCGGCAGCCCAACGAGAGTCGGTACGGCTGTCCGAGACGGCAGATCGGCCCGGAGCCGTACGGCTCCGGGCCGATCTGCCGTGGCACGGTTGCCGAAGATCGCGGCCAAGGTTGCCCGACTCGAGTCCGCCGCCCCTTGCTAGGCGGTCGGTAGGCCACCGGCGCGGGCAATCTGCATGAGCAGTGCGGTGACGACCGGCTGGCCGGCGTCCATGACGTACTGCACGGCTCGACCGAGCCCGGTGTTGACGCGGGCCTCCTCGGGGTCGGTCTGTTCGAGTTCCTGCGCCACCGCTTCGAGTTCGGTCCGAGCCTCGGTCCGGGCCGCGTCGGTCATCCGAAGGGTGTCCAGGCTGTCGAGCATGGTCTGCACGAGTTGGGCCAGCGTGGTCGGGTCGATGCCGACGTTCTGCGTGAACCCGCTGCTGCCGACCGCGAGAGCGCCGCCGTGGTTGTTGATCGTGCCGATGTTGTTGACCGTCGCTGCACGCCGCTGGTCCCGCTGGTACGCCACCACGTCTCCATCATTGCGCTCGACGCACTCCTGGCCCTGGGCAGTCAGCCGGGCCCGTACCGGCCCCCGGGTCTCACCGGTCGTCGTCCCTTCGATGAGGCCCTTCTCGTACAGGTAACCGGCGGCCCGGTCGATCTCGGTCTCGGTGAGACGTTCGCCGAGGTACAGCGACTCATCGTCGCGCAGGATGTCGCTCGTGACGGGGTACTCCACCCCTTCGAGATCCTGCCGGTAGAGCCAGAGCAGCAGGCTGGTACGCGCGGCCGGAATCCGCCACCGGGGATCTTTCAGCCGCTGCCGGTACTGGGCGGCGAGCCGCCGGCCGGGAGGCAGGATCCTGGCGATGCAGCGGCCGAACGTCAATACGACTTCCACCAGGCCGTAGGCTTCGCTCTCCTTGACCAGGTCGAAGCCAATTTCGCGTCCCCGAAACCCCTCGACATCGATGAATTCGCGGTTCCCCGGCGTACGCTCCTCCAGCCACGCCATGAACGCGCCGAGTTCGGTTTCTCTGTCCAAAGTCCTTGCCCATCTCCCCATCGGGCTCGATGGACCGAGCCCCCCGTAGCAGCACCGTAACTGGCCCGTCCGACACCACTGTCCACCAGACCTCCGGGCTCCACCGGAACCGATTCACCCCCAACACACGCATCGACCGCAGTCGTCATCCGGCCGTCAGGTATCCGGCGAGTGTGTAGGCCGGGGCACGGTCGAGTCGGGCGCCGCCGTGGTCGTAGCGGCGGGTGGTGCGGGCGTCGGCGTGACCGAGCTGGTCCTGGATGTCCTCCAGGCGGGCGCCGGCGTCGCGGGCGAGGGTGGCGCAGGTGTGCCGCAGCACGTGCGGGCTCATCACAACGGGGATCTCGGCGGTCTTGGCCAGCCGGCGCAGCAGCCGCCAGACGGCGCCGCGGTCCAGGCGTCGGCCGCTGTCGGTGACGACCAGCGGCCGACGTACCCGGGCGCCGGCACCACCGACGGGCACCGGTAGCCGGTCGCCGGCCAGGTCCGCCCGGCCCGCGAGGTAGGCGTCGAGACGGCGGGTGACCGGCGGCGGCAGCACGACCAGGTGCGGGTCGTCGCCCTTGGCGACGAACCGGAGCACCCGGTGACCGCGGTCTTGGCCGAGCTGGTCGACGTCGGCGCCGACCAACTCGCTGACACGGATACCGGTGTACAGCAGCAGCGCGACGATCGCGGCGGTCCGGGCCGCCTGCGGGCCGGTGTCGGCGTCGGCAGCGGCCTGCAGCGCCATCGCCTGCTCACGGGACAGGCCGGAGGTGGTGGTGCGGTGCGGGTTGACCCGGGGCTTGCGTTTGGGGTCGATCGCGGCCGGGTTGGCCCGGTCGGACAACTCTTCGGCGATCATCCAGGCGTAGAACGCGGACACGGCCGCCAGGCGGCGGGCCCGGGTGGCGGTCGCCGCCCCGGCGGCCTCCTGGGCTCGTAGCCAGGCGTGGGTGTGCAGGCGGCGGGCCTCGGTCAGCGGGTCGACGCCGGCATCGGCGAGGAACGTCAGCCAGTGCTGCAGGTCGCCGGCATACGCGGCGCGGGTGTTCGCCGCCCGGTAGCCGATCAGCCATTCGGCCAGCAGCCGCTGCAGCTCGCCGCCAGCGGTCGTAGTCGTCGCCGGGTCCGGCGACGGCGGTACGGCGGGCAGCAGCTCGCCGGTGAGAGCGCCTGTCATCGGGCACCGTCCGTGGTGGCTGGCGGGGGCAGCTCGACATCGAGGTAGAGGCTGACGCCGTCGCCGGAACGGCGGGCCCGAGGTCGGCTCTCCCTGGTGATGGTCAGGACCTGGCCGATGGCGACGGCGGCCGCGTCGAGCTGGTCGGCGTCGGCCGCGACGATCCTTATCTTGATCGTCACCGCTGGGCCGCCTTCGGCGGGGACGCCGGCGCCGTCATCGCGCACAGCAGGTCGTACGCGGTCTCGCAGTCGCCGCGGGCCCGGTGGCCGCCGCCGAGCGGGAGCCAGCGGCGGACGAGCTGCCAGTCGGAGCGGCGGCCCATCAGGCACGCCCACACACCGGAGTCGCCGAGGTGGGCCGGGTCCAGGCCGTCCCGGCTGGTGTGCCGGCAGATGACGGCGTGGTCGAACTCGGCGTTGTACGCCAGCACCGTCCGGCCGGCGGTGACCTCCAGCAGCCGGGGCAGAACCTCGGCCAAGGTCGGAGCATCGGCCAGTTCGGCGTCGGTGATGCCGTGCACCCAGCGGGCCTCCGGCTCGATCTCGCAGCCCGGAGCGACCAGGGTGTCCAGCAGCGTCTGGCCGGTGCAGGCGTCGACCACGGCGACCTCCACGAGGTAGCCGGCCAGGCCGGTGGTCTCGGTGTCCAGGATGACGGCGGCGCCGGGCTCGCGCATCGCCCGGGCCCAGCGGATCGCCGCGCCGGCGTCGGTGGCCACCGCGATCTCGTGCCGGTGCTCCTTGAGGTACGGGTGGGCGGCGATCGCCTTGCGGACCTCTTTCTCGGTCGGAGCGCCGTCGACGCGTTCCCAGTCGACCTCCCAGCGGCCGGCGCCGGGGTGGAACCAGGCCCACACCTCGATGCCGTACCGGTCGCCCAGCTCGGCCACCCACCGGCGGACCACGGCGGCCCGGTCGACCGGCCGGCGGGCCAGCTCCCGCAGCGGGGACGGGGCTCCGGGCTTGACCGCGTGCACGGCCTCCCAGTCGATCGCCGGGTGCTCGCGCAGCGCCTCCAGGTCACCGACCCGGTACAGGGGCACGCTCACCGACCGGTACCGGCTCACCTCCACCGAGGTGTGCTTGCGCGGGGCCAGCAGATCGCTGGCCACGAGGTACCGAAAGTCGGTCGTCCGCATCTCCAGGTGCTGCGCGGCCTGGTGGCTCATCAGCAACCGATCCTGGCGCACCTGCTCGACCAGGTCCTCGTCGCCGGCGAGCGCGTCTAGGTCGGCCTTGGCGTACCGGTCCTGCCGGCCCGGCCGCAGCCCGCGCTCCTTGACGACTCGCTCGAACTCGTCGCGCCGCCACCCGAGGTACGCCGGCGCATCCCACTTGCTCACGCTCGCGGCGATCCACGCCTGCCGCTCGGCCACCACCGCGCCGAGCTGGTCGACGTCGACCGCGTCCAAGGCCCGGCAGTCCCACAACGGCCACTCCTTGTACCAGCCGGCGACCGCCAACGCGCCGGCGTCGGCCAGAGCCTCCACGTCCCACTTCTCGACGTCCAGACCAGTACGGCTGGCCAGCCGCTCGGCGGCCCGGTGCCCGCCGATCGGGGCCTCGGTACCCACAACGGCCACGATCTCGTCGCGGCGGGCGGCGACCTGGTCGGCCAGGGCGACCGACCACCGGCCGCCGAGGTCGGCCGGCGGAATCAGCCCGGCCGCGGTGCCGGCATCCCACTGCCACTCGGCCAGCCCGGTGTGCCCCAGCACCTGGATCGGGCCGAGGTCGGTCGGCGCCGGCTTGGGCTTCGGTTCCTTCTTACGGCCACGAGCCTTCGGGACGGCGGCCGCCACGTCGTTCTCGCTCACCAGGTTCCGTCCATCCGTGGGTTGGGCGAGGGGCGGCGCATGGTGTGGCCGGACGGATCATCGACGACGGGGCGGAACCCGACCCGTCCCAAGGCCCGCACCAGCGCCGACTGCTTGGCTCCGTACTCACCGGTGGGGGTGCAGACCACGTCCAGGCCGCGGGCGTCGGCGGCATCCAGGATGGCCAGCAGCATCCGAGGGCCGTGCCAGCCGGCACGGGCATCGAGCGGGACCCGCAGGACCCCGATGGCCAGCGCGCCGTCGACGGTGATGTCCAGCGCCAGCAGCACCATCCCCGGCACAGAACGCTTCAGGTCCCCCACGAGCTGGTCGATCCAGTCGGACGCGATCCGGGCCTGGCTCACCGTTGATCCCCGCTCTGCTCGTCGACGGCCGGGGTCGGGTCGTGGCGCATCTGCCAGCCGGTAAGAGGGTCCGGTCCGTCGTGGACCAGGCGGTAGCCGGGGAACAGCCAGGTGGCCTGGGCCAGGCGCTGGCGAATGCTGCCGAGGAAGACCGTGCTCTGCCCGTCGCGGGGGCCGCCGACGAACTCGGCGGTGAAGTTGCGGTCCTCCACCGGCCGCTCGAACGTGCCGGTGTACACGTACACCCACCCATCGCCCGGCCGGTGTTCCAGCCGGTACCGCTCGATCACGTCCTCACGAGTGCTGTCGACGGTGGCCGGGGTCCAGTCCCAGCAGGCGCCGCTGTCGAGTTCCTCGCGCAACTCGTGCTCGGCATGGTCAAGCTCGTTGACGGTGCCATCGAGGGAGCCGCCCTCGTAGCGCACCGGCACGATGTTGAAGTCCTGGAAGGTCACAGCGTCTCTCTTCAGTGGTCGGTGGCAGGGGGCTACCAGCAGCGCAAGGCGTTGGCGGCGCGGTCGCCCAGCTCCCAGCGCAGCGCGTCGACGACCGGGCGGTACGGGTGGACAACCTGGTGCCGGATCAGCGGGTCGTGCCGGTCGAGCCGGGAGTAGACGCTGCCGGCCAGGAGCAGGGTGGCCATCTGGTCGGCGTCGGCGATCTGGGCCAGGGTGCGGTCGGTCAGCTCGGCCGCGACCAGGTCGAGCATCTCGGCGCGGGTCGCCGGCGTGACGTGGTCGGCGATCTGGCGCATGCCGGTGTCGTCCCCGTCGGCCTGGGCGGCCAGCAGCGCGCCCAACACGAGTTCGGCGTCGGTGTGCATCGGTCCTCCTTGGAGGTGTCTGGCCGGCCGTCAGGCTACGGCCGGGGTACGACTTTTTGTGCCTCCATAAGATCAGTTATGGAGGCATGAACTTGGCGAGGTGTTGCACGGTGGTTTCGGCCCCCGCTCCGGGCAGCAGGTGTTGAGCGTCGCCGGCAGTTCAGTGGGTTGCGACAGCTTCGTTCAGGAACGGATCGGCCGGGAACGCAGCCCCCATGACCCCGCTCCCGGCCACACTGGCGGCTGATGCTCAGGAGCTGCCGAACCGGGTCGAGCGGAAGGTCTCCTCATCGGTGGCGACATGGAGGCCGATCTCCGCCAGCCGGTCCAGGTCGGGCACCGCGATCCCGACCGGCTGGGCGCAGACAGTCAACTCGCCGGGCTCACAGTGCAGCGGGCTTTCGTCGTGGTTAAGCGTGGGCGAGGATCGCGAGGCCTTCGACCAACTCGCACCACGCCTGTCCGCCTGTCAGGTGCCGTCTCCTCTGGCCCTCACCGAGGTCACCGATGGTCTTTGACCTTGTCGACCGGCCAGCCGATGAACTCCGCGATCTCTTCATCGGTGGCGTGGCCGTTGACCCATTGTTCGATGGCCTCGCCGAGGCCCCCGGGCAATCCCGCGGTGTCCACGTCGAGCCACGGGATGTCGGTGCCTACGTGATCGATGTGGAGCCACTTCTCGTCCGGGTCGAGCCTTGCCACTGCGGCGTCGTAGCCCTCGTAGCCGCCGTCGCCTTTGGCGATCAGTTCGCCGCTGGGCCAGTCCCTGATCTCCCAGGTGTCGTGGCCGGTTTGTCCGCCGTCAACGAACCGGTGACCGAGGCGTTCGAGTTCATCGAGGTGCTCGTCGTACTTCGCGTTCCGGCGAGCGTTCTCCTCCAGGAGGCGAACGATGTGGTCTCGAACCACATCGGACTGAGCCCGGCCCGGCAGCTTGGCGGGCCTGCCGCCGGCCGCGGCCGCCGCCCTCGTGTAGTTCTCTCCGGTCTGCGCCATCTCGGCTCGGATGGCCCGGGTACGCCCACGGTTGCGCTTGCCCATGATGTCCTCCGACGGAGCCCCACGCCCTCCGCGAAAGAAGGTCTTCACGGAAGGACCCACGCTGCGTCATGGACGGCTTGTCCTCGGTCGCCACCGACGGCGTGGGCGCCTGCGGCTCGGAGTCGGGCGGGCGTGAGGCCGCCGTGTCCGTGAGTCTACGGCTGGCGGCCGGTCGACAACCGGATGGGCATCTGTCGGTCGGGGTTCTTACGACGACGCCGGTTCATGCGGCGGAGTCAACGCCGCCGGCGGCGCCGTGCGCAGCCTTGGAGAGGAAGCCTCCGTTCTGCTGACGTGGTCGCGGCCGCCGAACAGGTCGCCGAGGTGACGCGAGACAAGCGCGCGGCCCCGGACACCTCCAAGATCGCCTACACCCGCTGCAACGCGCTGATCTGGACGACGCTCGGACTGGCGCACCAGGACGGCACCGGCCCTGACGGTGAGGACCTGGCCGTGCCGGGCACGGTGGTCGAGACCTTGAACTGGTCGCGTCCGTTGACGGTCACCGGTGACGGCTTCTCGCCACCCGCAGCGTTGACGGTTGGTGGATTCCCCAGGTCGAACTTGACGTACTGGTGCAAAGTCCTGCGCCGAACGGTGGTCTGTCGCGCGTTAGCTGGCAGGGCCGGAATGCGGTGTGCCAAACTGGTCCCGGGAATTCGGACACCTACGCCATGCTCGCGTGGCGTATCATGCGTGTCCCCCAGTGAAGGAGAACGCCCCGCCCACGCCTGCCAGCTTGCAGGCGGGACGCCTCCCGTGGTGGCTCCGCTTAGGC
>NZ_JBFAKM010000045.1:0-52400 GCF_040655695.1 Polymorphospora sp. NPDC050346 | reverse complement strand
CCGAAGGGCCACAAAACCTTCATCTCCTGCACAGCACCGCGTCAAATGAGATCCCCTACATCGACCTCACCCTCCGCGCTCGTGGCGCACTTAAAGAACAAGCAAGGGCATTCATCAATGGGCTGACGTCGCCCGGCGAAGCGACTCCGCCCTCGGCGGCGTGCGAAGTCTCCTCATGGTCAGGCATTCTCGAAGGTGATGCCCCGCCGGTCGACCGACACCTGCTTTTCCACCACGGTGCCCAACTCTGTGGTGTACCAGCAGTAGAACGGCGTCGCGCCGAAGGGGAACACCGCCTGGTCGGGCATCGCGGCGTCGCACATCGCAGTGCCCGGCCGGGCGTTGTTGTTGGCTGCTTCGCTGTTCCACAGAAAACCCACGTTCGACCGGGACAGCACGCCGACCGAGGCGACGGCGGACCAGGTCATGTACTGGTCGGCGATCGACACCGTCACGTCCATCGGCACCGCGAGGTCGTCGAACTTCACCGTGCACCTCGCCGTCACGTTGCCGGTCAAGAACTTCTTGTCGCAGGTCACGGACGTATGCGCCGGCGAGCCGGCCTGGTTCAGCACCTGTTGCTGCAACTTATACATGATCTCCGCGTGCGGTGTACCGGGAGCGCCGTAGTCCGTGGTCATGGCGGGGCCGTCAGCGGTGTACGGGTTGGCGCTCGGCATCAGCCGGCCGGGCCGGGGCGGCTCGGGCGGCGACGAGGAAGGCGCGGTCGCGGCCGTGTCAGGACCCGAGCAGGCGACGAGGGCAAATAGCAGCAGCGGTCCGAGGCTCACACGGAAAGATCGCATCTGGTCAGGATATCGACGAACACCACCTTGACCGGAGTACAGCAGACAGCCGCGTCGGAGCAACTTCATTCCGCAGAAGACCGTCAACCGTCACCCCTGTCAACGGCCTCTTGTTCGTGGCTCTGGCACGAAGTTCGTGATCGCTCCTTCGGCGTGACGGCTATTCGGCGAGGATGACGCGGCGGCGGAGGAGGTCGAAGTTCGCTCGGCCGTACATCTGCCTTTTGATCGCTTTCAGTTTGCAGACGTTGCCTTCGACCGCGCCGCTGCTCCAGGGCAGGGTGAGGCCGTTGCGGACAGCGTCGTAGTCCTTGAGTAGGCCAGCGGCGAAGCCGGCGAGTTGCGGGACTGCGCTGGCCTGGGCCTGGGTGATCCAGGTGTCTAGGTGCTGGCCCTGGCGTTGTCGCAGCATCCCGGCGAAGTCGCTGACCAGGCGATCGACGGTGCGTAGGCTTTCACATCGCTGCAGGATGCGGCCCAGGTCGGCGTGTTCAGGTTCGGTGCGTTCGGCGACGGGCCGGATGAGCCAGCCGGTCACCTCCCGGGGCTTGGGCGAGATGGCCGTCATGGCGGCCGGCTTGATCGTGCAGTCGCGCCAGGTGTGCAGCAGCCGGCGCACGGAACGTTCGCTGCCCCGGTAGCCGCGATCGCGCAGTTCCGTGGTCAGCCGGGCCGCGTTGGTGCAGCCCTGTTCCCAGCGCTCGGCGAGATAGGCGACGTGTTCGTCGAGTTCACGCGCTCGCGGGACGAGCTCGGTGAGCAGCTCGTCGGCGGTGGCCGCGCGCAGGTAGCGGCGCACCGTCTTGCCGTCGAGGTTCAACGTCACGCTGATCGCGGTGGTGCCGACGCCGCGGTCGCGCAGGGCGTGGATCTCAGCGTGCCGTTGCCGGGTCATCTCGGCGCGGCGGCCCTGCCCACCATCGGTTGGCGGGCGCGGTTGCGCGACGGCTTCGGCTTCGGACCGGTCCTTGAGGCACCTGCGGTGGGCGCGGACGACCCGGTCGACGGCCTGGGTGAGGTTGTTGGGTCGGGCCGGGGCGCCCTGACGGGATTGCTCCCTTTGGGTTTCCCCGGCCCGCCCGCCGAACCCGGCGTGCGACTCTCACCGCACCGGGCTCTCCACGAGATCATGCCGTTGAGGTAGGGCTGATCAGGGCGTCCGGCCATGGGCTGGGGATGCTGTTGCCTCGGTAGCGGTATCGAGTGATCGACACGCTGCCGAGGTTGAACAGTCTGACTCCCTCCAGTTGGATGGGCTTCCAGTGTCCTCGCGGATCCCGGAGCCATCGCTGGATGGCCCTCCAGGTCATGCGGTGCCGGTGCATCACCCAGCGAATCACTCGCCACCAGACAAAGGTGTGCAGGCGAGCCAGGGTGTGTTTGGCGACCGCGTGTCTGAAGTAGTTGGCCCAGCCGCGCAGGATCTGGTTGATCCGGATCAGCGTGATCTTGTAGTCGAGATGCGACAACCGAGGGGTCAGGGCCTTGATCTTCCGTTTCAGCGACGCGACCGGCTTGTCGGCGATGAACGTGTAGACGTGCCACTTGTCCGTTCCCCGTTTCCGCATCCAGACGATGCGGAAGCCGAGGAAGTTGAACCCGTCCGCAAAGTGAACGACCTGGGTCTTGGCCGGGGAGAGCCTCAGGCCCATCCCGGCCAGTACCTCGCTCACCTGATCGCGGAGGTCTCCGACGTGTTCACGGGTGCCGTGGACCATGACGACGAAGTCGTCCGCGTAGCGGACCAATCGCCAGGTCGGCAGGCCCCGCCGCCGTCGCCGTTCGCGGTCCTGCCGGGTCGCCATCGTCGTCGTCCAGTGTCCGACGGCGAAGTCGTCGAGCACTGACAGTGCGATGTTCGCCAGCAGCGGTGAGAGGATCCCTCCTTGCGGTGTTCCGGAGTTGGTCTCGTTCCGCTCGCCGAGCTCGGTCATGATCCCGGCCTTCAGGAACGCTTTCACCAGCGATAGCACGCGCTTGTCCTTCACCCGCACCCGTACCCGGTCCATCAGGGCCGTGTGGTCGATGCGGTCGAAGCACGCCTCGATGTCCGCGTCCAGTACCCAGCGATATCCCTGGGAGCCGAACAGGTGGATCTCAGCGATCGCGTCGTGCGCCCGCCGGTTGGGCCGGAACCCGTAGGAGCACGGACGGAAGTCCGCCTCGAAGATGGGTTCCAGGACCAGCTTCAGCGCGGCCTGCACCACCCGATCGGTGACCGTCGGGATTCCCAGCCGGCGGAGCTTCCCGCCCATCTTGGGGATCATCCGTTCCCGCACCGGCAGCGGCTCGAAAGCCCCCGCCCTCAACGCGGAACGGATCTGCTCCAGGTGCGCTGTCACCCCGGACTCCTCGACATCGGCGGCGCGAACGCCGTCAACGCCTGCTGTCCGGGCTCCGGTGTTGCCCGCGACCCGATCGAAGGCCATCACCAGGGTGGCCGGGTCGCAGACGAAGTTGAACACATCGTCGAACCGGAAGCCGTGATCGGCAACCGCCCAACGGTGCAGCTTGGTCTGCATCTTCCGTACCCGAGCCTCGGCGCGGAGCACCGACGGCCACGTGACCGGGGTATCCACCCCGGTGTCTTCGGACATTGCAGTCCCTCCCTTGCGATCTCGCTGCCGTCCTTCCCCATGTGCCGGGCTCTCCCCGGCTCGGAGTACTACGACGGCTCCGCCCCTTCCCGGCCTGATCGGCAGACGGTGCGCCCAGCCTCATCCACCGGGCTGGCAACCCGGACGGCGGGCAAGACCGGGAAGGTTCCCGTGTTCACTGATCGATCGATCGTCGGAGTAGGCACCCGGCTATACCCCCGCGGCATCTCCACGGCTACCCCGCAGCACTTCACCGTGGCCTCCCGGACCGTTTGGCACTCACAACCCGGAAGTTGCCCGCCCCTCTACACATCGGCGGGCACGCACCGCAACCAGCCCACATCCACCAGGTTCGAGCTGATGTCACCTTAGGAGGCTTCAAACACCGGTTCCTCACGTATACCTCTCCAACTCGCTCGCCGGACCCGCACCATCTGGCAGTACTGACACGTCCCGGCTTTGTCAGGGCCGCTTGCCACCCTCCCCAGCACCTCCCAGGTCAGGCTGCCCCCAGCTTCACCACCCTGCTGCGACAGGACAGCGGCGAAGGTCTCTCACCCCCACTCGATCAATCAGCGCCTCACGGCGCACGTAGAGCAGGTGGAACCGGTCGGCGACCCCGATCGCGTCCGGCGCGCCCAGCCTGGCGCCTTCGGCGTAGCCGCTGGCCCGGTCACGGCAGACCACCTCAGCGCCCGGGTGGGCACGCAGCCAGTCGGCGAAGCTGCCGGCGCGACGGTCGGGCAGCAGGTCGACGGGCCGGCCGGTGTGCATGTCGACGATGATGCTGCCGTAGTTGCGTCCCTTGCGGAACGCGAAGTCGTCGACGCCGACCACCGTCACCGTGCCGGTCTCGGGCACCGGCAACGCCCGGACCAGCCGCAACAGGGTCGTGCGGGACACCTCGACGGCCAGCAGGCGCGTCATCCGCGCACCCGGCCGGCCTCCCAGAGCCAGGGCGATCCTCTCCAGGATGCCGCGCAACAGCGGAGTACGGCGGGCATACGGTGTCGTCAGACCCGGCACCTGCTCCGCGAACGTCCGCCGGTGACAGGTGGTGTCGTCGCAGAAGAACCGCCGGACACGTACCCGTAGCAGCGTCTGCCGGCCACCGATCGCCGGGTCTGCCAGGACCCGCCGGTACCGGCTGTGCACCCGCGCCGACTTCGATCCGCAGTCCGGACACCGCGCGTCACCAGCCGAGACGTCGGCATCCAGCCAGACCGACCGCCCCTCGGCACGTACGCTCCTGATCCGCAGGACCGCAAGATGAGGCAGCAGCCCGTCCAGGCCGAGATCATCACACCGCGAACGTGGTCATCCACATCGGACCAGACCTGAGCACCGGGGCCGGTCCGATCACGAACTTCGTGCCAGAGCCCGTTGTTCAGATGCATTGACAATTTCAGCGCGTTGGGCCGCCGAGGCGGGTGCCGCTGGGCCGCACTGCAGCGGGGGCGGGCTGCGGGCTCGGCTGGGATGCACGCATGACCCACATGGCGATACCGCTTGCTGCGGTAACAACCAGTGCGAGCCCGGCCACCGGTAGGTCGACCAGGAACACCATCCGCCAGGTCATCGTCCGCGTCACCACGCCGCTCACGACAGGCCCAAGCAGGAGAGCGGCGCCGAGCGTGAGGCCAAGCACCAGTTGAGCCTGAGAACGCCAGCGGTTCAGCTGTCTGGACACGGCGAGGAGGACGCCGATCACGGTTCCGGCCCCCAGCCCCAGGACTACCCGTCCAACCGCCATCGGCGCCGCACCTGGCGCGAGAGAGCACATCAGGCTTCCGACTATCAGGAGCAGGAGCGCCGAAACCCCGGTCGCGGTGGGCCACCGTCGGCCGAGCAGATAGCCGGGTACGCCCATTGCTGCCATTGCCGCCACGTACGGTGCGATCAGGGTTACTGCCATGGTCGCGGTGGAAAGCCCGAGCTCCCGCTGGATGGTGCTTCCCCACGGTCCGATGGGAGCGGTGAGCAGGCCGGCGGAGAGTAGCGCTCCGAGGGTTGGGCCGGCAAGCGACCAGAGCGGGCGGACCACCAGCGGTTGGACCGGTGCGGGGTACTCCGGTGCGCTCACCCGGCGAGTATATACACCTGGGTAAATTCCGACATGAGGGCCTCCTGGGATGTGGACACCGGCATATGCCGCCATCTGTTGCGAGGTAGTGGGTTTGAGTGCCTGTTCGTTGTCGGCGGGGCGAGGTAGCCGAGCGCGGGTGGCAGCGGCAGTGGTTGTAGAGGGCGATCACCTGGACACGTCGGTCGGGCGTCGGCTTCGGTGCGCCATCGGCGGTGGTTGCCGCCGAGGCCGCGTTTGAGGGCGGCGAAAGACGACTCAGCCATGGCGTTGTCGCACGACGATGAGACTGGTGGTCGCCGGCAGGCGGCCTGATGGGCTGTCGATCGCCGACGGCAATGCCAGGCCAATCAGCGGCCAGTGGTCCGGTCGCATGCGGGTGCTACTGCGACCGTACGGTCAGGATGATCTTGCCGATGTGGCCGCTCGCCTCGAGGATCCGGTGTGCCTCCGTCACCTGGGTTATCGGCAGGGTCCGGTCGGTTTGTGGGCGGATCTGCCCGTTCTCGATCAGCGGCCAGACGCGTTTCCGTACCGCTTGGACGATTTCGGCCTTCTCCGCGATTGGTCGCGCCCGCAGGGTGGTGGCCGTCACGCTGGCTCGCTTGCGTTGAAGCTGGCCAAGGTCGAGTTCGGCTCGGTCGCCCCCCTGCAGGCCGATCACGACCAGGCGGCCGCCGAGGGCCAGGACCTCGACGTTGCGGCTAAGGTAGGCGCCGCCGACCATATCGAGCACTACGTCGACGCCACGGTCGCCGGTTTGCTCCCGCACCCGCGCGACAAAGTCCTCGGTGTGGTACGAGATCGCGACGTCGGCACCCAGTTCCCGGCATCTGGCGAGCTTCCTCGGGCTACCGGCGGTGACCAGCACCCGGATGCCCTCGGCCGTGGCGCGTTGGATCGCGAAGGTACCGATGCCGGAGGCACCGCCGTGCACGAGCAGTGTGTCTCCGGAGCGCAGTCCCGCGACCTGGAACAGGTTGGACTCCACGGTGCAGGAGACCTCGGGTAGTCCGGCCGCGGTGTAGAGGTCGACGCCGGTGGGGATCGGTAGTAGTTGGCTGGCCGGGACAGCGACGTACTCGGCGTATCCGCCGCCCGCCAGCAGCGCGCACACCTCGTCGCCGATCGCCCAGTCAGACACCTCCTCCCCTAGCGCAACGATTCGCCCCGAGCACTCGAGCCCGGGGTATACCGGTGCGCCGGGTGGGGGGTCGTACCTTCCCTGCCGTTGCAGGATGTCGGCTCGGTTGACCGCCGTCGCGGCGATCTCGATCACCACCTCCCCGGGTGCGGGCGTCGGGTCGGGCACCTCCCTCCAGTGCAGCACCTCGGGTTCTCCGTAACGAATGATCTCGATGGCCTTCATCGTGTTCCGTCTCCACTTGGTTGGCAGGCGACTGAGGTCCTCGGTCAGGGCAGGAGGATTGCCTTGACGACAGACCCTTGTTCGACGGCGCGGAGCGCGTCGACTCCCTGATCGAGGGGGAACGAGGTCGTGAGGCCGTCCCATCGGCCCGGATCCCGCTGGAGAATCACCGCCGCCCGTTCGTAGTCCTCCCGGCTGGCTCCGTAACTGCCCAGCAGGTGCAGCTCGTGCCGGGTCACCACGTTGATGTCCACCGTGGGGATCCGTGCGAACACCGCCGGCACCACGACGGCGCCTCCGATCGCGGTCTGGCGCACCGCGCGGTCGAGCGCCTCGCCGGATCCAGAGGCCTCCAACCACATGTCGGGGGCGAGCGGTAGGTCCTCGCCTTGGGATGTCTGAAGGCCGAGCTTGGCGGCGGCGGCGAGACGGACCGGTTGATCACGAGCGATGCCGACGAGGGTCACCCGGTGACCGAAGCTGTCCAGGAGTAGCGCCGCCATGAGCCCGATCGGCCCCGGCCCGGTGACGACGATCTCGCTGGCCCGCCCCTGCGCGGCGTCCTGCAGCTTGCTGACGGCGTGCATGGCGATGGCGAGCGGCTCGGTAAGGACGAGGGCCTGGACGGGCAGGTCGTCGGGGACGACGACGAGGCGTTGTGCGGCGACGGTGAAGCAGTCGGCCGCCGCGCCGTGGAACGAGAGTCCCAGGACTTGTCGACGTGGGCAGATGTGCCGGCGGCCGGTGGCGCATACGTCGCACTCGCCGCAGCCGTCGATCGAGATTGGCACGACCCGCTGGCCGATCCATCCGGGGTCCACGTCACTGCCGACTTCGGTGACGACGCCGACCGCCTCGTGCCCGAGCACCACCGAGCGTGCGACCCACTCGTAACCGATGTCCTGATTCCAGGCGTGGACGTCACTGCCGCAGAGTCCTACGGCATCGGTGCGGACGAGGACCTCGCCCGCAGACGGCACCGGCCGGCGCCAGTCGATCACTGCCACGTCGCGCGGGCTGCGACTTCGCTTGACCAGTGCCCGCATGCCGTTGTCGGGCATGTCAGCGGACCAGTGAGTCGAGGTAGTCGAGCCCGATGCCGTTGCTGGCGTAGTGGCGGCGGGCGTTCTCGAGCTTGGTGAAAACGTCCTCTACCCCCTGCGGCACGCCGTTCGGATCCACGTAGATGTAGGCGCCTGAGACGTGGAAGAGGGTCCTCATCTCCTCGACGTCGTCGGGTACCTCGAGGGTGTGGATGTCGCCTGGCGGCTCGAAGCTGTAGCCGCCCTCCTCCGCCCACCAGTCGTGCTCCAGATAGTGCCAGCGTCCCTTGAGGGTGACGGCGTGCACCGGACCCGCGTGGCGGTGGCGGGACAGGATGCCCGTCTTTCGCACGCGCAGGACGTTCACGAAGTACCCGTGACTGACCGAGAACAGCAGCGGCCGGAACGAGACGTCGTCCGACTGCGGCACCCACAACCGTTCGTCGCAGTCGCCGCCGAGTACGCCGGCGATGACCAGGTCGTCCGCCTTCCCGAACGGCTGCTCACCCTGGTAGGCCAGCGGTTCGCCGGTCAGTGGATCCGTTCGTGTCGACACCGGCATCTGTGTTCACCCTTCTTGTAGCCGCCGACAGGGGCGGGCATCCCTTGGATGCGTCGGAACGAGTTCGGGTCGGCTGCCCGGACGCGACCGTGCGGGGCGCTGGGACGGGTGGCCCGGACCGGGCCAGGTCGGCCCTCAGCCAACGGCCACCATGCTACATTAATCGAATAAGTCCTGCGACTTCGGCGCCGGGACAGTTGGTTTACGGTGACGAGTCAGACTCGTTACGAGGGAGACGAGAAAGTGGCGAACTTCTACAAGATCGACGTACACGTCCACCTGGGAATCAGCTCGGTCCTGTCCGTGGCGGGCTCGACCGACGAGATCATCCGAAAGATGCGGCTCAACGGCATCGACCAGTCGGTCATCTCGCCGATACCGGGATACGAGGATCCAAACGGGGTCGCCGACTCACGCGCGCAGAACGACGGTATCGCCGCGGCCCTGCGGGAGCACCCGGACCACCTGGTGCGCGGGCTCGGGGTGGTGGAGCCCCGTCACGGCGCCGCCGCCCTGGACGAGGTCGACCGGGTCATGACCGACCTTGGCCTCTCGGGTCTGATGTTCCACAACGACTTCAACGGACTCCCCCTCGACCATCCGTCCATGTTCGCCATCGTCGAGCGGCTCGCCCGATACCCGGACGCCGTCGCCCAGGTGCACACGGCGCAGCACTCGGTCCTGGAGGCACCGTTCCAGCTCGGCCGGCTGGCCGACGCCTTCCCGACCGTGACGTTCCTCAACGCGCACCCCTTCATGGACACCACGCACGAGGCGGCCAGCCTCGACCTGGGCGAGCGGCACCCCAACATCGTCTTCGACACGGCCGTCTCGCACACCCAGCTCTACCCGATCGAACACGCGGTCGAGCGCCTCGGCGCGGACCGGGTGCTCTGGGCCAGCAGTAACCCGTACTACGAGACAACACTCGACATCCCGCTCGTCGCCAACGCAGCGATCAGCGAAGACGACAAGCGGAAGCTCTTCGCCGAGAACGCCCGGCGGATCTTCAAGATCGAGGAGGCGTGACAGTCATGCAGGGTTCACCCGACTTCCGCGACAGCGGTCTTGAGTTTCCGCCGGGGTTCGTGTTCGGCTCGGCGACGGCCGCGTACCAGATCGAGGGCGCGGCACACGAGGACGGACGCGCCCCCTCGATCTGGGACACCTTCAGCCGCATCCCGGGCAAGGTGGTCAACGGCGACACCGGCGACGTGGCCTGCGACCACTACCACCGGCTCGACGAAGACCTCGACCTGATGAAGTCGCTGCACCTGCAGTCGTACCGCTTCTCCATCTCTTGGTCCCGGGTCATCCCGGCGGGCACCGGGCAGATGAACAGCGCCGGCCTCGACTTCTACGACCGGGTGATCGACGGGCTGCTCGAGCGCGGAATCACCCCAACGGTGACCCTCTACCACTGGGATCTGCCCCAGGCGCTCGAGGACAACGGCGGTTGGCCGGCCCGGGACACCGCCGAGGCGTTCGGCGAATACGCCCGCCGGATGGGCGAACGCTACGGCGACCGGGTCCAGACCTGGACGACTCTCAACGAGCCGTGGTGCACCGCCCACCTCGGGTACGGGTCGGGCGTGCACGCCCCAGGCCGGCAGGATCCGGCGGACGTGCTGGCCGCCGCGCACCATCTGAACCTCGCCCACGGGCTCGCCATCCAGGCGCTGCGCGGCGTCGTGCGCAACGATCCGGACTTCTCGGTCACTTTGAACCTGCACGCACTGCGTCCGGCCGGCCCCACCGGTGCCGAGGCCGTACGGCGGATCGATGCCGTGGGCAACCGGATCTGGACCGGACCGATGCTCAGCGGCGCTTACCCCGAGGATCTCTTCACTGACACGGCGAAGATCACCGACTGGTCGTTCGTCCGGGACGGTGACCTCGATACGATCCGGCAACCGCTCGACGTGCTCGGGATCAACTACTACTCGACCAAGCTGGTGCAGATGTGGGACTCCGCATCCGGTGAGCGGGCGGTTAGCGGCAACGCGATCCTGGCTGGGAATCCCTGGCCGGGCGCCGAGGACGTCGAGTTCCTTCCGCAGCCGGGCCCGCATACCGCGATGGGGTGGAACATCGAACCCGCTGGCCTGATGGAACTGGTCGGCTCGATCGCGCGGGCCTACCCGGAGCTGCCGTTGATGATCACCGAGAACGGTGCCGCCTTCGAAGACACAGTCGCGGCGGGCCGGGTACACGACGCGGAGCGGGTCGACTACCTGCGACGGCATCTCACGGCCGTGCACCGCCTTATCGAGACTGGCGTGGACGTACGCGGCTACTTCGTGTGGTCACTGCTCGACAACTATGAGTGGGCGTACGGCTATGCCAAGCGCTTCGGGATCGTACACGTCGACTACGACACGCTCGTCCGGACGAAGAAGGACAGTGCGTTGTGGTTCGCGGAACTCGCCCGGACCGGCCGGATCCCTGAATAGACGCCAGCCGGATCGCCAACGGCGGGCTTGACTCAAGCGGTGCTTCGACGGCGAATGCGATAGGGCAGTTCGACAACCTGCGCTTCGCCGTCGAAGCCGGCGATCCGCCTGCGCAGGGTCTGAACGGCGCGACGCCCCATCTCCTGTCGAGGCACCTCGACGGAGGTCAGACGCAGCGGTCCGGCGCTGGCAAAGCTCATGTCGTCGAAGCCGGTGATAGCGACATCCTGGGGCACGGACAGCCCGCGCTCGTAGCACACGTCCATGACGCCTAGCGCGATGACGTCGTTGCCGCAGACCACGAGGTCGACCCGGTCCCGCGAATCGAACAGGGCACGCGCCCGCTCGGCGCCGCTATCGCGTGTCAGCGCGCCGGCCCGGCCGTCCGGCAACGGCTCCAGACCCGCCTCCCGCAGCGCGGCCAGGGCTCCGGCGGTCCGGCCCGCGCTCACCGACGACCGCTCGGGGCCGCCGAAGATGGCGACGCTGCGGCGGCTCTCCACCACCTGTGCGACGAGTTCCTTGGCAGCGGCGAAGTCGTCGATGCCGACCCAGTCGGCGGGTAAGTCCTCGATCCTGCGGTTGATCAGGCCAAATGGGATGCGACGCGTCTGCAGTTCCTTGAGCATGGAGGCGTCCTCCGGCAGAACCGCGGTGAGCAGGAGCCCTTCGCAGTGGCTGTCGACCAGCGCGGTGATCACGCGGAGTTGATCACGACCGTCGAGCCCCACCTGCGAGACGAAGACCTGGAGCCCTTCGGCCGCCGCCGCCTCGATGACGCCTGACGCGAGTTCCGGATAGAACGGGTTCGCCACGTCCGGCACGAGCAGGCCGATCGTGTCCGTGTGTCCGAGCCGCAGGCCGACAGCCAGCCGGCTGGGGCGGAAACCCATCTCGTCCGCGACCTTTGCGATGCGCTCCCGCAACTCGTCACTGACACCCGGCTGACCATTGAGGGCATACGAAACCGTCGCCGAGGTCACGCCGACGGCCCGCGCCACGTCACGTTGCGTGACACGTCGACGGCTTCCGCCGCTCATCTGGGTTCCTTCCCGGTTCGACACCATGGGACACCTAAAAGTACAACGCCTCGCCTCCACTGAGGTTCAGCGCTGCCCCCGTCATGTAGGAGCTGTCATCGCTTGCCAGCCAGGACACCAGCCCCGCGACGTCCGCCGGCCGGCCCATGCGACGAACCGGGATCCGGTCGCCCGCGTACGCACGCATCCAGGCCTCCGCGTCCGGGTTCTCCTCACCCGTCGTCGCTGGCAGGGTGTCGAGCATGAGCTGCGTGACCATGGTGCCAGGGCACACCGCGTTGACGGTAACCCCGTACGGCCCGAGTTCCTCCGCGGCGGCCTGGGTCAGGGAGATGACGGCACCCTTGCTCGCGCTGTAGACGCCGAAGGTCGCCAGGCCCCGCTTGCCGAGATAGGAGGCGATGTTGATGATCCGGCCGCCGCCGGACTCGGCCATGATCGCCCCGCCGGCACGGATGCCGTTGAACACACCACGTGCGTTCACCGCCATCACGTGCTCGTAGGTCTCGTCGGTCGTCTCGATCAGCGGAAGCTGCGGCTGGCTCACCCCGGCGTTGTTGACCAGGACATCGAGTGAACCGAACCTCGCCACCACGTCGTCGAGCGCCGCACGGAGCAGCCGGCCGTCCGTGACATCGAGGACCACACCCGCATGCCGGCGGCCGGTCCGTTGCTCCAGCTCCGCGGCCAGCGCACCCGGGTCCTGCAGATCCGCCACGACCACGGTTGCCCCGTCGTCGGCCAGGCGACGCGCCGTGGCCTCGCCGAGCCCTTGCCTGGCTCCAGTCACCACCGCAACCTTGGCGGTCAGTGCCTTCACTGGTCCTCCCTCATCCATCCTGGTTCACCGCACCGTCTAAAGTCGACGGTTTCTCGGGCAACTCGCGCACCCGACGGGAGGCGAGTCCGCCGGCATCGACCGTGCCGACCAGGAGCGCGCCGGAGTACGGCCACCGGTCCAGTGCTGGACGGCTGAGCCCCACTCTGGCCGAGGTCACGTACACGGCACGCAGCCCCGCTCCCCCGAACGCCAGGCTGGTGGGCCGGGGCACCGGTAGGTCGACCTGACCGACGAGATCACCGTCGGGGGCGAACCTGACCAGGCACGAGCCGTCCCAGATGGCCGACCAGACGTGGCCGGCGGCGTCGACCGCGAGCCCGTCGGGCATGCCCGGGCCCGACCACTCAGCGAAGACCCGCTCGTTGCGCAACCCACCATCGGCCGGGTACTCGGCGGCGAAGATACGTTTCGCCGTCGAGTCGGTGAAGTAGATGGTCGTTGCGTCCGGCGACCAGTCGATGCCGTTACTGAGGGTCAGTCCGTCGCGCAGCACCTCGACACCGCCGAAGCCCAGCCGGTAGAGCGCGGCACTGGGCGCGTCGCGCTCCTCGTTCATGCTTCCGAACACGAACCTGCCGTACGGGTCGACCGCACCGTCGTTGAGCCGGTGCGTCGTCGGCAGACGCAACCGGCAGATTTCGCGCACCGCACGGTCGCCTTGGAGCGCCACCACCCGGTGTTCCAGCGCCGCGATGAGGCCACCGCCAGCCAGAGGCGCAACCGAGCCGATCTTCTCCCCCAGATCGAGTTCCCCACCCGCGAGGTACCGTATCCGGCCCCGCAGACTGTCAACCCAGATCAGGCCGTCGCGGTCGCCGAGCCAGACCGGGGACTCGCCGAGCACGTCCTCAGGTGCGGTGACGGCCCTGATGCCGGCTCCGGCCGGCGGCTCGCCGCTCAGAAGAACACCGCCTCGCCGCCGGTGAGGTTGAGTGCCGCTCCGGTCACGAAAACGGCGTCGTCGCTGGCCAGCCAGGCCGCCATCGCTCCCACGTCCTGTCCGGTGCCCATCCGACCGACCGGGATGTTGGCCGCCGCGTGCTCGCGCCGGTACTTCTCCACATCCGGATTCGCCTCACCGACGAAGGTCGGGAGTTTCTCCACCCACATCGGGGTGTACATGGTGCCCGGGCAGATGCTGTTGACGGTCGTTCCGTGTTTACCCAACTCCAGGGCGAGGGCCTGGGTCAGTGAGATGACCGCAGCCTTGGACGCGGAGTACAGGGCGTGACCGCCGATCGCCTTCTTTCCGATGTAGGAGGCGACGTTGATGATCCGCCCCCGGTCCTGTTCCCGGAACACCCGGGCCGCGGCCCGGCAGCCGTTGAACACGCCCCGCACATTGACGTCGAGCACGAAGTCGTACTCCTCGTCGGTCAGGTCGGCGACCTCGGCGCCCGAGTCCATCACGCCGGCGTTGTTAACTACGACGTCCAGGCGGCCGTACCGTGCGACCGTGTCGGCGACGAGGTTGTCGACCTCGCGGGGCGACCGCACGTCCACGGTCGCCGTCAGGTGACCGAACTGGGTCGGCGCGAGCTGCGCCAGTAACGGCTCGGCCGGTGTGCGGTCCGCGATGACGACCGAGGCGCCCTCGGCGGCGAAGCGCCGGGCGATTCCCTCGCCGAGTCCACGGGCGCCACCGGTCACGATCGCCACCCGGCCATCCAACATTCCCACTGCTGCCACTTTCCTTTCGGTTGTCGTTGCGGACCGCCCTGTCGGAGCGGTCTGCTCAGCCCTTGACTCCACCGGCGAGGCCTTCGACCAGGTTCCGCTCCACGAGCAGGAACAGGGCGATGAGCGGCAGGGTGGTAAGGATGCCCAGTGCCATCAGTTCGCCCCAGGACACCTGGTACTGCCCCACCAGCGAGGTGATTCCCAGCGTCACCACCCGGTTCTCCGGTGAGCTGGTCAACGACAGGGCGAAGAGGTATTCGTGCCAGGAGCCAAGGAAGGCGTAGAAGAAGACCGCGCCGATGCCCGCCCGCGCGGACGGGGCTACCACCCGGAAAAGGGCGCCCACTTGGCCGCACCCGTCGATGAGCGCCGCCTCGTCGAGTTCGCGGGGCACCTTGGCGATGAATCGCCGCAACAGCCAGGTGGCGATCGGCATGGTGAGCGAGACGTGGGTGACGATCAGCACCAGCAGGGTGTCGAGCAGGCCCAGCGTCCGGAAGACGAGGAAGTACGGGATGACGAAGAGGATCGTCGGGATCATCTGCGCGAACAGCAGGAGCAGGACGAGGAGCTCACCCCATCGGCTGGCCAGACGTGACAACCCGTACGCGGCGAGCAGCGCCACGGTGGTGCTCACCGTTGCCGATACGCCGGCGACCAGCAGGGTGTTCCCCATGATGACGGTGAAGTCGGCGCGGGTGACGACGGCGACGAAGTTCTCCAGTGTGGGGCTCGACGGCCACCAGGTCACCGGGCTGGTGTAGATCTGGGTGGCCGGCTTCAACGCCGTGGACAGCATCCAGAAGAAGGGCAGGAGCGCGAACAGCAGGAAGCACGCGACGAGTGTGTACCTGATCGCGGTGCCCGTCAGACGGGAGAGGTGGTACAGCCGCGTGGACCGGGTCGCCATCATCAGTCCTCCTCGCCTCGCGCTGCCATGCGCATGAGAAACAGGGTGGCGATCAACGCCAGCACGAACATGAGCGCCGCGAGCGCCATCGCATCGCCGAACCGGTGATACTGGAAGAACAGCCGGTACACCTGGGTGGCCAGAACCTCGGTCGCGCCGGCGGGGCCGCCGCCGGTGACCACGTCGATCATCGCGAACTCGCGGAACGCGTACAGGCCCTCCAGCGTGCCGACGAGGATGAAGATCGGTCGTACGCCCGGCCAGGTGATCGACACCAGACGTCGCAGCGGTCCGGCACCATCGACGGCCGCCGCCTCGTGCAACTCTGCGGGGATGGTCTGCATCGCCGCGAGCAGCATCACCATGATGAACGGAAAACCGCGCCAGACCTGGGCGAGGATGATGATCCACGGCGCCAGCTGAGGTTCACCCAACCAGCTGACCGGCTGGTCGATGATTCGCAGCTGCAGTAACAGGCCGTTGAACGCACCGGCGTTGGAGTCCATGATCCATCGCCACAGCAGTGCCGTGACGACCGTCGGAATCACCCACGGGAACATGAACGCGCTGCGCATCACCCGACGTCCAGCCAGCCGCCCGTTCAGCAGAAGGGCGGCGCCGAAGCCGAGCGCCAGTGCCAGAACCACGGAGCCGAGGGTGAAGCGCAGTGTGTTGACCAGCGGACCGGAGAGGGTCTCCGGGCGCGCCAGAAGCGACTCGTAGTTCGTCAGGCCGGCGAACTCGAGCGAGAACAGGTTGTCGACGTCGGCGAAGCTCGCATACAGGGCGAACAGGATCGGAAAGGCGAGCAGGCCCACCATCAGAACGAGGAGCGGCCCGAAGAAGACCATCCGGATCCGCAGCGACGCCCTGGGACGGGCAACGGCCCGCCCGGCACTCCGGGCATCTCTGGGGGTTTTCTGCCGCGGAGGGCTCTTGGTTGCGCTGTCCATGATCAGCTTCCCTCCTGGTCCTCCTCCCCCGACAGGCCGAGGGAGGAGAACCAGACATCGGGCCGGGCGGCGGTCAGAGTGCCTTGAGTTGGTTGCAGGCGGACTGGAATGCCCGGTCCACGGGTTGCTGGCCGGTCACGGCGGCCTGGTACGCGGTAACCAGGATCTGCCGCATCTCCGCCATGTGCGGCCCTCGAGGACGAACAAATCCGCCTTCCTCGATCAGCGTGCTGTAGGTGGACAGCAACTCGTTCCCAGTGACCGTCGGCGAGTTGAAGACAGCCGTGCGTGTGGGGACGAATCCGCCTGCCTCGGCACTGCCCTCCTGAGCCTTGTCGGTGCTCATGTACTTGATGAACTCCCAGGCCGCCCGAGGATTCTTGGCATTCTTGGGGATAACGAAGATGAGGGCGTCCTGGTTCGCTCCGGTTTGTCCACCCACTTCCTTCGGAGGCATGCGGGTCACCCCGATGCTGTCGCCGATGCCGGGGTTGTTGCCCTCGTAGATCCCGAGACCCCAAGGACCGTCGGTGACGAAACCGACGTCGCCGGCGGCGAACTGGCGGGTCAACTCGTCGTAGCCGATGCCGGACGGGTTCGGCACCAGGCCACCCTCGGCGTAGAGCGCGGTCAGCCAGGCGAAGGTCTGCTCCGCCTGCGGGCTGCACATCTGCGCGACATACTGCGCCGGATCATCCAGCTTCACACCACCGGCGACGTACCACGCCCAGTGCCGTTCGAAGCTGGCAGCGTCCTTGCCCTGGAACACCATCGGCGTCTTGCCGGACGCCTTCACGGTCTGCAGCGCCGACCGGAAGTTCGCCCAAGAACTGACTGCGTTCTCGACGTCGACGCCGGCCTCGGCCAGCACCTTCTTGTTGTAGTAGAGGGCGTCGCTGGTGCCGTCCTCGATGGGAACTCCCCAGAGCTTGCCATCCCACTTGGCCAGGTTCCTGGCGGATTCAGTGAAGGCACCGGCGAACTCAGCGCCCTCGGCCTGCCAGTACTCGTCCACCGGCAGGAGGTAGTTCGCGTAGTCGGCGATCTCGGAGGTGGTGATCGCGACGATGTCGGGGGCCGACCCGCTCAGCGCGGTGTTGACCAGCTTGGTGCCCTTGTCCGCGAAGGGAACCGGCTCACCGGTGACCTTGATGACGCTCTGACTCGCATTGAAGGAGTCGATCCAGCTCTGGTGCAGCTGGCCGAGTGCGCCCGGGTCGGCGAGCCGCCAGCTGAGGATCGTCACGCCCCCGGACGGCGGCCCCGACGAGGCCGCATCCGGCTCCCCGGACGAACACGCGGTAAGGGCGATAGCCACGGCCGTCATGCCGGCTATAGCTACGTGAGGCTTCGGACGCATGGTCGCTCCTTGCGTACGGCGTGGTGGGTTGACGTCGGCGGTGTGGAGGTTGCTTAATCGAATAATAGGACGTCCCAGGCTTGCTGCCAACCACCCACTTCGACTACCGACTGTAACTACAAGTCCGCACAAGAGGCAGGTGCACTCACTGTGGGAGCTTCGCTACCCTTCGCCGGCATCCGCGTAGTGGATGCCTCGCAGGTACTCGCCGCGCCCTACGCGGCCTACCAACTCGCCCTGCTCGGAGCAGAGGTAATCAAGGTAGAAAGACCAGACTCTCCTGATTTCGTGCGTAATGTCGGCACAGACCCGAGCCTGAACGACCAGGGCATGGGGACCCAGTTCCTGACCCAGAACGCGGGAAAGCGGTTCTTGACGCTCAACCTCAAGGACGAACGCGGCCGGGCGGTGCTCAAGGAACTCGTACGACGAAGCGACGTGTTCCTCACCAACGCCCGGCCCGGCGCCTACGAGCGGCTCGGCATCGGCTACGCAGACCTCGCAGCCATCAATCCCGGGCTGATCCACTGCGGCATCTCGGCGTTCGGCGCCCGTGGCCCCAAGCGGGAGTACACCGGATACGAAAACGTCGTCCAGGCGACCTCGGGCTACATGTCCGCCAACGGCGACCAGCGCACTGGACCCCTGCGCCAGGGATCGCCCGCCATCGACTACGCCACCGGAATCACCGCGGCCTTCGCCATAGCCAGCGCCCTCTTCGACCGGCACCGCACCGGCGAAGGAACGTCTATCGACGTCGGCATGATCGACGTCGCCGCCATCCTGATGGCCTGCCACGTCACCTCGCACCTTCGCGACGGGTTCGAGCCCACACCGACCGGGAACACCATGGCACTGGCCACCACGTCCACCTACCCGACCCGAACCGGCTCGATCATGCTCGGTGCCTGCAACAAGGATCAAATGACCAGACTGTGGACCCTGCTCGGCCACCCGGAGCTGATCAAGCCCGACCCGTTCAACTCCCCCACCGCCGACTTCGACCGAGAGCACGCCACCCTCTCGGAGATCATGCTCACCCGCACCGCCGAGGAATGGGAAGAACTACTCCAGAGGAGCCACATCCCCGCGGCCCGCGTACGCGAATCACTCGCCGACGCACTCAGCGACGTCCAATACGCCGAGCGCGGCGCCTTCACACCAATCGCCGTGCCAGGAATCGACGGACCGATCGGCGTACCGCTCCTGGGCTTCATGCTGGACGGCGCCGCAGCTCTGCCCAACCGGCCGCCACTGCCAGCAGGCTCACATTCCCGCGACATCCTCCGCGAACTCAACTACTCAGAAGACGCCATCACCAACCTGCTGGACGCTGGCGTCACCTCCGTACCGCCCACCGCACACCACGAAAGTTGACCTCACCCTCCTCCGTCCATCCTCGTCGGTACGGTAGTCGTGAATCTCGATCGTTGCCTTGACTGACGACTACGCGGGCGATGTCTACGCCCGCGATGCCCTCAGAGTCTCTGGAGAACCCTCGTACACCGACTCCTCGCCGCCGTCCCGTGGCCCGTGTTCACCAACACCGCCATATGAGGGTCCTGACGGCGCGGCAACCCTGCTGCCGCATTTCCTCGCCAAACTCGGCGCTGGCCCCAGAAGGCCGAGCCAACTCGTTCACCAGGTTCGTATCCGCGCCCTACCCAGGCACGTCGCAACCGCACCGCAGTCGCCTCTCCGGGTGGACCCGAGGTGTGGCAAACCGAATCCGGTGACCTGATCGCCCTGACCGGGCAGGATCGGCGAAGGCGCGGCAGCGGCGTGGCCGCAGGCCAGGTAGAGACCCACTGTAAAGCCTTCGGAATGGCATGGCTTCGACAACCACAGCCGCCCCGCAGGCCCTACCTCATGTCCACGCGACACACCGAAATCGATTCGGATTCCTATGGCCTCAGTTGAGTCCAGCCACCCTGACCTGGTTCTTCAACGGGCGCTCACGTCCTCGCGGTCAGCGCAGGCCGAGCAGGTCCAGGGTCAGCAGGCCCGACTCCAGGGCTGCGCGCATGCCGTCCTCCTTGCGTTCTCGTTCGATCCCGGCGTCGATTGCCGCGGTGAGCCGGTCGCCGGGGATCACGACGACTCCGTCTCGGTCTCCGATGATGACGTCACCGGGGTGTACCGGTGTACCGCCGCACCTGATCGGTGCTCCCACCACGCCGGGCCGGTTCTTGGTGGTGCCTTTGATGGACACCGCCCGGCAGAACGCCGGAAAGCCCATTTCGACGATCGAGTCGACGTCGCGTACCCCGCCGTCGATGACCAGGCCGGCGATGCCTGCGCACTGGGCGGCCAGGGTAAGCACGTCGCCCCAGGCGCCGGCCTCGCGATAGCCCTTGGCGTCGACAACGAGTACGTCGCCGGCGCGGGCGGAGGCAACCGCGTGGTGGATGGACAGGTTGTCTCCGGGCGGTGTGTCGACGGTCAGCGCCCGGCCGGCCAGGAACGACGACGGGTCGACCGGTTTGATGCCGCTGTCCATCGCACCGATCTGCCCCTGCGCCTCGTAGAGGGTGGCGGCGCCCAGCCGACGCAGGATCGCCCGCCGCTGTTCGTCGAGTGGGTCGTTCACAGTTCCTCCCCGGTGTGAGGAGCCGGACCGGCCGGCTCCTCATGGCTGTCGGTCAGGGCGGTCGGTACGACGCCGGCCGCGCGTAGGGCGGTGCTGATCCGGCGGGCGAGCCCTACCGCCCCCGGGGTGTCTCCGTGCACGAGGATCGAGTCGCAGCGCAGTTCGATGTCCCGGCCGGTGACGGTACGGACCACGCCGTCGACGCACATCCGGTGCACCCGCTCCACCACTTCGTCGGGGTCGGTCAGTACCGAGCCGGGCTGAGAGCGGGGCACCAGGGTGCCGTCGTCGCGGTAGGCGCGGTCGGCGTACCCGACGATCGCCGGGCGCAGGCCGCGGGCCCGGGCGGCATCGGCGAGCCGGCCAGGTTGGGTCACCACGGTCATCGCCGGATCGACGGCGACCACGGCGTCCACGATGGCTTCCGCGTGGTCGGTGCGTACGGCGGCCAGGTTGGCGAGGCTGCCGTGTGGGCTGACGTGCCGTACGGTCGTCCCGTGCGCGGCGGCGAACCCGCGCAGCGCGCCGATCTGGTAGATCAGATCGGTGGTGATCTCCCGGCCGGTCATTTCCAGCGCCCGGCGCCCGAAGCCGACCAGGTCCCGGAAGCCCGGCTGGGCGCCGACCGATACGCCTCGGGCGACGCAGGCGGCGACGGTGCGATCCATGACCTGCGGGTCGCCGGCGTGGAAGCCGCAGGCAATGTGCGCGGACGTCACGATCTCCAGCATCGCCTCGTCGTCGCCGAGCCGGTAGGCGCCGAAGCTCTCGCCGAGGTCGGCCGAAATGTCTACTGTGGTCATGGCAGGTGCCGCGTTGCGACGTTCAGCTTGTCGGAGAGGCCGTCCGGGGCCGACCCGCCCGGGGCGACCGGGGCGGCCGTTCCCTTCCCCGCCGGTACCGGCGCCGACCGCATCGGCACCGTGCCGTCGGCGATCTCTTGCGCGAAATGGCAGGCGACGCTGTGGCCGGGGCCGAGTTGGCGCAGCACCGGCTTCTCGGTCGCGCACCGTTCGGGCTGGGCGAAGGCGCAGCGGGTGTGGAAACGGCAGCCGCTGGGCGGGTCGACGGGGCTCGGCGGGTCGCCCTCGACCCGGACCAGTCGGCGTAGGTCGGTCCCGGCCAGCCTCCCCTGCGGGATGGAGGAGATCAGCGACATGGTGTACGGGTGTAGCGGCCGGTCGTGCAGGTCGGCGGCCGGGGCCAGCTCGACGATCCCGCCGAGGTACATCACCCCGATCCGGTCGGCGACATGGTGGACCACCGCAAGGTCGTGCGAGATGAAAAGGTACGTCAGGTTCAGCTCGTTCTTCAGTTCCCGCAACAGGTTGAGGATCTTCGACTGGACGGAGAGGTCCAGGGCCGACACCGCCTCGTCGGTGACCACGAACCGGGGCCGCAGGATCAGCGCCCGGGCGATACCGATCCGCTGCCGCTGCCCACCGGACAGTTCGTGCGGGTAGCGGCGGGCCATCGCGGGGTCGATACCGACCCGCTCCAGCATCTCCGCAACCATTTCGGCCCGCTGAGCGGCTGGGATGCCGCCCCGGATCTCCAGCCCTTCGGCGACCAGCGAGCCGATCCGACGGCGCGGGTCGAGTGACGAGGACGGGTCCTGGAAGATGAACTGGACGTCGCGCCGCAGAGCGCGTAGCCGCTTTCCGCGTACGTGGGTGATGTCCTGTCCGGCGAACGTGATCGATCCGCTGGTCGGTTCGAGCAGGCGGATCATCGTCCGGCCGAGGGTGGACTTGCCGCAGCCTGATTCGCCGACGAGCCCGACGACCTCGCCCTCGCGGATGCTCAGGTCGACCCCGTCGACCGCGATGACCTGCGGGGTCGGACGGAACAGTCGGGTCGGGCCGGCACGGAACCGCTGCCCGAGGTTGCGTACCTCGATCAGCGGGGCCCTGTCCTGTGTCATGCCTTCTCCTTGGTCAGCTGTCGGCTGCCGTTGCGGGCGCCGACGGGCTCGGCCAGCCAGCAGCGCACGTCCTGCCGTTCGATCTGGACCATCGGCGGCGGGGTGGCACAGGTCGGCATCTCGTGCTCGCACCGGGTGCGGAAGAGGCATCCGCCGGGCCGGTCGCCGGGTGCCGGTAGCCGGCCGGGGATCTCGGGCATCGGGCGGTCCCGTGGGGTGGCGAAGGTGGGCATCGACCGGACCAGCCCGGCTGTGTACGGATGCTGTGGTGCGCTGAGTACGGCGTTGGCCGGACCGGACTCGACGATCCGTCCGGCGTACATGACGGACACGGTGTCGGACGCCTCGGCGATCAGGCTGAGGTCGTGCGAGACCAGCACGATCGACATGCCGAACTGGTCCTGCAACGACTTGAGCAGCGAGATGATCTGGGCCTGGGTGGTGACGTCCAGGGCCGTCGTCGGCTCGTCGGCCAGCAGCAAACGGGGGCCTGCTGCGACCGCCATGGCGATGACGACGCGTTGCCGCATGCCGCCGGACAGCTCGTGTGGGAAGCGCCGCCCGGTGCGTCCCGGTTCCGGGATGCCGACGAGTTCGAGCAGTTCGCGGGCGCGCGCCTTGGCGGCGCCGGACCGCATCCCCTCGTGCCGGCGCAGCACCTGCGCGATTTGTGCCTCGGCCCGGTAGACCGGGTTGAGCGCGGTCATCGGGTCCTGGAAGACGAACCCGATTTCCTTGCCGCGCACGTCCTCGAGTTGGCGTTCGGATAGGCCGAGCAGGTCGACACCGTCGTAGCGGATCCGGCTGGCCGGGTCGACGCGTACGGTGGCCGGCAGCAGCCGACTGATCGACATGATGGTCATGCTCTTGCCGCAGCCGGACTCGCCGACCAGGCCGACCGTGCTGCCGGCCGGCACCCGCAGGTCGACCTGCTGTACGAGCGGGGTCGTCGCGTCGACCGACACCGACAGGTTCTCCACCCGCAGAACGTCGCCGCTCATGCCTTCCTCCCCGAGATCGCCCGGCGTGGGTCGAGCAGGTCGCGCAGCGAATCGGCGGCCAGGCTGAACGCCAGGATGGTGACCAGGACGGTCGCGCTGGAGATCGCGATGAACCCCGGGTTGGTGACCATGTAGCGCTGGGCGTCGGCGACCATCGACCCCCAGGAGGGTTCGGGCGGCACCACGCCGAGCCCGAGGAAGCTCAGACCCGATTCGAGCAGGATCACCGCGGCTATGGTGAGCGAGATCTGCGCGAGTACGGGGGCGGCGGAGTTCGGCAGCACGACCCGGAACAGGATGCGGAAGCTGCTGGCGCCGAGCACCCGGGACGCGTCGACGTAGTCGGCGCCGCGTACCGAGAGCACCTGGCTGTAGGTGACCCGGGCGAAGTTCGGGATGAACAGAACGCCGAGGACAACGATCAGGGTGCCGGTGCCCGGTCCGCGCAGGGCGACGACGAGCAGGGCCAGGATGAGTGGTGGGAAGGCCAGGACGAGGTCCATCGACCGCATTCCGAGCCATTCCACGACGCCGCGCAGGTAGCCGCTCAGCAGGCCGATCAGGGTTCCGACGATCAGTGCGATGGCGGTCGCGCCCAGGGCAATGGTGAGTTCGGCGCGGGCGCCCCACATGAGCCGGCTGAGTACGTCGCGGCCGAACTGGTCGGTGCCGAGCCAGTGGTCGGTGCTGGAGCCCTGCAACCGTTGGGCGATGTCCTGGTCGAGCGGCCCGTACGGGGCCAGCCAGGGGGCGAGCACGGCGGCGGCGACCACAACGCCGATGACGACCAGGGAGACGACTGCGGGCAGGTTCCGCCAGGAGACGAAGCCGTTCATCGTTTCCTCCCTCTCGGGTCGAGCAGCGGATAGCTGAGGTCGACCAGCATGTTGAGGCCGATGAAGAGGGCTGCGATGACGATCACGATGCCTTGGACGAGCGGGTAGTCGCGGTTCTCCACGGCACCGACCAGCAGGCCGCTCAGCCCTGGCCAGTTGAACATCCGCTCGATGATCACGGTGCCGCCGAGAAAGGCGCCCATCTGCAGGCCGACGACGGTCAGCACCGGGCTCAGGGCGTTACGGATGACGTGGGCGACCAGCACCCGACGCGACCGCAGCCCGGCCGCGGTGGCCGTACGCACCCAGTCCTGGCTGATGACTTCCAGGACCGCGGCACGGGTCATCCGCATCACGATGGCGGTGAACCCGATCGCCAGGGTCAGCGTCGGCAGGATCAGCCGTTCGAGCATGCCGAGCGGATCCTCGGCGAAGGGCACGTAGCCGCTGGACGGAAGCCACTGGAGCTTCAACGCGAACAGGTAGACCAGGAACAGGCCGATGACGTACGCCGGCGCGGCGATTCCGGTGCTGACCAGCGCTCGCGCCACAGCGTCGACGGTGCCGCCGCGCCGGGCCGTCCAGGCGCCCAGCGGGATGCCGACCGCGACGGCGACGACCGTGGCCGACAGGACCAGCAGCAGGGTTCGGGGCAGCCGCTGCACGACGTACGCCGCGACCGGCTCGCCGTCCTGCAGGGAGGTGCCGAGGTCGCCGCGGATCAGGCCGGTGAGGTAGTCCCAGTACTGCGTGCCGAGCGGTTGGTCCAGCCCGAGGGTGGTCCGCAGTGCGGCGACCGCCTCCGGGGTGGCGGTGCCGCCCTGCCCAACGAGCAGCAACTCGGCTGGATCGCCGGGCAGGACGTGCAGCATCAGGAAGATCGCCGTGACGACGAAGTAGAGCAGGATCAACCCGATGGCGGTGCGCTGGATGAGGAATCGCGCCACGGCTTGTTACCCCTTGGTGACGGTGGCGAAGCTGTATCCGGACTCGTAGGTCAGGAATCCGGGCAGGTTGTCGAAGCCGGCGACCGAGGAGTTGTAGCCGTACGCCTGGTCGCGCCAGACCAGGCCGACGATCGGCGCCTGTTCGAGGACGGCCTGCTGGAGCTGGTCGTAGACCTGCTTGCGGGCGGCGGGTTGGGTCTCCCGGCGGCCGGACGCGATCAGTTCGGTGATCCTCTCGTCGGCGAAGCCGAACGACCGGTTCTGGTTCGGTGGCCCGACGAGGAACTGGTCGATCGAGGACGGGTCGTTGACGACGCCGACCGATCCGTAGACGGCGATGTCGTAGTCGCCCTTGGTGCCGCGCTCGACCCGGCCGGCCCAGTCCGGGGAGTCCAGGGTGAGCCGGATCCCGACCTTCTCCAGGTCGGACTGGACCGACAGGGCGGCGTCCTGGTGGAACTTGGGTGCGGAGGTGGCGAGCAGTCGGGCCTCGAACCCGTTGGGGTAGCCGGCTTCGGTGAGCAGCCGTCGGGCCTCGTCGGGGTCGAGGCGCCAGTGGCTGGCGTAGGTGTCGTTGTAGATCTCGCTGGACTGCGGGACCGGCAGGCCGAACATCGGGGTACCGCGGCCCTCGAGGGCCGCGGCGACGATGTTCTCCCGGTTGACCGCGTAGCCAACCGCGCGGCGGACCCGGGGGTCGGCGAACGGGCCGGTGGTGGTGTTGAAGGTGAGAAACATGAACGGGCCGTCGCTGGTGACGTCGAGGGTCAGGTCGCCAGCGGTTTCGACCCGGTCGTAGTCGGCCCAGCCGACGACCGACACCATGTCGAGTTCGCCGGAGAGCAGGGCGTTGTCGCGGGCCGCCTCGTCGGTGTAGACGTGGAACTCGATCCCGCCGAGCTTGGCGTCGCCGCCGAAGAATCCCGGGAACCGCTCGACGGTCACCGAGGCGCCCTTCTGGACCGCGACGTGCCGGAACGGGCCGGCCCCGATCCAGGTCGGGTTCGTGGAACCGAGCGCGGCGGCCGGCAGAATGGCCGCGTTGACGTCGGCGAGGTAGGCGAGGAAGGCGGCATCCGGTCCGGCCAGCGTGACGACGACGGTCCGCTCGTCGGGGGTCTCGACGGTTTCGATGCCCCGCAGCACCGACGACAGTTTCGCCGCCGAGTCGGGGCTTGCGAGGAACTCCAGGTTGGCTTTGACCACCTCGGCGGTGACCGGGCTGCCGTCGTGGAACTGCACGCCGGAACGCAGGGTGAAGGTGAAGGTGGCGTCCTGCTGCTCATACGACTCGGCGATCGCCGGGACGATCTTCCCGTCGGCGTCGTAGGCGACCAGGCCGCGGTGGAGCGCAGCCGTGACCAGCATTTGCGCCGATCCCTGCTGGCGGAAGGCGATCAACGAGGTCACGTCGGTGTCGAGGCCGACCTTCAGAACCGCGTCCGGGTCACCGCCGGGAGTGCTGCCGCCGTCCCCGCCACAGGCGGCGAGCAGGGTCGACGCGCCCGCACCGGCCCCGATCAGGGCGCCCAGTCGCAGCAGTCCCCGCCGGCTCAGCCGAGGGTTCGGACCGCCGACCGCAGCACTATCAAATTGCCTCATGACTACCCCAATCAGGGAAAAACAATCTCTGTACGGGAATATCGTGATGTATGGAGAGAGTGACTCTCCGCCGGCTGATGTGTGAGGTGTCGGGGAGGGCGGTGGGGGGTCGGGAGCTATCCGACCCGCTGCTGCAACGCGTGGTAACCGTAGCGGGCGCGGGCCTGCCGTAACGAAGTCCCGGCCAGGGCATCCACGACGATCCGGTCCTCCCGCTCGGCGATTTCCCGGGCGGCGGCGAGCACATCGGCCTCCCGGGCCCGTGGGACGGCGAGTACGCCGTCGTCGTCGCCGACCAGCAGGTCTCCGGGCTTCACCTGGACAGTGCCGAGGCTGATCGTCCCGCCGGTCTCGGCCACCTCGACCCGGTCCTTGCCGGTGCGCATGAGCCGGCCCCGGCTGTAGATCGGGTAGCCGAGGTCGAGCGCCCGCCGTACGTCTCGGGGCACTCCGTTGACGACGGTGCCGGCGATCCCGGCCCGGTGCGCGACGGCGGTCAGGATGTCGCCCCAGACCGTGCAGTCGCTGCGGCCGGCGTTGTCCAGCGCGACGACCGCCCCGGCGGGTACGTCGTCGATGTAGTCCCCCACCGTGCCGGCGGGCACTCCGACGGGCACGTACCGAACGGTGAACGCCCGGCCGACCATGCGTTGTCCCGGGGCCAGCGGCGCCAGCCCGATCGCCGCGCCGAGCAGCCCCAGACGGTCGAGGGCGTCGGAGACGGTTGCGGTGCTCAACGCGCGGAAGCCGGCGATGGTCTCTTCGTCGCTCATCGGGAAGCCTCCTTGAACCTGCTGTCGTGCATCACCTCGGCGACCGGTGTCCCCGACCGGATCGCCTCGGCCATCTGCCGCTCGCGTCGGCTGAGCGCCTCCGCGCCGGCGACCACCTCGGCAGCCCGGTCGGCCGGGACGAAGACGACCCCGTTGGAGTCGGCCAGGACCAGGTCGCCGGTTGCCACGGCAACCATGCCGATGGTGACCGGCTCGCCGTGGGTGGCCTGCACGATCCGCCCGCGGGCCGTGGTGGGAACGACCGCCCGGGCGAAGACCGTGAACCCCAGTTCGGTGGCCTCGGCAACGTCGCGGCAGGCACCGTCGACCACCACCCCGCGTACGCCGCGGGCGGTCGCCGCCAGCGAGAGCAGACCGCCCCAGCAGGAAACGTCGGTGCGACCCCCGTTGTCAATGACCAGTACGTCACCGTCGCGGGCGTCGGCCAGCGCCTCGGTGGCGATGTGCTTGCCGGGCAGGTCGCCACGCTTGGGGATCACCTGGACCGTGATTGCCCGGCCGGCGACCGGCCGGCCGGTGCCGCTGACCGCGTGGATGCCCGGCGCGGCCGACGGCAGTCCGAGCCCGTCCAGCACGTCGGAGACAGCGCAGGTGTCCAGCCGGCCCAACCGTTCGATCAACTCAAGATCCAGGTTCATTACCCCTCCCAACGACCGCCACGAACCGCAACTGGATGCGGGCGCCGCCCCGCAACTGCTGGACGGTGGTGTGCCGGGCGGGCCGGCTCGCCGAGTCCGGGAACATCCGCACCCAGTACGGGTCGACCAGCGGTCGGATCGACTCGTCGCTGACCAGCACCGTCATCTCGGCCACGTCGTCGACGTCCGCTCCGGCCCGGCGAATCACCGCGGCGACGTTGCCGAAAGCGAACTCGACCTCTTGCTCGGGATCGTCGGGCCGGCGCCCGTCGGCCGGGTTCCGGCCGGGGATCCCCGAACTGAAGATCACGTTCGCCACCCGGCACGCCATCGGGATCGGCGTATCGCCGTGACCGATCCCGTCGATCTCGATCGAAACCCGGTCAGACACCCGCGGCTCCCGCCGTCGCGGCGCCCAGCCGGGCCGCCAGCCGGGGAAAGACCTCCAGCGCGTTGCGCTCGTACACGAGGTTGCGGTCCTTGTCCGTCAGCCAGCCGATGCTGTCGATCAGCCGCTTGACGTCGTCGTACCAGAAGCCGGTGGCCGGGTCGCGTTCACTGCCGGTGCCGGGGATCTCGGTGGCCAGCAGGCACCGGTCGGCGCCGACCATGCGCAGCAGGAACTCGACCGACTCGACGTTGTAGAGGGCAGTGTCGAACCAGAACCGGCGCAGGCTGTCGTCGAAGCTCTCCCGCCGTGGTTCGTAGCGCACGCGGGTCGCCCGCCACCGGCCGATCTGGTACGGCACCGAGCCGCCACCGTGCCCGCTGATGATCTTCAGCTCGGGGAAGTCGTCGAGCACGTCCGACTCCATCAGTGACAGCAGCGCGATGCTGCCCTCGGTGATGAAGTGGTTGCTGTAGGACTCGCGGCCGTTGTTGCAGCCCGCCGAGTGGATCAGGATCGGGCAGTCCAGTTCGACCAGCTTCTCGTACAGCGGATACCAGTACCGGTCCCCCATCGGCGGTACGTGCCCCATCCCCTCGGCCGGGTCCGGGTTGATCAGCGCGCCGACGAAGCCGAGTTCGGTGATGCACCGTTCCAGTTCCGGCAGCCATTTCGCCGGTTCGACACCCGGCCCCTGTGGCAGTCCGGCGACTCCCTGGAACCGGTCGGGGTACATCTCGACGTGCCGGGCGATGAGGTTGTTCACCTCCTCGGTGAACCACTGGACGATCTTGTGCGGGGTCTGCGCGTGGGCCATGATGTACGGCCGTGGTGAGATGAGCTGCAGCTCGATGCCGACCTCGTCGATCGCCTTCAGGTGCGGCTGGACGACCTGCCGTACTCGGTCGTCGGTCAGTTTGAGGGTGGGCCGGCCGAAGCAGCCGCGGTCGGCGAGCAGCCGGGCCTGGTGGCCGTAGACCTCCGGCGGAGCCGTCACGTGCCCGTGAATGTCGATAATCACTTGTCGGTCTCCTGCCTTCAGTTCCAGTACATGAAGCCCATGCCGGCGCCGGTGGCGGCGGGTGAGCGGTAGCCGGGCACATAACCGAGCACGGTTGGGGTGAGTGATTCGAGGGCGCCGGCAAGCGCGATCCAGTTGAGGATCTCGGAGTTGCCCGAGCGCAGATGGTCGCGGCCGATCGAGCGCAGATGTGCGGTGTCGCCGCTGACGATGGCGTCGAGTACGCCCCGGTCGAGAGTCTCGTCGACGACGAAGTGGCTGAGCCCGCCGGTGGCAATGACAGCCACGCGCTGGTCGCCGGGCCAGCTGCGGATGGCGGCGGCGAGGCTGCGGCCGACGTCGTGGCAGCGGCGCGCTGAAGGCACGTTCGGCGGAAAGTACGTGTTGACGAACAGCGGGACCATCGGCGTCGTCTCGGGTACGCCGAGCCGGTAGCGGATGAAGGTGAAGGCGTGCCCGAGCGGCCGGTCGGGGTGCTGGCGGGTGAACCGCATGACGTCGAAGTCGTCCAGCGTCAACGCGGTCAGCACGTGCCGGGAGAAGTCGACGTCGACCGGATAGCGCTGGAGGGTGTCGGCGTGCTGGGCCCAGGCGGCGGCCCGCAGGCAGGGGGAGAGTTCGTCGAGTTCCTGCTGGGTTCGTGGCCGGTCGAACAGTTCCGGGCCGTCGTAGCAGGCGAACGCCGGCACCCCGTCGTCGTGGAAGAGTTCGTGCTGGTCGTCGCCGATCACCACGACGACGTCGGGGTCGGTCTTGGCCAGCAGGTCGGTCAGCGTCTGGATGTGCCGCTGGCACTCCTCGTGCTTGGCCGTCCATACCTCGTCGGTCAACTGGGCCTCGATGCCGGGCGGGGCGACCGCGAGCAGTTCGTCGTATGTGTGGAACTGCCCGTCGACCCCGATCAGCCTCGGGTTCTTCCGGTCGCGGTTGGCGAAGTCGTCCCACATGTCCGTACCGGTGCTCAACTGCGGGGTGTGGGCGGCAGCGACGCCCAGGACTATCTCAGCCATCGGCGGTATCTCCTCTGGTCGGGTCGCCGCTCAGCTCATCGCCCAGTCGGGCGACGACGGCGGCAGATGCAGGAACGGGTGGTCGCCGTACGGCGCACGCAACCCGGTGAAGGTGCTGCGGTGGAAGACCACCGGTGACAGGTGGGCCGGCCCGAGGTGCACGATGCGGACCTCACCGAGGTAGAGCAGGTGGTCACCGGTCGGCAGGATGCTGTGCAGGTCGCAGTCGACGGCCGCGAGGCAGCCGGCGAGGATCGGCGCGCCGCCGTACCCGGGCGTCCAGTCGACGCCGGCGAACAGTTCCTCGCCACGCAGGCCGTTGGTGGCGAACCGCACGGCGAGATCGCGCTGACCGGCGCTGGCCACGTTGACCGCGAACCGGCCGACCCGCTCGATCAGCTCGGCCGACCGGGCCCGCCGGTCGACCGAGATGCCGATCAGCGGCGGGTCGAGCGACAGCGACACCAGCGAGTTGACCGTCATCCCGTGCGGCCCGTCGCCGGTCTGGAACGTCACGATCGCCACGCCGGTGGGGAACGTGCCCAGCGCGGTGCGGAACGCCCGTGGGGAGACTGCCTCGCCGCCCGGGTGGTCGCCCATCACGATCCTCCGATCCGTAGCCGCCGTCATCGCCGGTCAGCCCCGACCGGAGCGGTAGAGGTCGGCACCGTCGGCCAGTACGCCGTCGAGCAGGCTGGTCCACTCCTCGACGTTGGCGCCACGGGCGTAATTGGCGGCGAAGAACATCGGGTCGCCGGAGTGGAACTCGTCGTAGAGCAGGACCCGCTGGCCGACCGACTCGCCGACCAGGTCCCAGGCGAGCTTGAAGACCTGCACCCGCTCCCAGCCCTCGGTGTCGGCACCGGCGAAGAACCGGTTGGCGATCTGCGCGCCCGGGCCGGTGAAGTCGGCCAGCGACGGGGTCAACATCATGCCGGCGCCGCTGAGCCGGCGGATCATCTTGTATGCCTCCGCGTTGAACTCTGGGAAGACGACGTTGTAGGCCTGGATCGCGTCGCGGTCGGGCACCCAGTTGCCGTTCGGGGTCTGCGCCGGCTTGTGTTCGGCGAGGTACACGAGCCCCTCGATCGTCTTGAGGAAGGCGACCAGCCGGCCGAGCTTCTCGCCGACGTTGGGGAAGCTGCCGATCTGGATGGTCTCGGCGATCCGGTAGGCGAGCGCGGCGGTGAGTCCGGCGCGTACGACACCCTGCACCGCGGTGGAGTGGTGGGCCAGGGCCAGCCCCTGCGCCATGAAGCGCATGGTGGTCGCGGCTTCGAGGTTGTTGTAGAAGAAGACCCGGTCCCAGGGAACGAGCACCTCGTCGAAGACGATCAGCGCGTCGATCTCCTCGAAGCGTGAGCTGATCGGGTGGTCGTAGGCGTTGCGTACGTCGGTGACCAGCGGTTCGCGGCAGAAGCACTTCAGGCCCGGGGAGTTGACCGGGATGGCGAAGGCCACGCAGTAGGCCTCGTCGCCGGGCACCAGGCCGCGCGCGTTCGGCCAGACGAGCAGTTCGTCGGTGAGCGGTGCCGCGGTCGCCAACTGTTTGGCGCCGGAGACGATCAGGCCGGCGTCGGTCTCCCGGACGACGTGGACGTTCATCGTCGGGTCCTTCTGCTGGTGCGAAGGCTTGGACCGGTCGGTTTGCGGGCTGCCGAGGGCGTGGGTGAGGAAGAGGTCGTTGTCGCGGACGTACCGGTAGTAGTTGGTGATGTTCTCGGCCCATTGGTCGCCCCACTGGCGGAACCAGTCGGCGTTGTCGGCGATGCCCGCGAGCTGGGAGTTCATGATGTCCGGTGAGCGGGACAGCATGCCGAGGCTGGTGTTGGAGAACAGCCGCAGGGCGTCGCCGCGTCGGACCACATCCTCGCGCGTCTGCGGGAGCAGGAAGCTGACGTCGGCCCGCTCGTCGCCGTCGCCGCTGGCGTAGGTGAGCACGTCGCGGTGCGCGGGGTCGTGCTTGAGGTCGTACAGCGCGGCGTAGGAGTCGATCACGGAGCGGAACGGCTCGTAGCTGGTGACGTTGCGGACCAGCCGGCCTCCGATGTAAATCTCCCGGTCAGCCCCGAGGCCGTCGATGTACTGCTTTCCGGTTCTGATCACCAGTCCTCCTTCGCCCGGCAGGAAAGTCTTGGCTGCGCCGCCGGGCTGGTGTGCCGGCGACGGTGGCCGGCGCCGAATATGTCGTTCCGGTATCCGGCACGGGATCCGGATACCGGAATCTTGGTAAACGACCAGCACTGCCGTCAAGAGTCCGACCAGGAATTTCCCGACCGCCGGACAGCAGCCGACAGCACCAACGCCCACCGCAGCCAACCGCCCACGCTGAGCGACAACCCCCACCGCCGCCGGTGCTACTGTCCGTGCCGTGGACAGAGCAGCCGCCGACACCGCGGCATCCCCCGCCGGCCGGATACCTCCGGCAAGCGACAAGAACATCGTCAATTCAGTACTCAAGGCTGCGAAACTGGTCGAGCTACTCAGTGCCCACCAACCGGACATGAGCCTCGCCGAACTCGCCGGCGCCACCGAAATGACCAAGTCGACGACCCGCCGCCTGCTGGCCACCCTCGAGGAAGCCGGCTGGGTAACCCGGGTCGGCGACGGCCGCTACAAGATGACGATCCGACTCTTCGAGATCGCCGCCGGCATCGCCGACGGCATCGACCTGCGAACCGAGGCCCTGCCCGCCATGCGCGAACTGCGCGACACGTTCGGAGAGACCGTCTACCTCTACATCCTCGACCAGGGACGCGCGGTCTGTCTGGAACGGGTCGAGGGCACCCGACCGTTCCGGATCGTGTCGCTGCGCGCCGGCAGCGTCACCCCGCTCGCCATCGGCGCCGCCCCCACCGCACTGCTCGCCTTCCACGAGAACGAATTGCTCGACCGGGCCTGGCGCGAGGCACAGGCACTCACCCAGCGCCCCTTCGACAACCTCGGGCAACTCACCGCACTGCTCGCGAGGATCAGGGTCGACGGCTACAGCTTCACCGCAGACGACGTCACCACCGGGGTCGCCGCGATCGGCGCCCCGATCCACGACCTGTACGGCAACACCATCGCCGCCCTGAGTATCGCCGGGCAGCGTGAACACCTGGACTCCGAACAGAAGCCCACAATGGTCACCGCACTGCTGCGCGCGGCCGGTGAGGTGTCGCGCCGGCTCGGCCACAACCCCACAACGACCCACCGCTGATCCCGACCGCAACCGCGCCCGGGCCGGCTTCGCATGCCCGACGCAGTCGCGTGGCGCTGCCCCACGGGCGCGTCGACACCTGCCGCATCGGCCTTCGCCATGCCCGCCTGCGTCAGCGACTTCCAGCCCGGCACCCCGGCAGGTTGGCAGCGTGCGACTGTCGAGATGTCGGGTGGCAGCAGCCCGTACAGGTAGTCCAGAAATCGGCGTCGCGGGCCCTGGTCGAGGGTCCCAAGCAGGGCACGGGGACAGTGATCGACCAGTCCCCCACCCCGACCAGTTGGTCTCGCGCCGAGTGGGATATCTCCGGCGGATGACCTTGTGTCGGCGGACCGGGCCACGTGCCGGCTGTCGTACCCGTGTGTGAGGCTTCGGGGCATGGCGACGTTCGTTCTGATCCATGGCGGCGGGGGTAGCGCGTGGGACTGGCATCTTCTGGTGCCTGAGCTGGTCGGCCGCGGCCACGACGTGGTGGTGCCGGAGTTGCCGATCGAGGACAGGTCGGCGGGATTCGCCGAGTTCTGCGAAACGGTCGTCGACGCGATCGGTGACCGGGACGACCTTGTGGTCGTCGGGCACTCGTACGGTGCGTTCACCGCGCCGCTGATCGCCGACAGGCTGCCTGTGCGGCTGATCGTCCTGCTCACTCCGATGGTCCCGGTGCCCGGTGAGAGGCCCGGGGACTGGTGGGACAACACCGGTCACCGCAGTGCGGAGGGGTTCAGCGAGGAGCAGCAGTTCCACAACGGCGTGCCGGCCGAGGTCGTCGCGGAGGCAGCGAAGCATGGCCGGGAGCAGGTCAGCGCGGAGTGGAACGAGCCGTGGCCTCTGGACGCCTGGCCGGACGTGCCGACGAAGGTGCTCATCGCCCACGAGGATCGGTTCTTCCCGGCGAACTTCCAGCGTCGGGTGGCCGCCGACCGGCTCGGTGTCACCCCGGATGAGATCGACGGTTGCCACGCGGTGGCGCTCAGTCACCCGAAGCAACTCGCCGACCGGCTGACCGCGTACCTACCGCGCTGACGGCGGTAGGAGCCGTCTCCCAGCAACTGGCGCTGAAGCGTCTCGGCGCCGCATTGCGGCTGGATCCGGACGTCCTTGCCGGCATCCGATCACATCTATCTACCCAACGCGCCGTGGGCTTGTTGATGGGCCGGGTAAGGGTCCGTTGGCGCTCGAGTGCAACGATCTTGGCGCACGCCGGCCGCTACACCTTCCCGCTCGAACCGTGGCAGGCGCTCGTCCAGCGCCGCCATCGCCGCGGCCGACCTATCTAGTAGTGCTTTGTTAGGTGGCGGTGTGTCGTTGCGTGACTCTTCCGGCCGGTCGTGATGGATTGGTCGGGTGGATTCTGGTGAGTTGGCGCGTCTGCGGCCGCGGTTGGTCGAGTTCACCGCGCGCATGTTGGACGGTGCGGTCCGGCGGTCGGATCAGCGGGTCAAGGGCGAGTTGTACGTGCGTGGCCTGTTGACCGACGGTCAGCGTAAGTCGATGCAGCCGATGGCGGAGCGTCTCGGTGTCGATCATCAGGGGTTGCAGCAGTTCATCACGTCCTCGACCTGGGACCACCGGATCGTGCGCGGGAATGTGGCCCGGTGGGCGGTCGAGGCCGTCGACCCGACCGCCTATGTGATCGACGATTCCGGGTTCCCGAAGGACGGCACCGCGTCGCCGTGTGTGGCCCGGCAGTACTCCGGCACCCTGGGCAAGACCGGCAACTGCCAGATCGGGGTCAGCGTCCACCTGGCCACCGACACCGCCTCGGTGGCCCCGAACTGGCGGCTGTTCTGCCCCGCCTCGTGGGACGACACCACCATCGACGACCCGGCCCGGGCGGCGGAGGTGCGGCGCAAGCGGGAACGGGCCGGTATCGGCGACGACATACGCCACCGGGAGAAATGGCGCCTCGCACTGGACATGCTCGACGAGATGACCGACCAGTGGCGGCTACCGAAACTGCCGGTCACGGCCGACTCCGGCTACGGCGACCGCACCCTGTTCCGGCTCGGACTCGCCGAACGCGGCATGGCCTACGTGGTCCAGGTCGACCCGACCGCGACCGCCCACCCCGGCGACGCGACCCCGACCACCCCCGCCCACACAGGTCGGGGCCGTCCACCCCGACCCGCCTACCCCGACCCGCCAGCCACCCTCAAAGCTCTCGTTCTGGCCGCCCGCCGCCGGGTCCGGCCAGTCACCTGGCGCCACGGCAGCCGCCCCACACCGGCGAACCCGGACGCGGCGATGCGCTCACACTTCCTACGCCTACGCGTCCGCCCCGCCAACCGCGACATCCCCCGCAACGACGACGGCAGCCTGCCCGACTGCTGGCTCATCGCCGAATGGCCACCCGGCACCGACGAACCCATCAAGTACTGGCTGTCCAACCTCGACCAACGCACCCCACTGAAAACCCTCGCACAACTCGCCAAACAACGCTCGCGCATCGAACACGACTACCGCGAACTCAAAACCGACCTCGGCATCGACCACTTCGAAGGCCGCAGCCACACCGGCTGGCACCGACACGTCACCCTCACCGTCCTGGCCCAAGCCTTCCGCACCCTGCTCCGCCTCGACCCAAAAGCACAAGCGCCGGCCTGACCCTCTACGCCGTACTCCGGCAAATACAACAACTCCTCACCGTCATGGCCGGCGCATGCCACACCGCAACCACCCATACCACGACACAACCTAACAAAACACTACTAGAAATGGCCCGGCAACGGGAACGAGCCGGCGACACCGTCGCGCTGCAAGACCTAGCCCGGCTACGGGAGTGGGCCGGGGACACATCTGGCGCCGAAGCCCTGGCCATACAAGCCGCCGAGCACGGCAAACCCACCGCGCTGCGAGTCCTAGCTCACATGAGGGAGCGGGCCGGGGACACTGCTGGCGCCGAGGCCCTGCACCGGCAAGCCGCCGACCACGGCGATCCCACCACGCTACGAGAACTGGCTCGGCTACAAAGGCGGGCCGGGAACACCGCCAGCGCCGATCGAACCGAGAGATTTGGACTGACCGGGGCAGGTACGGCCGCAACCGTCTTGACCTTCACGCCGTAGATTGCCTCTATCGAGCGAGGGCGCCTGCCAGGACTGCGGCAACCTGCGGCCCCGGCTCAACCAACACGGCTCCGGCTTCCGAGGCCGGGGCCGGGCAAGCACGGTGGGACCGCCAACGATGGCAAGATCGCCGTAGGGCGTCAGCCGCCGTCACTCTCCAGAATTCCCCACGGCGCCATTTAGGCTCATAGATCAACACGTCGAACCATGATCAAGACCCACCAAGACGGGGCCGACATCCGCCAGATGGGGCCGAACACAGGGGATGCTCGTCGCACGAGCACCATCCGAGCACCCATACGTCCACAAGCGACAAAAAGGGAAGGCGCGGCGACCCACATTTCCGCAGGAACGCCTTTTGATCTTGTGCGCCCGAAGGGACTCGAACCCCTAACCTTCTGATCCGTAGGGCCGCCCGGTCCAGGCGCCAGGACCTGCGCATCAGCGGTCCCGGCCCGCCAGCTCGAGCACGGGCACCCGGGAGACCCGGAACGCGGGCCACGCTGCAGCGACGACGCCGGCTGCGACTGCAACGACGAGCGCCACTGCAAGGCGGGGCCATGGTACGACGACGGATGGGATCTCCGCGCCACCGGTGACGTCGATCAGTGTCCAGCCGAAGCCGACTGCGACGGCGATTCCGATCGATGCTGCCACGAATGACAGGAGTGCCATCTCGAGCCACACAATTCGCCGCAACTCGCGGCGAGTCGCGCCGACCGCTCGCAGCAGCCCGAGCTCTCCAGAGCGTTCATTGATCGCGAGCGCCGTGGTGTTGGCGACTCCGAGGAGCGCGATGAAACTCGCGAGGAGGAGCATCCCGTCGATGAAGTTCCGGAACGCGGCGATTTCGCTCCCGCTGTTGGCGACGTGTTCTGCCCGGGTCTCGAAGAACGACCCGGGCGTGGCTCGGACCAGCGCCCTCACGTCTTCTTCGGCGTCTGCGACCGCTCCGTCGGCGAGGTCGACGAATAACAGAGCGTCGAGCAGGCGACCGACCAAGGCATCGAGTGTCGCACGGTCGACGAAGTACAAAGGGGCTTCGAAACCGCCGGTGCTCCTCGCGACCACGGCAACGATCGGCGCCTCGAGTGTCGAGCTTTCGAACTCGATCGCGAGGGTGCCGCCGACCAGCGTCGGGTCGTCGCCGACCACGGCCACGCCCCCCTCGCTCAGGTCGGCGAGGTCGCCGGCGATCGGGTCGAGGTCGAACATGGTGGGCAGTGCCGTTGGGTCGATGCCGCCGATCGCCTCGGCTTTCCCTGCCGCGATTCCTTCGGCGATCGACAGCGCAGCGACTGCGTTGACGTCGGGCAGCGCTGCGATCCGGCCGGCCAGGGTGGGGTCGATCGTCGGGAAGTCGGCGGTTGCCGACGTGACCACCAGGTCGGCCTTCAGTCCGTCACGAACGTCCGTCCTTACCGCGCTCGTCAGGGAGCTCGCGAAGATCGCGAACATCGTCACCATCGCGGTGCCGAGCATGAGCGCGAGCGCCGTCGACGCCGATCGACGAGGGCTGGCAGCCAGGTTGCCCGCTGCGATCGAGCCACACACACCGGCGGCGCGGCGGGCCACCTGAGCGCTCCCACGTGCTGCGGCGGTCACGATCGCCGGGCCGCACAGCACGAGCGCCGGGATGATGGCAGCGACGAGCATGACCCACGTCGCGCTCGAGCGCACCACAGCCACAGCTCCTCCAGCGATCGCCGCCGCGGCGAGCACGAGCCCGCTCGCAGTTCGCGCCGGGCTTACGACCCGGGGTTCCGCCGCGCTCTCGCGCAGCGCCTCGATCGGCGGTGTCGCCGCCGCGCGGCGAGCCGGGATCCATGCCGAGAGGATGGTTGCGCCGATACCGACGGTCGCGGCGACCGCGATCGAGGTCGTGTTCACGATCGGCGGCCCGGTGAGCAACGCGACCCCGGCGAGTCCGACGAGCCAGCGCAGCGCGCCCACTCCCGCGACCCCGCACACGAGGCCGACGAGCGTGGCGATCGTCCCGACGATCGCCGCCTCGATCACCACTCCGCCGAGCAGTTGGCGTCGTTGCGCACCGATCGCACGTAGTAGCGCGGACTCCCGTCGGCGGCGGGCGACGGTGAGCGCGAACGTGTTGAAGATGATCGTGACACCGATCAACACCGCGACCACGGCGAAGGCCAGGAGGAAGACGGTCAGGAACTGCAGCGGTGACGTCGCGGCCTCCTGCATCGTCCGGATGTGGTCGGGCCCGTCGATGACCTCGGCATCAGTCAGTGCCGACAATCGGCCGAGTACCTCGGCGCGGTCAGCGCCCTCCGCGACGTCAACGAGTACCTCCGTCGGCGCCGCAGTGTCGAGCCAGGCGGACACTGCTCCGTCGGGCAACAGCACCGTTCGCTGCAGCGGTGCCGCGTCCGCCGACGCGAACGTCGCGACGCCGGCGATGGTCGCGTCGTGTATCCCCGTCGTGGTCAGGACTTGTACGACATCACCCGGAGCCAAGCCTGCGTCATCGGCGAGCGATCGGTCGATCACGATCTCGCCGACCTCGATCGGTGGTCGCCCGCTCGCGAGCCGGAACGGATTGAGCGCCGGGTCGACGACCCAGTTGCGACCGACGTCGCTCGCCGTGCCGGTTCCGACTGACGATCCGTCGACGACCAGCTTCGCGAAGCCGAGCCATTGCGAGGCGGCCCCGTCGACGCCGTCGACCGTAGCCACGCGCTCGGTGATGTCGAGATCCAGTGATCGCCGAACCGACCTTTCCGGATCTCCGGGCCCTCCGCCGGGCTCGCCGAGGACGACGCCCTGCACTACGGCGTCCGTCCCGGCCAACGCTTCGGCGATGTCACCGGCCGCTCGGCCACGCATCGAGTCGGACAGCACCAGCGTCGCGACGAGGAACGCCACCGACAGCGTGATCGCCGTGCCCGTTAGCACGAACCGACCCCGGCTCGCGAGCACGCTTCGAGCCGCGCTCCGTATCATCTGGCTCATCGCCCCAGGCCCTTCATCACGTCGATCACCGAATCGGCCGACGGGTGATCCATCACGTCGTGCACTCGGCCGTCGACGACGAACACGACGTGGTCCGCCCAGGCAGCGGCGTTGGGATCGTGCGTGACCATCACGATCGACTGGTGATGCAGATCGACTGCTGATCGCAGGAATCCGAGGATCTCCTGTCCGGACCGGGTGTCGAGGTTGCCGGTGGGCTCGTCGGCGAAAACCACCTGCGGCCGGGCGACCAGCGCCCGGGCGACGGCGACTCGCTGTTGTTGGCCACCCGAGAGCTCCGTCGGCCGATGATGCATGCGATCACCGAGGCGCAGCAGCGACACGACCTGATCGAGCACTGCGGCACTCGGCCGCCGCCCCGACAACGTCAACGGCAGGCAGATGTTCTCCTCGGCCGTGAGCGTCGCCACGAGATTGAACGCCTGGAACACGAACCCGATCCGTTCTCGGCGCAGCCTGGTCAACTCGCGGTCGTCGAGGGCCGACAGATCGGTGTTGCCGACGAATGCGCGGCCCGACGTGAGCTGATCCAGCCCGGCGGCGCAGTGCATCATCGTCGACTTTCCCGAACCCGATGGGCCCATCACAGCCGTGAACTTCCCCGTTGGGAACGCGATGGTGACGTCGTCGAGCGCGACGACGGCCGACCGGCCGGAGCCGTATCGCTTGACGGCACCGACGAGCATGGCTGCGGCGTCATCAGCATTGGCTGACAGCGCGCTCCCGAACTGTCGATCGACGACCGTGGAATCTGGACGTGAGGACACGAGATCTCCGATGAGTGGTTGGTCAGGGTTCACACGGTGCTCCATGAAACCGGTGGTGCTTCACGGCTTTGTCGTTGTTTCCCCGGTCGGGTTCGGTGTGCACGTAGGCCCGGGGCACCCGCAGCTGCCTCATCGAGCAGGTCTGCCTCACCGCTCGATGTCCGGATGCGGCGAGCGATCTGGGTTGGAAGTTGGCTCGTGCTGTCCCTGTTCACAGTGCCGGTATGCCGGTTCGGCGAGTGGGTTTGGTAGCGCGGGCGTGCACGCCCGATACCACGACCGCCGCCAGCGCCACCCACAAGCCAGTCACCAGCCACAACGCCCATCGGCCTGCCAACCGACCGGCCGGCGCTTCCCCGGACGGCGCTGCGTTGACTGCCATCACTAGCCCCCTACATGCGGGTTACGTCGCTTATCTGACTCCTACTCCTACCGAGCGAATCTGAGACGACCGTTAATGCGGTGCTCAGGCCGGGCGGCCGAACCAGGTGCCCAGCGCACCCACCAGCGTGGTGGCGTCGAGGTCCTGCCCGGTAGGCAAGGCCCAGGCGACACAGAGCACCAAGTCCTGTTGGTGGCGGAGGGAAAGATCGCCCTGGTCCACCCAGACGTGTGGGAGTACGACGTCGGCGGCATGGGCACCGTACGTCATTGTTTCTAACCGTCGTCTCAGGTCCGCTCGGTATGAAGTGGGCATCGCCGGGCGCGGGTCTCGGCCTCGCCGGCATGGCCGAATGCGCCGCGCTCTACGGCGGCACGGTCAGCGCCGGCCCCGCACCGGACGGCGGCTGGATCGTGCACGCGCCCCTGAAAGGCAGCCATTCATGATCACTGTGCTCGTGGTGGACGCCCAGCCGCTGCAGCGCTTCGGGTTTCGCATGCTGCTGGAGAGCACCCCCGACACCGAGATCGTCGGCGAGGCCGAGATCGGTGCCGAGGCCGTTCGGCGGACCACCGAGCTGCATTCCGACGTGGTGCTGATGGACATCCGCATGCCGGGCGCCGACGGGATCGAGGCCACCCGGCGCATCGTCGCCGCCGGTGGGCGTTCGCGGATCCTGATGCTGACGACGTTCGACGTGGACCAGTACGCGTTCGCTGCGCTGCGGGCCGGGGCGAGCGGTTTCCTGCTCAAGGACACCCGCCCGGAGGAGCTCCTCGCTGGCATCCGGGCCGTCGCGGCCGGGGACGCGGTGATCGCGCCAGCGCTGACTCGGCGGCTGCTCGACGCGTTCGCCGACCGGTTCGACGATGACCTCTGCGGGCCCATGCGGGAGGATCCCCGGCTGGACTCCCTGACCGACCGGGAGCGCGAGATCCTCGTCGCCATCGGCCACGGCCTCACCAACGGCGAGATCGCGCAACGGTTCACGCTGTCGGAGTCGACGGTGAAGACCCACGTCGGGCGGGTCCTCGCCAAGATCGGCGCACGGGACCGGATCCAGGCCGTCACCCTCGCCTACGATCTGAGACTCACCCGGCCGAATTAGCGCTCATCTCGCGCGTCCGTCGGGGGCGCGACCGTAGTTCCCAGCCGTACCGCACCGCTCCGGGCCGATCCGGGCCGATCCGCCCCGCGTGATCGACCGCTCCGCTGCCGGGTCCGCGTGCAGCCGCCCACGTCACCGCCCGTCCCACCGCCACGACCCCGCACGGGTGTGAGTTCAGTGCGGACGTGTGTGAGCTCAGAGCTGTTTCTCGGCTTGTTGACCTCAGGTAGCTCACACACGTTCGACACTTCGTCAGGACTTGCGGGGGGAGACCGTCATGATGCCAATGCACATCTCGTCGCTGGTGCCGTCGCCCCACACCACGTAGCGCGGCGGCAGCTTGCTCAGCTGCGGCAGCCGTTTGCGCAGCCCCGCGTCGTGCGTACACGTCACCCGCAGCGTGTCCCCCGGGCCGATCTCCACCGGCGACGGCAGCTTCATCATCCGCTGGTTGTCGAAGTCGAACTGCGGCACGTCCAGCACGACCATGGCCTTCGGCGTGCCCGGGTTGAGTTCAACCTTCATCGACCGTCCGAGCATGTGCATGTGGCCGAAACCGGCGAACAGCGTCATCGGCGCCTCCACCTTGTGGTCGCAGGTCTGGGTGTCACCGGGCTTCGTCGCGCCGCCCTGGTTGCACTCCTCCACCTGACGGTCCGCCATCTCGCCGACCTCCGGCCCGAACCGCTTCGTCACATCCGCGATCGAGGCCGCCCGGTCACACAGCGGCCCCGACTCGTCGGCAGCGCAGGGCAGGTCGGTCGGCGCGTCGAGCGACCACGTCTCGAGTTCCCTTGTCTGCGGCGTGCCGTCCGTCAGCCGCAGCCGCACCGCCGAGCGGTCCGACCCGGCCGGCTTGCCGTCGGTCGCCAGCAGGTTGTAGTGGATCTGGAGGACGACCAGGCTGCCCGGCTCCAGCCTGAAGCCGGCGTCCTGGTCGAGCAGCGTCTCCGTGGCGCCCGGCGCCCAGGTGTCCACCCACGCCGCGTCCCCCTCTTCCACCTCGGCGCCGGCCACGCCGGTCCCGCCGAAACACTGCCAGCCGAGACCAGGGATCTCCGCGTCGTGCTCGCGCACCGCGGCAGCGCCGCCCGGCGGCACCGCGTACACGATGGCGTGGTGCGCGATGGCGACGTTCTCCGGCATGAACTGGGTCCCGGTCAGGAACGCCACCTTGGTCAGGCCCGGATCGATCATCTGGCACCGGTACTCGTCCGTGCCGCCCTCCGGCGGCGCGGGCGTGTAGGCCTCGGGCATCTTCAGGTCGACGAACCGCTCGCCGGCACGCAGCGGCTGCGGTGGAGCCAACGACCCGCCCGCGTGCGCGCCGTGCGAGCCGGCCGCGGCGGGCGCCGAACTGTTGTCGGCGTCCGACCCGCAGGCGACGACAGCGAACGCCGTCGCCAGCGCCATGGCGGCCGTCCCGAACCTCCACCGTGGATTTTCGCGATTCCTCATGGCCTGAAAGCTAGGACCGATTCCGTCCTGTTTCGTCGTACTGCGGTCGTCAATCTCGGGAGGGAGGCGGTACTGCGGTACTACGTCACCTTCACCGCCCGCACGTCCATTAATCGTCGTCTCAGATTCGTCCGGTACGAAGCCGGCATCGAAGAAGCGATGTAGCTCGTACCTAGGAGGCTGTTGATGGCAGTCGAAGCGGCGCCGCCCGGTCGGTTGGCCGGCCGGTGGGTGCCGCTGCTGGTGGTCGTCGCGGTCGGGCTCGGGTTCGGACTGCTGGTGCTCCTCGTCCGGCTGCACCTCGAACCGGTGATGAGCGTCGACCGCGGTGTCGCCCGGGAGCTCAACGAGGTCGTGTCGCCCCGGCCGTACCTGGTGAACGCTCTCAACAGGACAACCCGGCTGGGCGGGCGGCCGGTCATGCTCTGGCTGGTCGGCGTCGCCGCGCTGCTGCTGCTGGTGCGCCGGCGGGGCCGCCTCGCGGTCTACCTGCTGGCCACCGCCGCCGGCGCGCTGCTGCTCGACCCGTCGGTGAAGTCGCTGGTCGGCCGGCTGCGCCCGGTGGTGGAGGCGCCGGTGGCGGCTGCGCCCGGCAACAGCTTCCCGAGCGGGCACGCGCTCGGCTCGATGGTCGTCTACGGCGCCGTGCTGCTGGTGTTCCTGCCTGCGGTGCGCTACCGCAAGCTGTTCATCTCGGCGGTTGGGCTGCTCGTGTTCGCCATCGGCGTCACCCGGATCGCGCTCGGCGTGCACTACCTGACCGACGTGCTGGCCGGCTGGCTGCTCGGCGCGCTGTGGCTGAGCGTCACGGCGTACGCGTTCCGGCTGTGGCGGCGCGAGGCGGGACACCCGGTGGCGCCGCTCGACGAGGGCCTGGAGCCCGAGGCCGCCGAGGCGATCAAGCCGGCGCCTGACCTCAGCCGCCCGATCCCGCACCGGTGGGTCAAGGCCACCGAGACCCTGACCGGCTGGGTGTTCACGTTCGGCATCCTGTACGTCGTCGGCTACCTGCTGAAGAACCACACCGAGGGCACCTGGCTGGGACGTTTCGACGACGGCGTGGTCCGGTGGCTGCAGACGTTCCGCACGCCCACCCTGGACGACGTGAGCTGGGTGTGGAGCAAGGCCGGCGACACCCACGCCATCCTGGCCATCTCGCTGGTCTTCTGCCCCATCGCGCTGGCCGTGTGGCGGCAGTGGCGACCGGTGGTGTTCGTGGTGCTCACCATGGTCGGCGAGCTCACCTTGTTCCTGTGCACCGCGGTCGCCGTCCAGCGGGACCGCCCGCCGGTGGCGCAGCTCGACGGCCCGATGCCCACGTCGTCGTTCCCGGCCGGGCACATCGCCGCCACGATGTGCATCTGGGTGGCGATCGCGGTCCTGGTCATGGGCCGGATGCACAGCCGGTGGCGCTGGCTCGCCGTGGTGCTCTCGGTGGTCATGCCGGCCGGCGTCGCGCTGTCCCGGATGTACCGCGGCATGCACCACCCGACCGACCTGCTCGGCGCCGCGATCCTGACCGCGCTCTGGGTCGGCCTGCTGTGGTGGGTGCTGCGGCCCGACGTGCGCACGGCGCCGGCCGAGGTGCGCAGGTGACGCTGCGCTTCGTCACCTGGATCAAGACCGGCGGGATCGACCGCGGGCGCGGCGACCGCTCGGCTGGGGCGGCGGCATCCGCACCGCGTGGGACGTCGTCCGCTGGCCGCTCAGCCTGGTGCTGATCGTGTTCACCGTCGGCCTGCTGTTCGAGCAGGCGCCGCGCCGCAAGCGTCCGGCGCTGTCCTGGCTGCTGTTCGGGGCGGCGGTGGCCACCGTGCTGTGGTGGCTGGCGAGCCTGGCGCTGGCCGGGTACGTCCGAGTCAGGACGGCTTCGGCGCCACATACGCCCGCTCACCGCGATCTCCGCTACCGCAGTTCCCTGGTGTCCGACGCCTGCCCCGGTGTGAGCCGTTTGACCAGGCTGCGGCCGCGACCCTCAGCCAGCAGATGCAGTTTGGTGGTCAGTCCTCCCCGCGAGCGACCCAGCGCTTGGGCTGCCGCGACTCGGCCGGGGCTCAACCCCCTTTACGAGCCCTCCGCAGCATGCTGATGCGCGCGCACCACGCTGGAGTCGACCTGCGCCCGCCAGTCCAGATCGCCACAGCGTCCGCGTCGGTCTGCAACTGCTGCTCGATCCGCGCCCACGTGCCGTCGGACTTCCACCGGGCGAACCGGTCGTAACAGGTCTTCGCCGGCCCGTACCGATCCGGGATCTGATCCCACTTCGCGCCGTTGGCGATCCGCCACAAGATCCCGTCGATCACCTGCCGGTGATCCCGCGACCCGCCCCGTAGACGAGGGCGCTGTGCGAGATGTTCTCGGACCTGATGGACCTCGACGCCCACCGGTACGTCGCCGACATGTTCGCCGGCATGGACGTCCGGTACCACCTGGGCGACGACCACCGGCTCGTCTGCACCCTGTGCCCGGACAGGAAGTTGACGCTGAAGCAGCCCGACCCGGACGTCGTCACCGCGGTGACCCGGTCGGCGGACCTACTGCGCGAGGGTCGTGGGCCCCTGCTCGACCTCGTCGACCGCGCGGAGGTCCGCGACGCCACGGCCGCGTGGACCGCACGGGTCAACACCGTCACCGCCCGTACGAACCGGGTGGACGTCGACGCGTTGCTCATCCGGCCCGACGGCTGTGTCGCCTGGGCCTTGCCTACCGGGCAGGACCTCGACGCCACCACGCTGGTGGGTGCGCTGGGCACCTGGTTCGGCCACCCGGCCTGAGCACCGCATTAACGGTCGTCTCAGATTCGCTCGGTAGGAAGTCGGCATCAGATAAGCGACCTAACTCGCATGTAGAGGGCTAGTGATGGCAGTCAACACAGCGCCGTCCGGGGAAGCGCTGGCCGGTCTGTTGGCAGGCCGGTGGGTGCCGTGGCTGGTGATCGGATTCCCTACCACGGAGCTACATCGGTCGGCCCCGCAGAGGGACGACCGGTGCGGAACCCTCGGCCGAAGCCTCTCGGCATGGATGTGACACAGGCCGTGCTTGAGCACCCCTACCTGGTGCTCGGTCTCTTCGTGCTCGTCGAGGGGCCGGCCGCGACGATCACCGCGGGCACCCTGGTCGGCGCCGGCGCTGCGGCGTTCTGGCCGATCTGGGTGATCGTCGCGCTGGCCGAGGTGGTGGGCGACAGCCTGCTCTACCTCGTCGGCCGGTCGGCCCGGCGGCCCTGGGTGGCGTCCCTGCTGAGCAGGCTCAAGGCGACGGCGCTGCTCGACCGGCTGGCCGGGATGTCACTGCCTCGGCTGGTGATCACCGCCAAGCTCGTCGACGTCTTCGCCCTCCCTGCGTTTGTGTCGGCGGGGCTCGTCGGGCTCCCGTACCGGAGATTCGCCGCCTGGGTGGGTGTCACCGCCGCCGTACGCGGCCTAGTGCTGATCGGTCTCGGTGCTCTGCTCGGTAGCCAGCTGTCCGGCCTGCTCGCACTGCCCGGCGGCATCTTCCTGCTCACCGCGGTCGTCGCCGTGCCGGTCGCTGTCTTCCACCTCGTCATGAAGCGATACCACCTACGAAAGGTAGTTGTCCCATGCGCATCCTCATCGGTGCCGACACCTACACCCCTCACGTCAACGGGGCGTCCTACTTCGCCCAGCGTCTGGCCGTGGCACTGACCGCCCGGCACGAGGTGCACGTGGTCGCGCCGTCGACGGACACCCGCAACCATGCCGGCATGTCCAGCGACGGCGTCGTCGAGCACCGCGTGCGTTCCTTGCCGGTGCCGGGCCACTCAGGTTTCCGGTTCTGCCCGCCACTGGGGCTGCGCGCGGCAGCCCGCCGGATCCTCGACGAGGTCCAGCCCGACGTGGTGCACGTGCAGAGCCACTTCCCGCTGTGCCGGACGCTGGTCGACGCGGCGCACGAGCGCGGCCTGTTCGTCATCGCCACCAACCACTTCATGCCCGAGAACCTGATCCACTACCTGCCCATCGGCAACGCTGGCCGGACGAGGGTGCACGAGTGGGCGTGGCGCGACGCCGCCCGGGTGTTCGCCAAGGCAGACATCGTCACGGCCCCGACCCCGTACGCCGCCACGCTCGCCGTCGTCTCCGGTGTGTCCGGGCCGGTCCTGCCCATCTCGTGCGGCATCGACCTCACCCGCTTCCGTGAGCAGGCGCCCGCGGCCGAGTTCCGATGGGCCTACAGCCTCGCGCACAAGCCGGCCATCACGTACGTGGGCCGGCTCGACGCCGAGAAGAACCTCGACGTCGTGATACGGGCGTTCGCGCTGGTGCGGCGCTCCCTCGACGTCCAGTTGCTCCTGGTCGGCACTGGGTCCGAGGACCGGACGCTGCGGTCGCTCGCCGGGGAACTGGGCGTCGCCGAGCATGTCAGGTTCACCGGCTTCATCCCTGACGAGGACCTTCCCTCCGCATACGCGGCGTCGGCGGTCTTCGTCAACGCGGGCACCGCCGAGCTGCAGAGCCTGGTCACGCTCGAGGCGATGGCCAGCGGAAGACCCGTGATCGGCGCCGATGCCGCAGCCCTGCCCCACCTCGTACGGGACGCGGAGACCGGCTACCTGTTCCCGCCCGGCGACGTTGTCGTGCTCGCCGAGCGACTGCTCACCGTGCTCCGCGACCCGAAACACGCGGAAGAGCTCGGGCACCGGGCTCGTGCCGTGGCCGAGCAGCACGACCAGACCCGCACGGTGTCCGCGTTCGAGCAGCTCTACCGGATCCGTCCGGCCCGTGAGGCACCCGCGCCCGCCAAGGTCGCCGCATGACAGCGACGATCGTCCAGGCGGGCACCTCCCGCTGGTATCGCAACGCCCAGCTGAGCCTGGGCCTGGGCACGGCGGCCGGGGCGGGCCTGCTGCTGGTCGGCGACGTCGACCCAGTGGACCAGACGGTCAGCGAATCGATCCGGACCGTGCCGGGCACAGTCCTGCTGGCCCTGGCTGCGTGCGGGCTCGCGGCAGCCGGCGCCTGGCTCCTGGCCGGCGCCCGGCGCGTGCTGCCACCGGCCTGGCCCCTCACCGTGCTGCTGTCGGCGTGGTGCGTGTCCCTGGTCGCGGTGGTGGTGTTCCCCACGAACCTGCCGGGGACCGAACCGGGCGTCGCCGCCGTGGTGCACCGCTTCGGCGCGGCGCTGATGGCGGCGCTGCCACCGCTCTTCGCCCTGCTCATCGCCAAGCGTGCCGGGCGCGGGGCCGACCCGGCCCGGGTCCGCTGGCTGCGCGCGGCCGGGTGGTCCGCGTTCGCCGCGTGCGTCGCGTTCGCGGCGGTGAACGGGCCGGCGGTGCTGCTCGGCCAAGGCCTTCTCCCGTTCGCGGGCCTGGCCGAACGGGTTCTGCTGGCGCTCGTGCTCGTCGTAGTCGGGCTCTGCGCCTGGGTGCTCGAAGGGGAGGAACGGTCCCAATGGACCTGATGGCCATGATCGAGAACGCGATGACCTCTCCGGTCATCTATCTGGCGATCCTCGCGCTGGCGATCCTCGACGCGTTCCTGCCGTTCCTGCCGTCGGAGTCGGTCGTCATCGCGGCGGCGGTCTTCGCAGTGTCGGGCATCCCGTCGCTTCCGCTGATCATCGTGCTCGCCGCGCTGGGCGCCTTCGTCGGTGATCACATCGGCTACCTCATCGGGCGCTTGGTGCGCGAGCGCCGTCCGGGCGGCCGCCTGATCCGCGCCGCCGACAGGACCGCCCCGCACCTGCACCGCCGGGGCGGCGCCCTGATCATCGCGGGCCGGTTCGTCCCCGGCGGCCGAACCGCGATCGTGACCGCCAGCGGTGCCACCGGCTACCCGTTTGCCCGCTTCACCCTGTTCACCGCCATCGCCGCCGTCACCTGGGCTGGCTATTCCGGCCTGATCGGCTACCTCGGCGGCGCCGCCTTCGAATCCAACCCGACGCTGGGCCTGGCGGTCGGCCTCGGTCTCGCCCTGTCCATCACCACGCTCGGCGAACTGGTCCGCTACGTGTTGCGCCGCCGCCGAGCGGCGACCGCGGCCGGATGACGTCGTCGGGCACCGAGTGAGGCAGGCAACGTTCATACCCGAGTCGTGCGCCCGCGTGCCGGCGGCCCAGCTGCCCGCCCCCGCGTCTGCGGTGCTACAGAGGTTGAAAGGCTGACGTCTGTGTGGTCTGGGTGGCTCGGGGTCGAAGGTCATACCGGTCTGGGCGAGGAAGCCAGCGATGGAGGTCGGTCTGGTTCTGGCAGGCGCGTAGCCGCTGTCGGACCAGGTCGGCGAGGTGGTTGACACCGTGGACGGCGATGCGTGGCCGAGCCGGCTGTCCCGTCCGACGGCGGAGCCGCCGGAGGGTCAACAGTCGCTCGCCGACGACGAGGAGCCCGCGCTGCAACGGTGAGCGCGGCGGCACAGACGAGATCCGGGACAGGGACCCAGGCCCGTCCCGGATCTTTTCATGGGCCCGACGCTCGCCGCCCTTTGGTTCTGCGCCGCGCCGCCGGGGCGGGTCAGCGCACCGCGGTGTCCTCCCCGGCGGCGAGCCGCGCGATCGGGGCAGGCGGGGCCGCAGCCGGCAGGTCGACCCGAAGTAGCGCGCCACCGCGCGCGGAGCGGGCGACGGTGGCCCCGCCGCCGTGGGCGTCAACGACCCGCTGCACGATCGACAGCCCCAGCCCGGATCCCGGCAACGCCCGCGCGCTGTCGGCACGGTAGAACCGGTCGAACACCCGCGGCACGTCGGCGGCGTCGATGCCCGGCCCGCCGTCGTCGACCTCGAGCACTGCCGACGCGCCCTCGGCACGGAGCCGGACCTGGACCGGCTGGTCCGCGGGGGACCACTTGCCGGCGTTGTCGATGAGGTTGAGCACCGCCCGCTGGAGCGCAGCTGGACGGCCGCTCACCCACACGGAGGTCACGTCGAGCGCGACCTCGACGTCGGGCAGGCGGGAACGCGCCCGGGTCGCGGCGGCCACCACCACGTCGGCGAGGTCGAGCAGCTCGGTGCTCTCGTCGCTGACGTCACCGCGCGCCAGGTCGGTCAGCTCGGCGGCGAGGGTGCTCAACTCGGCCACCTGGACGCCGAGATCGTTGAGCAGCCGGGTCCGGCTCTCCGCCGGCAGCGCGCTGTCTAGGGTGCCGCGCCGATCGAGCCGGATCAGCAGCTCGACGTTGAGGCGCAGGCTGGTGAGCGGGGTCTTGAGCTCGTGGGCGGCGTCCTCGGCGAGCAGCCGCTGGGCTCGCCGGGAGTCCCGGAGCGCGGCGAGCATGTCGTTGATCGACTGGATCAGCCGCCGGATCTCCCCACCGCCTTCATCCGGGATGTGGGCATCGAGATCCTGGGTGTGCGCGACACGGACTGCGGCGGCGGTCAGCCGGTCGATCGGCGCCAGCCCGATCCGCGCCACGGTCCGCCCGACAAGGGCGCCGCCGACCACGCAGAGCAGCCCGATCAGCAACATACCAAACCCGAACTGGTTGATTGGGCTGTCGTCGACGACGCGGGCCACCTGGACCGCGCCGTCGCCCGCCCTCAGCGTGTAGATGAGGTAGCCGTCCTCGTCTCTGTCGTTCGACTCCATCAGGTCGGCCAAGCCGCCCTGCGCCACGCGCCCGGCGTGCTCGCTGACCGGCGGCAGCGCGGGTTGCCCGGTCGGCGTCCGGGTCGAGCCGTCGGGCAGGATGACCCGCACCAGCGGACCGGATCCGGGATATGGCGGTAGCGGGACCTGCGCCAGACCGGCGCGCTCCGCGTTCGTCGCCAGAACGCGGGAGTCCGAGCGCAGCTGATTCTCGGCGGTGTCCCGCAGCTGCCAGTCCAGCAACTCGCTGGCCACCTGGAAGGCCATGAACACGCTGACGGCGATGGCCGTCGCCGCGATCACCGTCAGCCTGGTCCGCAGCGACCGCCGGCGCCACCATCGGGTCAGCCGGCGCGGTTCCCGGCCTGCGGGCCTGCTCACGGAGGAGTCTCCCGCAACGTGTACCCCAAGCCGCGCAGCGTGTAGATCAATCGCGGCTCACCCTCGGCCTCCATCTTGCGGCGCAGGTAGCTCACATATACCTGGAGGTTGTTGGCGGTGGCGCTCATGTCGAAGCCCCAGATCGCCTCGAACAGCGCGTCTCGGGTCAACACCCGGGTCGCGTTGCGCACAAGGACCTGCAGGAGGGAGAACTCGGTCCGAGTCAGGCGCAGCGGCCGCCCGCCCCGCCACGCCTCGAACCTGTCGGGATCGAGCCGGACGTCGGCGAACGACAGGATCTGCGACTCCCCGTCGCCCGGCGTACGCCGGCGCAACAGAGCCCGCACCCGGGCCAGCAACTCCTCGGTGGCGAACGGCTTGGGCAGATAGTCGTCGGCACCCGCGTCCAGCCCTGCGACCCGGTCGGAGACCTGATCCCGGGCGGTCAGCATCAGCACCGGCAGATCCCGACCCGCCGCCCGCAACCGCCGGCAGGTCTCCAACCCGCCGAGGCGGGGCATCATCACGTCGAGAATCAGCAGATCCAGCGTGTCACCGCCGGCCCCACCGACCCCGTCGAGCACGGCGAGACCGTTGGCGACGGTGCTGGTGTCGTAACCCTCGACCTGGAGCACCCGCTCCAGCGACTCACGGATAGCCGCGTCATCATCCGCAATCATGATCCGCACACCGGCCGCCCCCTCCCAGTCGATGCTCTCGCCGCCCATTTTCCCCGATCAACCTGAGGCCAGGATTAGCGCGTCGCTGGGCACCGGCCAGACGCAACGAACCGGCCGTCAGGGTGCCAACGGCACAACACTATCGAGGGCCTCTCAGGCGTTGCGGGTCAACCGGCGACGCGGACAGCTGGTACATAATGTGGGATGACTCGGCGCACCGCGTCGGCTCGACGACGTTGACCTCCGGCTGACCGAGCCGGACGTGTTCGTCCGCCACGGCGCCGTTGCGTTGTCGGATCGGTTGGCGTGTTGAACCCCGTGTCGGGGCTGCGGTCAGATTGCTTGGGCGAGTTCGGTGAACGCCGCGGCAAC
>NZ_JBFAKM010000044.1:0-59595 GCF_040655695.1 Polymorphospora sp. NPDC050346 | reverse complement strand
CGTGAGGGTGTGGGAGAGTAGGACACCGCCGGACTTCTTCATGGTTGTGGGCCACCCGAATTGTCGGGTGGCCCACAACCATTTTTGCGTTCGGTCGTATTTCCCGCCGGCGACGACGCCGCAGGCATTCTTCAGTCGCGGGTCTGGACGTCGGAGCGGATGTCGCGCAGCAGTGCGGCGCCCTCGCCGGTGTCGCGGCCCGGGAACAGCGCGATCGCGATGCTGCCGTGGTCGGCCCAGCCGCACACCGAGATGTCGCCGTCGCTGCCCCGGCTGACCCCACACTTCATCACGCCACCGAGCGGGCCGGCCTTCACCTTGCGTACGTCGGAGACGGCGCCGGTGTCGTCGGCCACCAGGTCGAACATCGAGTCGAGGTCGCGTTCCGGGCTCCACAGCAGCGTGGTGCCGCCGAAGAGCAGCACGCTGCGCTCGGACTCCGCCGGATCGCCGTACACGGCTCCGACGCTCTCGTCGAGGTCGATGCCGGCGGCGAACGCCGTACGCAGGTAGTCGGCGGTGGTCTGGGCCCGTTCGCTGGTGTCCCGTTTGAGACCGGCCGCGGTCGGCGGCGTACTGAGGGTGGTGTCCTTCTGCTGGGTGATCCGCAGCACGGCGGAACCGACGACCCCGGCACCGACCAGGCCGGCGACCAGGACCAGCCCACCGACGATCCGGCGGCGACGGGACGCCTTCGCCGGCCGGGACGGGCGCTCGTCGGTGGGGAACTCCTCGTCGCGCCCGGCCGGGGTGACGTCGATCGGTTCGGGCTCCGTGGAGGAGCCGGGCCGGCGGGCGAAGAGGCTGTCGTCCGACATGCCGCCACCGTACGCGAAACGGTGGTGGCGCACGTCGGCGGTCACGGAACCCTCCGTAGACTCGCGGAGTGACCGAGACTCCGCAGACCCGCAGCACCGACGCACCCACCCTCCCCGGGCAGTACCAGCCGGGCGAGGTAGAGCAGCGACGGTATGAGCAATGGGTATCCGCGGGGCTCTTCGAGGCGTCGGCCGACAGCGACCGGCCGCCGTACGCGATCGTCATCCCGCCGCCGAACGTCACCGGTTCGCTGCACGTCGGGCACGCCCTCGACCACACCATCCAGGACGCGCTGATCCGCCGCAAGCGGATGCAGGGCTTCGAGGCGCTGTGGCTGCCCGGCATGGACCACGCCGGAATCGCCACCCAGAACGTCGTCGAACGGCAGCTCGCCGGGCAGGGCCTGTCCCGCCACGACCTCGGCCGGGAGAAGTTCGTTGAGCGGGTGTGGCAGTGGAAGGCCGAGTCCGGCGGCGCGATCCTCGGCCAGATGCGCCGGCTCGGCGACTCCGTCGACTGGAGCCGCGAGCGCTTCACGATGGACGAGGGCCTGTCCCGGGCCGTCCAGACGATCTTCAAGCGGCTTTACGACGAGGGTCTGATCTACCGGGCCGAGCGCATCATCAACTGGTGTCCGCGCTGCCTGACCGCCCTGAGCGACATCGAGGTCGAGCACAGCGACGACGACGGCGAGCTGGTGTCGATCCGCTACGGCGAGGGCGACAACTCGATCGTGGTGGCCACCACCCGGGCCGAGACGATGCTGGGTGACACGGCGGTGGCGGTGCACCCCGACGACGAGCGCTACAAGCACCTGGTCGGCACCGAGGTCGAGCTGCCGCTGACCGGGCGCCGGATCCCGATCGTCGCCGACGCGCACGTCGACCCGACGTTCGGCACCGGTGCGGTCAAGGTGACCCCGGCGCACGACCCCAACGACTTCGAGATCGGCCAGCGGCACTCGCTGCCCAACCTGACGGTCATGGACGAGCGGGGAGTGATCACCGCGCACGGCCCGTTCGAGGGCCTGGACCGGTTCGAGGCCCGCCCCGCGATCGTCGACGCGCTGCGCGAGCAGGGCCGGATCGTCGCGGAGAAGCGGCCGTACGTGCACGCCGTCGGGCACTGCTCGCGGTGCAAGACGACGGTCGAGCCCCGGCTGTCGTTGCAGTGGTTCGTCAACACCGGCCCGCTGGCCAAGGCGGCCGGCGACGCGGTACGCGACGGCCGTACCCGGATCGAGCCCGCCGAACTCGCCAAGCGCTACTTCGCCTGGGTCGACAACATGCACGACTGGTGCATCTCGCGGCAGCTGTGGTGGGGACACCGGATCCCGGTCTGGTACGGCCCGCAGGGCGAGGTCGTCTGCGTCGGGCCGGACGAGCGGCCGCCGGGGACCGAGGAGCAGGGCTGGCGGCAGGACGAGGACGTACTCGACACCTGGTTCTCCAGCGCGCTGTGGCCGTTCTCGACCCTGGGCTGGCCCGACGACACCGCCGACCTGCGCCGCTTCTACCCGACCTCGGTGCTGGTCACCGGCTACGACATCCTGTTCTTCTGGGTCGCCCGGATGATGATGTTCGGCCTGTACGCCCTCGACGGCCGGCAGCCGTTCGACGTCGTCGCCCTGCACGGCATGGTCCGTGACCAGTTCGGCAAGAAGATGTCGAAGTCGTTCGGCAACGTCGTCGACCCGCTGGACTGGATCGAGCGGTTCGGCGCCGACGCGACCCGGTTCACCCTCGCCCGGGGCGCCAACCCCGGATCGGACGTACCGGTCAGCGAGGAGTGGTGCCAGGGCTCCCGCAACTTCTGCAACAAGCTGTGGAACGCCACCCGGTTCGCGCTGATGAACGGCGCCCACGTCCAGGGTGACCTGCCGGCCGCGGAGCAGCTGTCGACCGTCGACCGGTGGATCCTGTCCCGGCTGCGCCAGGTCGTCGGCGAGGTCGACGAGCAGTTCGAGGCGTACGAGTTCGCGAAGGTCTGCGACACCCTCTACCACTTCGCCTGGGACGACGTCTGTGACTGGTACGTCGAACTGACCAAGCCGGTGCTCGCCGCCGGCGGGCCGGCCGCCGACGCCACCCGGCGGGTGCTCGGGCACGTGCTCGACCAGTTGATGCGGCTGCTGCACCCGGTGATCCCGTTCGTCACCGAGGAACTCTGGATCGCACTGAACGGTGGCGGCACGGTCGTCACGGCCGCCTGGCCGGTCGCCGACGACGCGCTGCTCGACCCCGCAGCGGAGACCGAGATCGCCGCCCTCCAAAAGGTGGTGACCGAGGTCCGCCGGTTCCGGTCCGACCAGGGCCTCAAGCCCGGCCAGCGGGTCGCCGCCCGGCTCGGCGGCCTGGCCGGCGCCGGCATCGCGGCCCACGAGCCGCTGATCCGTGCGCTGGTCCGGCTCGACCCGGCCGGCGCCGACTTCGCCGCCACCGCCACCCTGGCCGTCTCGGCCGCGGTCACCGTCGAGCTGGACACCCGCGGCTCGATCGACGTCGCCGCCGAGCGGGCCCGGCTGGAAAAGGACCGGGCCGCCGCCGAGAAGGAGATCGCGCAGTGCCGGGGCAAACTCGGCAACGCGGCGTTCGTCGGCAAGGCGCCGGAGGCGGTCGTCAACAAGATCAAGGACCGCCTGGCGGCGGCCGAGGCCGATCTCGTACGCATCTCGGCCGCCCTGGCGGCGTTGCCGTCATGACCGAGCGGAGCGACGGGCGCGTGACCGCTGAGCGGAGCGAGGTGGGCGCATGACCGAGCGGAGCGAGGTCATCGGTTGGCTCAGGGGGAGCCATGGGATCGCCGAGCGGAGCGAGGTGGGCGCATGACCAAGGGGGAGTTCGCGGAGGTCGACGCGGCGCTGGCCGGGCGGGGCTTCACCCGGATGGTCTTCGACCTGGGCCGGATCGAGGAGCTGCTCGACCTGCTCGGCAGCCCGCAGCGGGCGTACCCGTCGATCCACCTGACCGGGACCAACGGCAAGACGTCGACGGCCCGGATGATCGACTCGCTGCTGCGGGCGTTCGGGCTGCACACCGGCCGTTACACCAGCCCGCATCTGGAGACGGTGCGGGAGCGGATCAGCCTCGATGGCGAACCGGTCGGCGAGGAGCGGTTCGTGGCGACGTACCGGGAGGTCGAGCCGCTGGCCGCGCTGGTCGATGCGCGGTCCGACGAGCCGCTGACGTACTTCGACATGACCACGGCGCTGGCGTTCGCGACGTTCGCCGACGCGCCGGTCGACGTGGCGGTGGTCGAGGTCGGGCTGGGCGGTGCCGAAGACGCCACCAACGTGTTGCAGGCCGGGGTTTGCGTGATCACCCCGATCGGCCTGGACCACACCGAGTGGCTCGGCGACACGGTGCAGGACATCGCGCTCGCCAAGGCCGGGATCATCCACAAGGGAGCGACGGTGGTCTCGGCGGCCCAGGACGAGGAGGCGGCCCGGCCGCTGCTCGAGCGGTGTGCCGAGGTGGGCGCGACGATCGCCCGGGAGGGCAGCGAGTTCGGCGTACTGCGCCGGTCGATGGCCGTCGGTGGCCAGGTGCTGACCATCCAGGGGCTCGGCGGCGTCTACGACGAGATCTTCATCCCGCTGCACGGCGCGCACCAGGCGCAGAACGCGGCGGTGGCGCTGGCCGCCGTCGAGGCGTTCCTCGGTGCCGGTGCCAACCGTCAGCTGCAGATCGACGCCGTACGCGAGGGGTTCGCCGCGGCCACGTCGCCGGGGCGGCTCGAACGGGTGCGTACGGCGCCGACGATCCTGCTCGACGGTGCCCACAACCCGCACGGGATGACCGCGACGGTCACCGCGTTGCAGGAGGAGTTCGCGTTCAGCCGGCTCGTCGCCGTCGTCGCGGTGCTCGGCGACAAGGACGCGTCCGGCCTGCTCGACCTGCTGGAGCCGGTCGTCGACGCGGTGGTGGTGACCCGGAACAGTTCACCGCGGGCGATGCCGGTCGAGGATCTGGCGGCCCTGGCGGTGGACGTGTTCGGCGAGGACCGGGTCGAGGTGGCCGCGACGATGCCGGACGCGATCGAGGCGGCGGTACGGCTCGCCGAGGCCGACGTGGAGGGCGAACTGAGCGGGGTCGGGGTGGTCGTCACCGGTTCCGTGGTCACGGTCGCCGACGCGCGCCGGCTGCTGAAGCGATGAGCGGCCCGACGGACGGAACGCCCGGGCGGCCGGACGGGGTGGGGCCGGCCGACGCCCCGCCGTCCGGTCCGGCCGGTGGGCGACCGTCCGGGCTGCGTGACCCGGTACGGGCCGTACGTGGGCTCGGCGCGGGCACGCTGGTCATCGAGACGGTCGTGCTGTTGCTGGCGATCCAGCCGATCCGGGTCCTCGGCGGAAACCTGAGCGGCTCCGCGATCGCCGTCGTGGTGGGGCTGGCGGTGGCGGCCGTGGTGCTGGCCGGCATGATGCGTCGCCCGTGGGCGTGGCACGGCGGCACCGTGCTCCAGGTGCTGCTGCTGTTCGCCGGGTTCCTGCACTGGTCGCTGGGGGTGCTCGGGCTGGTCTTCGGCCTGGTGTGGCTGTACGTGCTGCACGTACGGCGGACGATCCTCGGCTGACCCGCGCGCCGGTCGGCGGGCGCGCGGCCGGCGGGTCAGTCGGTGCGGTCGCGCCACTCGGTCAGCGCGATGCCGTGGCCGTCGGGGTCCTTGAACGCGGCCGCCCACTGCTCCACCCGGGCACCCCGGTTGACCACCCTCGGCTCGGAGGTGAACCGGACCCCGTTGGCCCGCAACTGCCGGTAGGCGGCCTGCACGTCGGCCACGTCGAGGTTGAGGTGGGTCACCCGGCGGTTGACCGGGGTCACGTCGGGGGTCGCCCACAGGACCAGCCGGGTGTTGCCCGACGCCAGGACGGCGTTGTTGTCGCCGCCGTCGATCTCGTTGAAGCCCAGCATGTCGCGGTAGAACGCCACGGACCGGGGCAGGTCGGCGACGGTCACGGTGATTCCGGAACCGCTGATGATCCCGCCCGACGACACCGGTCCGGTGTCGGCCGACGGGCGCGCTCCGAGGCCCGGGTCGGGATCCAGGTCGATGTCGAGGTCGTCGTGGAGGCCGGCGTCCGGGCCGGGCTTGCGGACGGTCGTGGGTGGGTCGGCGACGGTGGTGCCGCCCGACGCGGTGGCCGTGGCCGTCGCCGAACCACCGGCAGCGGCCGCGCCGGCGGGCGTGGGGGTGCCGGACGACCTGCGCGCCGACTCGCTGTCGTCCAGATCGGAGTGTTCGGGTTCCGGGGCGAAGTGCTCGGCCGGATCGGGGTATTCCGGGGAGACGGTCCGCTGCCGGGGCCGGTGCGGGCTCGGCTTGGCCCGCTTGGCCAGCGGCGGCGCCGCCGGGGACGGGTCGACGAGGGTGCCCTCCAGCACGATCGGACCGCCCGGGCGCTGGTCGTGGTGGATGATCACGGGCTCGCCCCGCGGCCGGTCGAGGTCGTCGTCGAGGTCGACCGGCAGCGGCTCGACCATGGGCCCGAAGTCGTCGTCGGGGTCACGCCGCTGCCACGGGGGCAGGTCCTGCTCGATGAGGATCTCGTCGTCGAGCGGCTCGTGGTCGTGGAACTCCGGCGGCAGGTGCTCGGCGCTCATCGCCGCCTCGGCGTGGGTCAGCACGTCGTCCCAGAGGATGCGGACGTGCCGCGGGTCGTCGATGGCAACCATGATCGGGAGCGTCGCGCCGGCGTCGGGCCACTTCGTCACCGGGACCCGCGGGTCGCGTACCTTCACCGAGCGCGGGGGGACACCCGGGGCGTCGATCACGATCTGCATCTCGCACCGGCCGTAGGTCGACGACGCCGGCGGTTCGGTGGCGCTGTGCACGTGGGCGACACCGGCCACCCAGGCGCGGGCGCCGCGGCGCATGGCGGTGACCACCAGGAAGCTGACCGCCAGCACCAGCAGTGCCACGCCCAGCGCCACGATCGCCCAGCTCATCATGCCGGCGCCGAAGAGGATCACGAAGGTGGCGAAGGTGCCGAGCACCGCGGCCGCGAGCTTGCGTACGGGTGCAATCGGTCGACGACGGCCGTTCGCCACGATGGACCTCCCCCTGTGATTACCAGTCAGGCTAGGCCCGGGCACCGGGGAAGGGAAGTCCGGTCGATGCCCGGCGGCCGCCGCCGGTGGCCCGTCGCGGCCTCGCTAGGCTGACGGGGCTCGAGCGGTACCCGCGTACGCAGGAGGAGAAACCCGTGTCGACCAGCAGCCCTGTCGAGCAGACGCTCGTCCTGATCAAGCCCGACGCGGTCCGCCGCGGCCTGGTCGGGGAGATCATCGGTCGGTTCGAACGCAAGGGGCTGCGCCTGGACGCCACGGTGCTGCGGACCATGGACGGCGAGCTGGCCGACCAGCACTACGCCGAGCACGTCGACAAGGCGTTCTACCCGCCGCTGCGCGAGTTCATGACCGGCGGCGCGCTCGTGGCGCTGGTCGTCTCCGGTGACCAGGCGATCGACGTCGTGCGCGCCCTGGTCGGCGCGACCGACGGGCGCAAGGCCGCCGCCGGCACGATCCGGGGCGACCTGGCGCTGTCGAACCGGGAGAACCTGGTGCACGCCTCCGACTCGCCGGACAGCGCCAAGCGGGAGATCGAACTCTGGTTCCCCGCCGGGGTCTGACCGCACGTTTCGTCGTACCGGTGACATAGCTTTCCCGGCATGGCCGCGACCGCTACCTATTCGTACCTGCGCCCGTCCGGGCTGGCCCCCGACGACGGGCGACTGACCCTGCAGACCTCGGGTGGGCCGGCGGCCCACCCGAGGTTTTTCACCGGTTTCGTGACCGCGCCCGAGGCTGCCGCCGTCGGGCTGCTGGCCGTCGCCGAGGTCGCCCGCACCCGCTACTTCCAGCCGCTCGCCCCGGCCAGCCTGGACCCGGTGGTGACCGGCGGCCTGGACCGGCTGCGGTTCGAGTCGTTCTCCGGCTGCTGCGGGGTCTACGCCCGGCTCGACGTGCTGCCCGCCGGCCTCGACGGCGACATCGTCGAACACGGCACCACCAACGTCGACGTCAACGCGCCGCTGCGGCAGGCGCTGGCCCGGGTCGGCAACACGGACCCCATGCACCTGGCGGTCGGCCCCGACGACCTGACCGTGACCACCTGGGACGGTCCGGTGGTGGAGAAGAAGGTGCCGCTGCCGTCGCGCTGGCTGCGCGGCTTCGCCGAGGCCCAGGTGATCACGTCCGGGTTCGATCCCCGCGCCGAGATCGACGCCCGGGAGGCGACCCAGTTCCTGCGCCGGCTGCCCGGCGGCTCCGACCGGTCGACGCTGTGGGTGGTCCCGGCCGGCCGGTCGCTGCGACTCACCTCCCGGCCGGTGCCGGGCGCCGTCTGCCTGCCCGGCGCGGGCCGGCTGGTCGCGCTGCGCCCGTTCCTGCGCTTCGCGACCGCGCTGCGGATCTACGGGCCACCGGTCGGCGCCGGCAGCGGCCCGGTCGCCAGCACCTGGGAGCTGCGGTCGCCGGCGATGCGTCTCACGCTGACCCTGTCGCCCGAGCCGCACCGCGGCTTCTCCGGCGAGGGCGCGGTGCTCGCCGCGCTCTCCGGCGACGACGTCGCCGACGACGCCGACCTGATCAGCGCCCTGCTGTCGTGGGACCCGACGATCGACGTCGACGCGCTCGCCGCCGGCTCGGGACTCGCCACCGACCGGGTCCGGGCCGCGCTGGCCCAGCTCGGCACCGCCGGCCGGGTCGGCTTCGACGTGGCCGAGGCCGGCTATTTCCACCGGGTGCTGCCGTACGACGCGGCCGCCGCCGAGCGGCTCAACCCCCGGCTGGTCGCGGCCCGGGCCCTCGTCGAGGCCGGTGCCGTCACGGTCGCCGGTGACCAGGCGACCGTACGCAGCGGCGACGGCTTCTACCAGGTGCGGATCGCCGACGGGCGGCTGTCGTGCACCTGCCTGTGGTGGGCGAAGCACCGCGGCGACCGGGGGCCGTGCAAGCACGCGCTCGCGGTCCGGATCGTCAACTCGCCGGCATCGGCCGAGGTTCGTGCGGTCGCCGAGCGGAACGGGGTGGACGCGTGACCGGTGACCTGTGGGAGCGACTGCGGCCCGGCCTGGACGACGGTAAGGCCGACCGGGTCGCAGCCCTGCTGAAGTCGGTCGACGAGACCGAACGGCTCACCGCCGCGAAACCCCTCGAGGCGTACGTCCGGACGCTGTCGGAGCACGGTTGGGAGCGGCAGTCGGCGGTCGTCCGCGCCATCGGGGTGGCCGCGGTCGGCTGCCTGCCCTCGGCGGCCCGCGCCGGCACCCTGCTCTGCCGGCGCGACGTCCGGTGGCACTGGGACGACCTGTCGATCCCGTTGATGGTCGAGTTGGCCACCATCCGGGAGATCGACTGGCTCGGTGCCCTGGCCCTGCGGATGGCGGCCAAGCTCGACGCCAGGGGATGGGGCAACGACTGGCGCCCGGTGGCCGACCTCGTCCTCGCGGGCGGCGCCACCCCGCCCGCCGACGCGCCGTTCGTCCGTGGGTGGCTTCTCGCCCGGCCGATCGCGCGGCACAACGCCCGGCACGACACCCGGCCCGTTCCGCTCGCCGACCGGCTGCGCGACGACCCGTTCCTCGACCCGCTGTTGCCGGCGGTCTTCGAGCTCGACGGGATCGGCGACGTGCTCGGCAACCGGGGCTGGAGCGCGGAAACCGGTTCCTGGGACACCGCGCTCGTCTACCCGACCGCGCTGGCCGCCCTGGCCGCCGAGGGCCGGGTCGACCGGAAGCTGCTGCTCGACGGGTGCGTGAGCCGCTTCCTGCGCGGGGACCGCCCGGGCGCCCTGCGCGCCTTCGTCGCCCTGCACGACGCGCTGGAGCCGACCCTCGACGAGGCCGTCGAGCGGCGGCTCGACTACGTACGGCTGCTGTCCGAGGCGCCGGCGCCGGTGGCCCTGCTCGCCCTGAAGGCCCTCAAGCCGGTCGACGACGCCGGCCAGCTGGAACTCACGACCCTGCTCGACGCCAGCGCCGCGGTGCTGCGCCGGGAGGAGAAGGGCCTCGTACGCAAGCAGCTCGTCTGGCTCGACCGGCTGGTCCGGCGGCATCCCGACCGGGCTGGCGAGGTGCTGGCCACCCTCGCGACCGCCTGCGGGCACCCCGCGCTCGACGTACAGGAACGTGCCCTGACCGGGCTCGCCCGGCACCGGGCCCGACTCGACCCGGCCAGCCTCGGCGGGGCGCTGGAGGAGCTGGACGCCAGCCTGCACGCCCGGGCCGCCGAACTGCTCGGCGTCACGGTCGCCGCCCCCGAACCGGCGCCGTTCTGGATCCCGGCCGGGATCGCCCCGCCGGCGCCGATGCCGCCGCCCATCGGCAGCCCCGCCGAGCTGGCCGAGGAGATCGCGGTACTGGCGACGGCCACCTCCAGCACCGCCGTCGCCTGGGAGCGGATCCTTGCCGCGCTGGTGTCCCTGCGGGCCACCGACCCGGCCGCCCTGACCGAGGCACTCGCCCCGGTGCTGGCGACACACCACGAGACGCTCACCCACGGCCACTGGACGTCGGGCCTCCTCGGCGAGTTCGGCGAGGCGGTGCGCAGCGCGACCGGCACCCGCCGGCGCGGCCCCGCCTGGCAGCGGGCGATCACCGCCGTCCGGTTGATGGTCAACGGCGGCCAGCCCGACCTGCCGGAGTTCAAGGTACGGCCCAGCCCGCGCCGGGTGCTCGCCCTGCGGCTGGCCGAGATCGCCGTACAGCTCGACCGGGCGCCGGTGCCGGCCCTGCTCGCCACCCCGACCTCGGCGAACGGCCAGCTCGACGCCGCCACGCTCGTCGAGCGGCTGACCAGGGCCGAGGAGGCCGGCTGGCAGCCGTGGCGGCTCGACCTCGAACAGGCCATGCTGCGGGTGTCGCCCGAGGTCGACCCGCTGGTCGTCAAGCGGGCCGAGGCGCTGCGCTCACCGGGCGGCCGGTGGGTCGCCGAGTGGTTCGCCGCCGGAGGGCTGGCCACCCCGGCCCCGGTCCGCACCGAGCAGCGGCTCACCTCCGACCACTACAGCGCCACACCCGACCCCGGCCGCCGGGTGGTCGTCGGGCTCCAGCCCGCCGCCCCGTCACGGGGGATCATCGAGGAGATGCTGTGCGACATCAGGTTCGCCAACCGCGTCTACCACCCGCAGTACCACGGGGCGGACGTGTGGTGGCCGGCGGTGCTGCCGTACCACCGGGAGGTGATCGCCGCCTGGGCGCTGCCGAACCTGGCGGCGATGGCCGACTCCGACGCCCGTGACGACGGCCCCATCCTGCCGGTGCTCGCCGAGTGCGGCGGCCCGGTCGGGCCGGCGATGACCCTCGCACTGACCTACACACTGGCGGCCAAGCAGGAGGCCGACCGGGTGGCGGGCGTGGACGCGCTGCTCACCCTCGCCACCGACCCGCGCTTCGACGCGGCGGCGGTCGGCCGGGAACTCGGCGGCCTCGGCGCGGACAGCGCGATCAAGGTCGGCCGGGTGGTGCCCGGACTCACCGACGCGTTCCGTGCCGGTGCCGGTGCGGCCGTGTGGGACATCGTCGCCGCCGCTACGCCCTACCTGCTCAGCGCCGCCAAGCCGCCGCCGGGCACCCCGGACCTGTTGGCGCTCGGGACGCAGACGGCGGCGGCGCTGGAGCGTCGTACGCCGATCGAGGCGGTCGCGGGCGTCGCCGCGCGGGGTGGCAGCAGCCGCCTGGTGACCGAGGCCCGCCGCCTCCACCAGACCCTGACCGCCTGAACCCCCACCCGTGGCCCGACCCGTGCTCGGCGTGGGGACGGCGGCTGCTCGCGGGCGCCTGGCGGCTCCGGGGCCGGTGGCGCGGCGTGGGTGGTGCTCTGCGGGCGCTCGGCGGGTTGCGGGTGCAGGGTGGGTCGGGGCAGGCGGTGGCTTGCGGCGGCGGCGAGGACGCTTCGAAGTGACGGCCTTCCGGGGTGGCCGCCTCTCGGCGTGGTGGTGGGCCGAGTTGATCGTCTGCTGTTCAGCCGGTGCGATACGGCGTGTCGGACGGTTTGTCAGCAGACGATCACCGGCAAGTGCGGCCGTGCCAATACACGGAGCCGCACCGGAGGCGTGAGCAGTGTGCGTGCGGGTACCGCGCGCGCCGGTGGATTTCGTCGGGTGGTGGCCACGACAACGGTTCCTGCCCGGCCTGCTGCCTTCCGGGCTCCAAGCCCCGCCCTGCCGACCCCCACCGGCATCGTAGACGCGCTCGCTACCGCGGCTGCCTCGATCGTCTGCGGTAGAGGCGTGCGACACGCCGTACCCGGAGTGCCTGTACTGCAAACGATCACGGCGAGCGCGGGCGCTTCGTGGCGAAGGGGCGCCGCACCACCAGGCGCCCCATCCGAGTAGCCCACGCCGGATGCCGCCACGCCGGATGCCCGCCGCGCTGGATGCCCGCCGCGCCGATCGAGGTGATGTATGCCGCAAGACGGGCAGGATCGTCACAACTGCTCCTTGATCGACGCGGCGGGTGGACCGGCTGCCGGGCGGCTGGCGCAAGGCGCCCCGGAGGAGGGAATCCGGTGGGGGTGGCGGGGTCGGCTCGGGTAGCCTGGACAGCCACAGGCGTTGACCCGGCCATCACCGGTGAGCCTCCGGAAGAAAAGGCCTCGCGGGTGGATCAGCACCCACGGGCCTGACTAGAACCGGACGGGTTCGGCCCGTGACAGCCGACCAACGAGCGGGCGGTCGCACCATCGGACCGCCAAGCGGGGTGGTACCGCGGGCACGCGGGGCGCCGTGACGGCGTACCGGAGGCTCGTCCTCGCAGACCACGACAGTGAGCTGCACCGAGGAGAGCGACCCGCGATGGCTTATCCGAAGCATGCCCCCGACGGCACCGGCGTGCCGGCGAGCCCCGACCTGCCCGCGGTCGAGGCCCGGGTGCTGGAGCACTGGACGGCCGACAAGACCTTCGAGACCAGCGTCGAGACCCGCGACGCCGGCCCGGACGGCGCCAACGAGTTCGTCTTCTACGACGGGCCGCCGTTCGCCAACGGGCTGCCGCACTACGGCCACCTGTTCACCGGGTACGTGAAGGACGTGGTGCCGCGCTACCAGACGATGCGCGGCCGGCGGGTCGAGCGGCGCTTCGGCTGGGACTGCCACGGCCTGCCCGCCGAGGTCGTCGCGGAGAAGCAGCTCGGCATCACCACCAAGGCCGAGATCGTCGAACTGGGCATCGAGCGGTTCAACGACGCCTGCCGTACGTCGGTGCTCCAGTACACCCACGACTGGGAGCGCTACGTCACCCGGCAGGCCCGCTGGGTCGACTTCGCCAACGACTACAAGACCCTCGACCTGGACTACATGGAAAGTGTCATGTGGGCCTTCAAGACCCTGCACGACAAGGGTCTGGTCTACGAGGGCTTCAAGGTGCTGGCCTACTGCTGGCGGTGCGAGACGCCGCTGTCCAACACCGAGACCCGGATGGACGACGTCTACCGCGACCGGCAGGACCCGACGCTGACCGTCTGGTTCCAGCTCGAGGCCGCGTCAGACGCGCCCGAGCCGGTCGCCGGGCCGGTGAAGGTCGGCGTCTGGACGACCACGCCGTGGACCCTGCCGTCCAACCTGGCGCTCGCCGTCGGCCCGGACATCGAGTACGCCGTACTGGAGCGGGACGGGGAGCGGTTCGTCGTCGGGGCCGCGCGGGTCGGGGCGTACGCCAAGGAGCTCGAGGGGTTCACCCAGGTCGGCACCGTTCTCGGCCGGGACCTGGTCGGGCGCCGCTACACCCCGCTGTTCGACTTCCTGGTGGAGCGGGCCGGCCCGAACGCCTACCAGGTGCTCGGCGCCGAGTTCGTCACCACCGAGGACGGCACCGGGGTGGTGCACCTGGCACCGGCGTTCGGTGAGGACGACCAGGCGACCTGCAACGCGGCCGGGATCCCGACGATCGTCACGGTCGACGAGCACACCCGGTTCACCGCGCTGGTCCCGTCGTACGAGGGTCAGCAGGTCTTCGACGCCAACAAGCCGGTGATCCGGGAGCTGAAGGAGCGGGGGGTGGTGCTGCGGCACGAGACCTACACCCACTCCTACCCGCACTGCTGGCGCTGCGACACCCCGCTGGTCTACAAGGCGGTGTCGTCGTGGTTCGTCGAGGTGACGAAGTTCCGGGATCGGATGGTCGAACTCAACCAGCAGATCAACTGGATCCCGGGGCACGTCAAGGACGGCTCGTTCGGCAAGTGGCTGGCCAACGCCCGGGACTGGTCGATCAGCCGGAACCGGTTCTGGGGCTCGCCGATCCCGGTGTGGAAGTCCGACGACCCGAACTACCCGCGGCTGGACGTCTACGGTTCGCTGGCCGAGCTGGAGCGCGACTTCGGGGTGCAGGTCACCGACCTGCACCGGCCGCAGATCGACACCCTCGTACGACCCAACCCCGACGACCCGACCGGGAAGTCGATGATGCGCCGGGTGCCGGAGGTGCTGGACTGCTGGTTCGAGTCCGGCTCGATGCCGTTCGCCCAGGTGCACTACCCGTTCGAGAACGCGGACTGGTTCGAGCACCACTACCCGGGCGACTTCATCGTCGAGTACATCGGGCAGACCCGGGGCTGGTTCTACACCATGCACGTGCTGGCGACGGCGCTGTTCGACCGGCCGGCGTTCCGCAACTGCATGAGCCACGGCATCCTGCTCGGCGCCGACGGCCGCAAGATGTCCAAGAGCCTGAAGAACTATCCGGACGTCTACCACGTGTTCAACTCGCACGGGTCGGACGCGATGCGCTGGATGCTGATGGCGTCGCCGGTGCTGCGTGGCGGCGACATGGCGGTGACCGAGGTCGGCATCCGCGACGCCGTACGGCAGGTGCTGCTTCCACTGTGGAACGTCTGGTACTTCTTCTCGCTCTACGCCAACGCCGACGGCTACGAGGCGGTGCGCCGTACCGACTCGACGCACCTGCTCGACCGCTACGTGCTGGCCAAGACCGGCGAGCTGGTTTCGACCGTGCAGGCCCAGATGGACGAGTACGACATCTCCGGCGCCTGCGCGACCGTGCGGTCCTACCTGGACGCGCTGACCAACTGGTACGTCCGCCGGTCGCGGGACCGCTTCTGGTCCGGTGACCGCGACGCCTTCGACACCCTCTACACGGTGCTGGAGACGCTGTGCCGGGTGGTGGCGCCGCTCGCCCCGCTCACCGCCGAGGAGATCTGGCGCGGGCTGACCGGGGAGCGGTCGGTGCACCTGACCGACTGGCCGTCGGCCGACGAGTTCGCCACCGCCGGCCCGGCGGGGGCGCTCGACGGACATGCCCTGGTCGCGGCGATGGACGCCACCCGGGACGTCTGCTCGGCGGCACTGTCGCTGCGCAAGGCGAAGGGCCTGCGGGTCCGGCTGCCGCTGCCGGCACTGACCGTGGCCAGCCCGTCGGCCGACGCGCTGCGGCCGTTCGCCGACCTGGTCGCCGACGAGGTCAACGTCAAGTCGGTGGTCTTCACCGACTCGGTCGACGACTACTGCCGGCAGGTGCTGACCGTGGTGCCGAGGGTGCTCGGGCCGCGGGTCGGCGGGCAGGTCCAGGCCGTGATCAAGGCGGTGAAGACCGGCGACTGGGAACTGGTCGACGGGGCGCCGGTCGCGGCCGGGGTGACGCTGGGCGAGGGGGAGTACGAGCTGCGCCTGGTCGCCGCCGACGCCGACCGCTCCGCGCCGCTGCCCGGCGGCGAGGGCGTGGTCGTGCTCGACACCGAGGTCACCCCGGACCTGGCCGCCGAAGGGCTGGCCCGGGACGTCGTACGGGTCGTGCAGCAGGCCCGGCGGGACGCCGACCTGAACGTGTCGGACCGGATCGCGGTGGTGCTCGCCGGCTCGCCGGAGGTCGCGGCCGCCGTCGGGACGCACCGTGACTTCATCGCGCGTGAGGTGCTGGCCGACAGCGTCGAGGTGGCAGCTGAGCTGGCCGGATTCGTCGGCGAGGTTGGTGACGGCGAGCAGGTGACGGTAACCGTCCGTCGGGTCTGACCCGTGCACGTCCCGCCGGACGGGACGCCTAACATCGGTGCGGCGGCGAGGGCCGCCCGCCCGTTGGGCGCGGACCTGGGGAGGGCGCGTGCCGCTGCTCTACACGATCGGTCAGCTCACCGTCGGTAACACGCTGCGGTGGGGCTGGCGGCCGAAGGTGGAGGGGCTGGAGCACGTGCCGGCCTCCGGTGGGGCCGTCTTCGCCGGCAACCACCTCTCGGTCGCCGACGAGTTGTTCCTCGGCGCCGTCGTGCCCCGGCACATCGCCTTCTGGGCGAAGTCCGAGTACTTCGACGGCACCGGGCTGACCGGCTGGGTGAGCCGTACGGTGATGGAGGGGATGGGCGCGATCCGGGTCGAGCGGGGCGGCGGCCGGGCCGCCCTGACCGCCTTCGACAGCGCGATCCCGGTGCTCAAGGCCGGTGACCTGGTGGCCGTCTATCCGGAGGGCACCAGGTCACCGGACGGCCGGCTCTACCGCGGCCGTACCGGGGCGGCCCGGCTGGCGATGCAGGCCGGGGTGCCGATCATCCCGGTCGGCATGATCGGCACCGACAAGGTCCAGCCGATCGGGGCCCGGGTGCCCCGGCTCGGCAAGATCACCGTACGGTTCGGCAAGCCGCTGGACCTGACCGGCCGGTCGGCCGACCGCAAGTCGCTGCGCGAGATCACCGACGAGACGATGGCCGAGATCCAGAAGCTGACCGGCCAGGAGTACGTCTCCCGCTACGCCCCACCCCGCCAGCCCACCCCCTGACCTTTCTTCGCGATCTTGCACTTGTCGCCCGGCAAACCGAACAAATGGGGGAGACAAGTGCAAGATCGCGAGGTCACGGGGCGCGGGAGCCGCGGTCGCGTTCCTGGGCCAGCACGGCGGGCAGGTCGTCGACCTGTTCGAGCTGGCGCAGCGAACGGGTCATCCGCACGTTGCCGCCGAGGCGGTCACGGGACCGGTCGAGGAAAGCCCAGTAGCCGGCGGTGAAGGGGCAGGCGTCCGCGCCGAGCCGGTGCCGCGGGTCGTAGCGGCAGCCGCCGCAGTAGTCGCTCATCCGGTTCACGTACGACCCGCCGGCCGCGTACGGCTTGGTGCTCATCCGGCCCAGGTCGGCGTACTGGCTCATGCCGACGACGTTGGCGGTCATCACCCACTCGTAGCCGTCGACGAAGCTGCGGTGGAACCAGTCGACGAGTTCGCCCGGCCGCCAGCCGCGTTGCAGCCCGTAGTTGCCGAGCACCATCAGGCGCGGGATGTGGTGCACCCAGCCCCGGTCCCGTACGCCGGCGAGCACGTCGGACAGGCAACGGGCCCGTACGGCGTCGGCGTCGAGGTCGGCGAACCAGGCCGGGATCGAGCGGTTGGCCGCCAGCCGGTTGCTGGCCCGGTAACCGGCGTCGAAATACCAGTAGAGGTGCCAGACGAAGTCGCGCCAGCCGATGAGCTGCCGGACGAAACCCTCCACGCTGGACAGCGGCACTCCGTCGGCACGGTGGGCCCGCTCGGCGCGGCGTACGGCCTCCATCGGGTCGAGCAGGCCGAGGTTGAACGCCGCCGAGAGCATGCTGTGCGCCATCGCCGGGTCGGTCGACAGCATCGCGTCCTCGTACGGCCCGAACAGCGTCAGCCGGTGGTCGACGAAGTGCCGTAGCCGGGCCAGTGCCTCGGCACGGGTCGCCGGGAAGCGGCGCGGGCCGTCCCGGCCGACGAACTCGATCCCGTCGGCCGCCCAGCGGTCCAGATCCTCGCGTACCCCCGCGTCGATGTCGTCCTCGACGATCTCCGGCGGGGCCGGTACGTCGATCCGGGTCGCCCCCTTCGGCGGCGGCTGGCGGTTGTCGGCGTCGAGGTTCCACCGCCCGCTCACCGGGACCTCACCGTCCATCAACACGTCGTGCAGGCGCCGGGCGTGGCGGTAGAAGTCCTCCAGCCGCAGCGCCCCGCGCCGCTCGTCGGCCCAGGCCACGAAGTCGGCCGGCGCGGTCACGAAGCCGCGTGGCGGCAGCATCGTCACCCGGTCGAGGCCGCGCACGAACTCCCTCGCCCGGCGCGAGGTCGGTTGGCAGACCTCCAGCGGCTCGTCGACCTGCCGCAGCGCGTCCCGGTAGGTCTCGGTGCGCAGGTGGACGGCCCGGTCGCCGAGTTCCGCGGCCCGGTGCCGCAGCGCGGACAGGACCAGGTGGGCCTTCTGCCGGTGGAAGGCACGACGCCGGAACACCGCCCTGGACTCCACGAGCAGCACCGGCTGCTCCGGATCGTCGAGAAAGTGCGGCCCGAGCTGATCCGCGAAGATCCAACGCCGCACCATGCCCCGATTCTGCCCCGGTACGCCGTTGCGGGCACGCTTACCGACGTATCCGATGATCCGACCGAACGGCCACCGGTGACCGGATGGTCCGGTGCCGGAGGCGGTCGTTCCGGTGAGGCGGCCGGTCAGCCCCGGGTGATCACGACCGTACGCATCTCGCCGAGCAACCGGGCGCTGTCGTCGACCGACAGCCGGGTGAACAGGCCGGCGCCGAGACTGCCGTGGTCGGCCCAGGCGCACAGCACGACCGCGGTCTCACCCTGCCGGCCGGTGCCGCAGCGCTGGTAGGTGCCCCGGATCCCGGTCTCGATCGGCTCGACCCCGGTGAGCCGGTATTCGCCGGTCAGCCGGGTGATTTCCTCGCTGAGGTCGCTCTCCGGGCTGAACCGGTAGCCGGTGCTGCCGAACAGCGTGACCCGCTTGCCGTTGGGGGCCGAGTAGATGCCGGCGAAGGTGTCGCCGGTGATCAGGGCGGCGATGCCGAGATCCTGCTCGAGTTGCCGGGCCGCCTCGACGCTGTCCGGATCGTCGCGCAGGGTCATGCCGGCCAGTTCGGCGGGCAGGGCCGCGGCGGCCGGGTACTGCTCCCACATCGGCTTGCCGAAGTATGCCGGGCAGCCGCAGCAGCAGGCGATCGTGAACAGGGTCAGGAACACCATCACCAGCGGCCAGCGCCGGCGGCGCCGGACCGGCACCGCGACGTATCCCGGCGGCGGACGCCAGCCCGGCGGCACGACCTGCGGCGGGCCGTACGGGGGCTGGGCGCGTCGGTCCCGCCGGCCGCTCCGGGGCGGCTTCGGCGGGCGGGTGGGCCGGTCGGCCGGTGGAAGTGGCGGGTGTGGGCGGGGGGCAGCGGGCGGCGGCTCGGCGACCGCCGGGAACGGTCGGGTCGGCGGGTTGGCCGGCGAATGTCCGGCCCACGGGTCGCTGTCCGCCCACGGGTCGACCGGGGCACCGTGCTGCAACGCCTCGCGCTCGACGATCGGCAGTTCGAGGGTCGGGTCGCGCGGCGGCTCCGGCCGCGGTGACCGGCCGGCGGGCAGGTCGAGGTTCCAGCGGCGCCGCTTCGGGGTCGCCGGCGGCACGGCTGCCGAGCCGGTCCAGATCGGCGCGGTCGGCGGCTCGTCGGGGCCGGTCGCCGCGCCCGGTCCGCCGGGTGGCGGCAGGGCGGCGGTGTCGGCGGTGTCGATGTCGTCCGCGGCCGGCGGCGCCGGTGGTACGGACTGGACCGGCGGGCCGGACGGAACCGGTGGCCCGGCGGGAACCGGTGGCCCGGCGGGGACCGGTGGCGCGGAGACCGGTGGGGCGGGGGAAGCCGGTGGCGCGGCGACCGGCGGCGCCGACGGAACCGGCGGCGCGGGGGAAGCCGGCGGCGACGGGACCGGTGGCGGGGAGGTGTCCGCCGGGCTCGACGGTGCCGCTGCGGGCGGTGTCGCTGCGGGCGGTGTCGGTTCCGGGCGGGCGGGCCACAGCGGCTCGGGTGCCTCTGGCTGGTCCGCCGGTCGATCCCCGTCCGGCTGCGGCATCGCGTCGTTCTCCTCTCACGCCAGTCCGAGGTTAGTACCGATCCTCCACCGCCCCTTCGATGCACCCGACCGGGCCCGCTCGGCGGCCGGCCCGCCCCTGGTCGGGCCGGAGGTGGGCGGCGTCGGGCGGCCGGCCGGGCGGACCGCGTACCCTTTGTGGTTGGTCCCTGTCCAGGGACGTCGGGAGGTTTCATGAGCGCCGCGTCGGCCACCACGAGCAGGCCCGCGACCCACTCCGTCTGGTCGCGGCTCGAACCGCTGCTGCCCCAGATCGGCAAGCCGATCCAATACGTCGGCGGCGAACTGGGCGCGGTGGTCAAGCAGTGGGAGGACACCGCCGTCCGCTGGGCGCTGATGTATCCCGACGCGTACGAGGTGGGACAGCCGAACCAGGGCGTCCAGATCCTCTACGAGGTGCTCAACGAGCTGCCCGACGTGCTGGCCGAGCGGACGTACGCGGTCTGGCCGGACCTGGAGCGGCTGATGCGGGAGCACGAGGTCCCGCAGTTCACCCTGGAGGCGCACCGGTCGGTGCGGGCCTTCGACCTGTTCGGGGTCTCGTTCTCGACCGAGCTGGGCTACACCAACCTGCTCACCGCGATCGACCTCGCCGGCATTCCGCTGCTCGCCGCCGACCGGGGCGACGACGACCCGGTGGTGCTGGCCGGCGGGCACGCCGCGTTCAACCCCGAGCCGATCGCCGACTTCATCGACGCGGCCGTGCTCGGTGACGGCGAGGAGGCCGTACTCGAGATCACCGCGATCGTGCGGGAGTGGAAGGCCGAGGGGTCGCCGGGCGGCCGCGACGAGCTGCTGCTGCGGCTGGCCCGCACCGAGAGCGTCTACGTGCCCCGGTTCTACGACGTCGACTACCTGCCCGACGGGCGTATCCGGCGGGTGGTGCCCAACCGGGCGGACGTGCCGTTCCGGGTGCACAAGCGGACCACGATGGATCTCGACGCGTGGCCTTACCCGAAGAAGCCGATCGTGCCGCTGGCCGAGACGGTCCACGAGCGCTACGCGGTGGAGATCTTCCGGGGTTGCACCCGGGGCTGCCGGTTCTGCCAGGCCGGCATGATCACCCGGCCGGTACGCGAGCGGTCGATCACCACGGTCGCCCAGATGGTCCACGACGGGCTGGAATACTCCGGCTTCTCCGAGGTCGGCCTGCTCTCGTTGTCGTCGGCCGACCATTCCGAGATCGGCGACATCTGTTCCGGGCTGGCCGAGCAGTACGAGGGCACCAACGTCTCGCTGTCGCTGCCGTCGACCCGGGTCGACGCGTTCAACATCGACCTGGCCCAGGAACTGTCCCGCAACGGCCGGCGGACCGGTCTGACCTTCGCCCCCGAGGGCGGGTCGGAGCGGATCCGCAAGGTGATCAACAAGATGGTGTCGGAGGAGGACCTGATCCGCACCGTCGTCACCGCCTACAGCAACGGCTGGCGGCAGGTGAAGCTCTACTTCATGTGCGGGTTGCCCAGCGAGACCGACGAGGACGTGCTCCAGATCGCCCGGCTCGCCCACGAGGTGATCAAGGCTGGCCGGGCGGCGACCGGCTCGAAGGACATCCGCTGCACGGTCTCCATCGGCGGGTTCGTGCCCAAGCCGCACACCCCGTTCCAGTGGGCGTCGATGCAGACCCCGGAGGTCATCGACAACCGGCTCAAGCTGCTCAAGCAGGCGATCAACAGCGACCGCTCGCTGGGCCGCGCGATCGGCTTCCGCTACCACGACGGCGAGCCGTCGCTGATCGAGGGCCTGCTGTCGCGCGGCGACCGCCGGGTCGGCGCGGTGATCCGCCGGGTCTGGGAGGATGGCGGGCGCTTCGACGGCTGGAGCGAGCACTTCTCCTACCAGCGCTGGGTCGACGCCGCCACCAAGGTGCTGCCGGAGTTCGGGGTCGACCTCGACTGGTTCACCACCCGCGAGCGCGAGGAACTGGAGGTCCTGCCCTGGGACCACCTCGACTCCGGGCTCGACAAGGACTGGCTCTGGCAGGACTGGCAGGACGCCATGTCCGGCTACGAGCAGGACGACTGCCGTTGGACGCCGTGCTTCGACTGCGGGGTCTGCCCGTCGATGGACACCGAGATCCAGATCGGCCCGACCGGGCGCAAGCTGCTGCCGATCACGCCGGTCAACCCGGGCCTGAAGGTGCCGACCGCGGGCTGAGTCTCGGCCCCACCTTCTCAAGGAGCAGGAAGATCAGTAGGAAACCACAGCCGGAAGGCGGCCAGGCGCCGGTGGTCCAGCGGATCCGGATCCGCTACGCCAAGCGCGGGCCGCTCCGGTTCACCTCGCACCGCGACTTTGCCCGCGCCTTCGAACGGGCGCTGCGCCGCGCCGGCGTACCGATCGCCTTCTCGCAGGGGTTCACCCCCCACCCGAAGATCTCCTACGCCAGCGCGGCGCCGACCGGGGTGGCCAGCGAGGCCGAATACCTGGAGATCGGGCTGCGGGAGACGGTCGATCCGGTTGAGCTGCGGCTGGCGCTCGACGCGGCGTTGTCGCCGGGCCTGGACGTCCTCGACGCCGTCGTGGCGAGCGGTGGCAGTCTCGCCGACAGGATCGACGCGTCGCACTGGCGGATCGAGCTGCCCGAGGTCGGCGAGGCGGTTGCCCGCGCCGCGGTGACCGCTTTCACGTCCGCGTCCGAGGTGCTGGTCGAGCGCATGACGAAGCAGGGCAGACGTACCTTCGACGCCCGTGGCGCGGTCCACCGGCTGGAAGTGATCGAGGTGCGCGAGGCACCTTCCGAGGTCACAGCCGTACCGTGTGCGATACTCGACCTAGTCGTACGGCAGGTGACCCCCTCCGTGCGACCCGATGACGTTCTAGCTGGCCTCCGCGTGGTGGCCGACCTGGAGCCGCCGGTATCGCCACGGGCGACCCGGCTGGCGCAGGGCACGCTGACCGCGCAGGGGGACGTCGCGGATCCGTTGGAGGCGGACCGCGTCGGAGCGCTCATCGGTGAACGCTAGCCGGATTCCGGTCGGCGGTCAGTAGCCAGACTTCGGCGGCCAGGTGCACCTCACGGCCGCCGGAAACACCTTTGCGGCATCCCTGCGTGGCAGCGCTCACCCGCGCCCGGGGCAGCCAGAACTGGAGAACGTCCATGCTCGACAACGAGCCCGAGGGCGGCGAACGGACCGGATCACAGCCGGCCGCAGAAACCGCTGAAACGACACCCGTCCGCCGTACCCGTACGACCCGCCGGCGGACCGCCGCCGCCACCGAAGCCGCCGCGGAGCAGCCGGCCGGCGCCGAACCGGCCCCGGCCGCCGACCTGCCGGCGGAACAGCCGCCGGTCAAGGTGGTACGCCGCCGCCGCAAAGCGGCCGTAGCGGAACAACCCGACGATACGGGTGTGTCTTCGCAAGAAGCCACGAACACTCCGAATGTTAGCGATTCGGGCGCCGCCGAGGCCGCCGCCGTACCGGTGAAGGCGACCCGGACCCGCCGCAAGAAGGCCGTACCGGCCGCCGCCGAGGCTCCGTCGGCGGCCGCCGAACCGGTCACCGAGGCTCCCGCCGCCGGCCCGGTCAGCACGGACCCGGCCCCGGTCGGCGCCGTCGGTGAGCCGGTCGTCCCACCCGCGCCCGACGCGACCCCGCCGGCCGAGGCCGCCGAGCCGGTCGAGGAGGCACCCCGGACCCGCCGCCGCCGGGCCGCCCTGTCGGCACCGACCGTGCTGTTCATGGCCCCCGAACCGGAGGAGCAGCCGAAGCCGCGGCGCCGCCGGGCCGCGGCCGAGCCGGTCGAGGAGGCCCCCTCGCCCGTCGAGCCCGCCGCCGCACCCGACGCCGAGGAGGAGGCGGCCACCGAGGTCGCCGAGCCGACCCGTCGCCGGCGGCGCGGACGCCGTACCGCCGAGGTCACCGAGGCGGTGACCGAAGAGGAGGAGGCCGCCGCCGAGGACGAGGAGGAGGCCGCCGAGGCCGAGGCCGACGAGGAAGACGAGGACACCGACGAGACCGGCGAGGTCCGCCGTCGGCGCCGGCGCGGCCGGCGCGGTCGCGGCCGGGGCAAGGGCGGCGCCGACGAGGGCGACGAGGACGAGGAAGAGGCCGCCGAGGCGCAGGCCGACGAGGACGAGGAGACCGACGAGGGCGACGAGGGCGAGGGGCTGACCCGCCGCCGCCGGCGGCGCCGTCGCAAGGGCGCCGGCGACGCCGAGTCGGGCGCCGACGACGGCGTACACACCGTCGTACGCATCCGCGAGCCGCGCCGGACCACCGACGAGGTGCAGGGCGTCTCCGGCTCCACCCGGCTGGAGGCCAAGCGGCAGCGCCGCCGGGACGGACGCGAGCAGCGGCGTACCCGTCCGCCGATCCTGAGCGAGTCGGAGTTCCTGGCCCGCCGCGAGGCGGTCGACCGCGTGATGGTCGTACGGCAGCGCGGCGACCGCACCCAGATCGCCGTCCTCGAGGACGGCGTCCTGGTCGAGCACTACGTCACCCGGGCGTCGGCCGGCACGATGGCCGGCAACGTCTACCTCGGCAAGGTGCAGAACGTCCTGCCCAGCATGGAGGCGGCGTTCGTCGACGTCGGCCGGGGCCGCAACGCCGTGCTCTACGCCGGCGAGGTCAACTGGGACAGCACCGGTCTGGAGGGCCGGGCCCGGTCGATCGAGCAGGCCCTGCGCTCCGGCGACTCGGTGCTCGTACAGGTCACCAAGGACCCGATCGGCCACAAGGGCGCCCGGCTGACCAGCCACATCGCGCTCTCCGGGCGGCACCTGGTCTACGTACCCGGGGGCAACGCCTCGGGGATCAGCCGAAAGCTGCCCGACAACGAGCGCAAGCGGCTGCGCGACATCCTCAAGAAGCTGATCCCGGAGGGCGCGGGCGTCATCGTCCGCACCGCGGCCGAGGGCGCCACCGAGGACGAGCTGGCCCGTGACGTGAAGCGGCTCCAGGCGCAGTGGGAGGACATCCAGGCCAAGGCCGCGCAGGGTGGTGCGCCCGCGCTGCTGTCCGAGGAGCCCGACCTGGTCATCCGGGTCGTCCGGGACCTCTTCAACGAGGACTTCCGCGAGCTGGTCGTACAGGGCGACGACGCGTACGAGATGGTGGAGTCCTACCTGGCGCACGTCTCGCCGGACCTGGTGAACCGGCTGCGGCGGCACACCGCCGTGGCCGACGTCTTCGCCGAGCTGCGCATCGACGAGCAGATCCTCAAGGGGCTGGACCGCAAGGTGTTCCTGCCCTCCGGCGGCCACCTGGTGATCGACCGCACCGAGGCGATGACCGTGGTCGACGTCAACACCGGCAAGTACACCGGTGCGGGCGGCAACCTGGAGGAGACGGTCACCCGCAACAACCTGGAGGCGGCCGAGGAGATCGTGCGCCAGCTCCGGCTGCGCGACCTCGGCGGCATCGTGGTCATCGACTTCATCGACATGGTCCTGGAATCCAACCGTGAGCTGGTCCTCCGCCGGCTCACCGAGTGCCTCGGCCGGGACCGCACCAAGCACCAGGTCACCGAGATCACCTCGCTCGGCCTGGTGCAGATGACCCGTAAGCGGATCGGTGCGGGGCTGCTGGAGGCGTTCAGTGAGACCTGCGACTGCTGCAAGGGCCGGGGTCTGATCATCCACACCGAGCCGGTGCCGGAGAAGCCCAAGGGCGGCGGCGGTGCCGCGGAGCGGGTCAAGGCGGTCGCCGCGGCCCCGGCCGCGCCGGCGACGACCACCGCGCCGGCCCCGGCCACCACCACCTCCGGTACCACCCGGCGCCGGGGGCGCAAGGTCACGGTCGCCGAGCCGGCGCCGCCGCCGGTGTCGGAGTACGAGGACACCATGGGCTACGACCTCTCGCGCTACGAGACCGAGACGTCGAACGGCGTGGTGGAGACGCCACCGGTGGAGCCGACCCGGCTGGCCGGTGCCGACGATCCCGACGCCGTCGACGAGGCGGGCGAGGACGACGACGAGGCGGGCTCGACCGGGCGGCGCCGTGCCCGCCGGGGCGGCACCCGGCGCCGTACCCGGCCGTAGCACCCGCGGCCGGTACGGCTGTGCCGGCTGTCGGCCGGTGTGCCACACGGGATGTGAACGGGCGGCCTGAGCTGCCCGTTCACCCCCGGAGCCGGCGCCGGCGGCGCTACGCTGTCCTCACCAAGGTCAACTGTTGATCCCTCCGGCCCGCGGGGGCCGCCGGGTGGTTGTGGAAACCCCCGCGCCACCCGGCGTCCTTCCCCGCCGGCCGGAGGCGGTGCCACCGGCGGTCGCCGCGGCGGAGCCGGCGGGCGGCGCGGGCGTGCCGCGACGCCCGGCTCGGGTTAGGGTCGGGCGGGGCCGCGGGTGGACCGACCCGGGCCGGTCCCGACGCCCACCCCCTCCGGGAGACCAACACATGCGACGCCTGCTGGCCGCCGCCACGCTCGCCGCCACCCTCCTCCTCGGCGCCGGCTGCTCCGGTGACGAACCCACCGCGGCCCCGTCCCCGGGCGGCACCGGGTCGGCCACCCCGACCGCCGCCACCCCGTCCGCCGACCCGACCGGCACGCCCTCCGTAGAGGGATCGCAGCCGGGGTCCGCTCCCGCACCCGGCACGTCGGTGGCACCGGCCGGCGGCAACGCCCGCGAGGTCTGCGAGACGGCCAGCAAGGCCGCGGCCGGCGCGGCCGACACCTACATCACCCAGCTGGGCGCGATGATGCAGGCGACCGCCTCCGGCGACACGGCCGCCGCCGACGCGGCGCGTACGAAGGCCGAGGCGGCCCTGAAGAGCTGGTCCGGGGCAATGCGTGAGCAGGCCGGCCGGGCCACCGACGCCCGGCTCAAGGCGGTGCTGGGGGAGATCGCCACCGAGGTCGACTCGATGAAGGCCGACGTGACGAGCGTCGACGGTATGAAGCTCGACGAGTTGCAGCAGCGCCTGGACGCGCTCTGCGGCAACTGACCCCCGGCCCCCGGGTGGGGCCGGTTTGGGAGCCGGGACGACCATGGCGTACGCTAACCTGCGGCGCACCTGCGTGCGCAAGGTTGTCGCGTGCCTACTTCCGAGTGTGGCCACCGAACAGCCACCAGTCATCCGCCAGCAGCCAACGACAGGAGTCCGCGTCTCATGTACGCGATCGTCAAGACCGGCGGCAAGCAGTACAAGGTCGCCGAGGGCGACGTGATCGAGGTCGAGAAGCTCGCTGGTGCCCCCGGCGACGCGGTGAAGCTGTCCGCGGTGCTCCTCGTCGACGGTGACGACCTGGTGACCGACGCGGCGAAGCTTGCCGAGGTCGAGGTGTCCGGCGAGATCGCCGCGCACACCAAGGGTCCGAAGATCCGGATCCACAAGTTCAAGAACAAGACCGGCTACCACAAGCGTCAGGGTCACCGCCAGCCGCTGACCCAGGTCAAGGTAACCGGCATCTCCAGCGGGAAGTAGGCGTCCAGATGGCTCACAAAAAGGGTGCGTCCAGCTCGCGTAACGGTCGTGACTCAGCGGCCCAGCGGCTCGGCGTCAAGCGTTTCGGTGGGCAGGTGGTCAGCGCCGGCGAGATCCTGATCCGTCAGCGCGGCACCAAGTTCCACCCGGGCGACCTGGTCGGCCGTGGCGGCGACGACACGCTGTTCGCCCTGGCCGCGGGCGCGGTCCAGTTCGGCACCAAGCGGGGTCGCAAGACCGTCAGCATCGTGCCGGCACAGCAGTAGCTTCCTCGTCGAAGCGGGCCGCGGACACCGTCCCGGCCCGCTTTCGCGTTTCCCAAGGTTGAAAGGATCACGTCGTGGCGACGTTCGTTGACCGGGTCGTCCTGCACCTGCAGGCCGGCGACGGCGGGCACGGCTGTGTCTCCATCCACCGGGAGAAGTTCAAGCCGCTCGGTGGACCGGACGGCGGCAACGGCGGCCACGGCGGCAGCGTGTCGCTGGTGGTCGACCCGCAGGTGCACACCCTGCTCGACTTCCACTTCCGGCCGCACGTCAAGGCCGAGAACGGCAAGGGCGGCGCCGGCTCGAACCGGGACGGGGCGAACGGCACCGACCTGGTCCTGAAGGTGCCGGACGGCACCGTCGTACAGACCTCCGACGGGGAGGTGCTGGCCGACCTCGTCGGCGCAGGCACCACCTTCCACGTGGCCGAGGGCGGGCGCGGCGGCCGGGGCAACGCCTCACTGGCCAACTCCCGTCGTAAGGCGCCCGGCTTCGCCGAACTCGGCGAGCCCGGCGACCGGCTCGACGTCGTCCTCGAACTGAAGAGCGTCGCCGACGTCGGCCTCGTCGGCTTCCCGTCGGCCGGCAAGTCGTCGCTGATCTCGGTCATCTCCGCGGCCAAGCCGAAGATCGCCGACTACCCGTTCACGACGCTCGTACCCAACCTCGGTGTGGTGCAGGCCGGCGAGCAGACGTTCACCGTCGCCGACGTACCGGGGCTGATCCCGGGGGCGGCCACCGGCAAGGGGTTGGGCCTGGAGTTCCTGCGCCACATCGAGCGGTGCTCGGTGCTGGTGCACGTGGTCGACGCGGCGACCATCGAACCCGGCCGCGACCCGCTCGCCGACATCGACGCGATCGAGGCCGAACTGGAGGCGTACGGCGGGCTCGCCGACCGGCCCCGGCTGGTCGTACTGAACAAGATCGACGTACCCGACGGGCGCGACATGGCCGACATCGTCCGGGCCGACGTGGAGGCGCGTGGCCTGCGGGTCTTCGAGACCAGCGCGGCGACCCGCGAGGGGCTGCGCGAACTGAAGTACGCGATGGCGGAACTGGTCACCCAGGCCCGGGTGCGGGAGGTGCCGGCCGAGGCCACCCGCATCGTGATCCGCCCGACGGCGGTCGACGACGCCGGGTTCACCATCGAGCAGGCCGCCGACGGCGCGTTCGTCGTCCGCGGTCCCCGACCCGAACGCTGGGTGCGCCAGACCAACTTCGACAACGACGAGGCGGTCGGCTACCTCGCCGACCGGCTGGCCCGGCTCGGCGTCGAGGACCAGCTCGGCAAGTCCGGCGCGGAGCCTGGCAGCCTGGTCCGGATCGGCGACCGCGAGTTCGACTGGCAGCCGACCCAGTACGCCGGAGCCGAATTCGTACCCGGTGCGCGGGGCACCGACGTGCGGCTGGAGGAGCGGTCCGGCCGGGCCACGGCGGCCGATCGGCTCGCCGCCCGCAAGGCCCGCCGCCAGCGGTTCGAGGACCGGCTGGAGCAGCCGGCGGAGCGGGACACCGACGCGGAGTCGTAGCCGGCCGGGCGGCGCGGGGGTGGTACCGACGCCGATCTGTCTCGGGCGGGCCGGGGAAGGTCCATACTCGGGCAACCTTCCGGAAATCAGACCCTCCTACAGTTGGTCCGTGTTGATCGAGCGTCGCGCGCCCACCGACCCCGAACTCGCCGCCCTGGTGACCACCCAGCAGCGTGAGCTGCGCGAAGCCGACGGCGGGCTGGACGGGCAGGTGTTCATGCCGCACGACGACGCCCGCTACCTGGCCGGGGTCGTCGACGGCCGGACCGTCGCCTGCGGTGCCGTCCAGGCACTTGACGCGCAGACCGCCGAGATCAAACGCATGTACGTCCGGCCGGCGTACCGCCGGCGGGGCCTTGCCCGTCAGCTCCTCACCGCACTGGAGGAGCTGGCGTACGAGTCCGGGCACACGACCGTACGGCTGGAGACCGGGGTGTATCTGCCGGTCGCGATCGGGCTCTACCTCACGGCCGGCTACGAGAAGATCCCGGTGTACGGCGAGTACGTCGACAACCCGTACAGCGTGTGCTTCGAGAAGCGGCTGCCGGTGCCGGCCTGACCTTTCAGGGGGCCGGCCGGCCTTCCGGCTCAGGCGACGTCGAACTCGCCGTCCTGGGCGCCACCGACGAACGCCTCCCACTCCGAGCGGGTGAACACCAGCACCGGACCGTCGGGGTCGGCGGAGTTGCGCAGGCCGATCAGGTCGTCGACGAAGGCGACCTCGACGGCGCCCTGCGCGGCGTCGCCCTCCGCGCGCTGCCACACTGCCCGGGACAGGTCGAAGTCGCCCTTCGGGTGCTCGGTGACGGTGGTTTCCTGCTGTACGTGATCGGTCACGGGGGCCAGGCTATACGTATCCCGGTTGCGGTGTGGGGCAGGATGTTGGGATGACCAGCCTCACGAGGGCCGAAGCCGTCGACCGCGCCGAACTGCTCACCGTCGAGTCCTACGACATCGATCTCGACCTGACCACGTGCGACACCCGTTTCCGGTCGACGACGACGATCCGGTTCCGCGCCGCCCGGCCCGGCAGCGCCACGTTCGTCGAGGTCAAGCCGGCGGAACTGCGCTCGGTACGGCTCAACGACACCCCCGTGGACGCGGCCGGTCTCGACGGCAACCGGCTGCCCCTTTCCGGCCTGCGGGCCGAGAACGTGCTCGTCGTCGAGGCCGAGATGGCATACACCCGTACGGGTGAGGGGCTGCACCGGTTCGTCGACCCGGCCGACGGCGAGACCTACCTCTACGCGATGTCGTTTCTGGACGACGGGCAGCGGATCTTCGCCAGCTTCGACCAGCCCGACCTGAAGGCACCGGTCACCCTGTCGGTCACCGCACCGCAAGACTGGATCGTGGCCGCCAACGGCGCGCTCGACGGCACGGTCACCGACGGCCGCCGGCGGTTCGTGACGACCCGGCCGCTGGCGACGTACCTGGTGTCGCTGATCGCCGGCCCCTACCACGCCCGGTACGACGAGCACGACGGCATACCGCTGGCGATCTACTGTCGACGGTCGCTCGCCGCGCACCTGGACAAGGACGCCGACGAGATCTTCACCGTCACCAGGCAGTGCCTCGACCGGTTCCACCAGCTCTTCGACGTGCGCTATCCGTTCGGCAAATACGACCAGGCGTTCGTGCCCGAGTTCAACGCCGGTGCGATGGAGAACCCCGGGCTGGTCACGATCCGCGACGACTACGTCTTCCGGTCGGCGGTCACCGACAGCCAGCGCGAGCTGCGGGCCTGCACCATCGCGCACGAGATGGCCCACATGTGGTTCGGCGACCTGGTCACCATGCGCTGGTGGGACGACCTGTGGCTCAACGAGTCGTTCGCCGAATACCTCGGCAGCCGGGTGACCGCCGAGGCGACCCGGTTCACCGCCGCCTGGACCACCTTCGGCCTGCGCCGCAAGGGCTGGGGGTATGCCGCCGACCAGCGCCCGTCGACCCACCCGGTGGCGCCCGTGGAGGTCGCCGACTCCGCGCAGGCGCTGCTCAACTTCGACGGCATCTCGTACGCCAAGGGCGCTTCGGTGTTGCGGCAGCTCGTCGCCTGGGTCGGTGACGAGGCGTTCCTGGCCGGGCTCAACGCCCACTTCGCCGAGCACGCGTACGGCAACGCCACGCTCGCCGACCTGCTCGCCGCTCTCCGCCGGGCCGGCGGCCGGGACCTGTCCGGCTGGGCCGCCAGTTGGCTGCGCGAGGCGCAGGTCAACACGCTGCGCGTCGAGGCCGAGGCCGAGGCCGAGGTGGACGGTGCCGGCCGCTACGGCGAGGTCGCCGTCGTGCAGACCGCTCCGGCGAGCCATCCGGTGCTGCGTCCACACCGGATCGGGCTCGGCCTCTTCGACCGCTCCGGCACCGGTGTCGTACTGCGTGAACGGCTCGAGATCGACCTCGACCCGGCCGTCGACGGCGGGCGTACGGTCGTCGAGGGGTTGCGCGGCCAGCCCGCCGCCGACCTGCTGTTGCCGAACCACGGCGACCTCACCTTCGCCAAGGTGCGCCTCGACCCGGCGTCGGTCGCGGCCGTACCGCTGATCCTGCCGCTGCTCGACGACTCGCTGGCCCGCGCGGTGCTGTGGACCGAGATGATCGAGGCGGTACGCGACGCCGAGCGGCCGGTCGGCGAGCTGGTCGCCCTGATCCTCGCCGCGCTGCCGGTGGAGACCGAAGCCGTCGTGGTGGAGGACGTGCTGGGCGCGGCCGGTCGGTTGATCGACCGCTACCTCGACCCGGCGGGCCGCTCGGTCGCGCGTGGTCTCGTCGCCCAGGCGTGCGACCGGCTCCTCGCCGGTGCCGCGCCCGGCGGATCGGTGCAGTTGGCGGCGGCGCACGGGCTGATCGCGGCGGCCGACGACCCGGCCCGGCTGGCGGCCTGGCTGGCCGGCGACGGGGTGCCGGCCGGCATCGAGGTCGACGACGACCTGCGCTGGATGCTGCTCCACCGGCTGGCGGTTTTCGGCGCGGTCGACCAGGCGGCGATCGACGCCGAGGCGGCCCGCGACCGCAGCGCGGCGGGAGCCGAATGGGCGGCCAGGTGCACCGCCGCCCGGCCGGACCCGGCCGCCAAGGAGCGGGCGTGGCGGGAGATCGTCGGTGACCTCGAACTGTCGAACCGGTTGATCGAGGCCCGGGCGGCGGGGTTCTGGCAACCCGAGCAGGTCGAGCTGACCGGGTCCTACGTGGAGCGGTACTTCGCCGAGATGCCGGAGATGGCGCGGGTCCGTACGCCATGGGTGGCGGACGAGATCGCGCAACTGGCGTTTCCGGCGTACGCGGTCGACCCGCGGACCCGGGAACTGGCGGCGGCTCTGCTGGCCCGCGACGACATCGAGCCGGGCCTGCGCCGGATGGTGACCGACGCCGACGACGACCTGCGCCGGGCCCTGGCGGCCCGGACCGGCCGCTGACCCCGGTGGTCGCCCGCGCGCCGCGGGCGACCACCGTTCGGAGATCGGCCTGCGATCGCCCGCACGTCGGCGGGACCGTGACGGGCGACACCGGGCGCGGTGGTCGAAGATCGGCCTACGATCGGTGGCGTGGCGGACGGCACGCGGCGGATCGGGATCATGGGTGGCACGTTCGACCCGATCCATCACGGACACCTCGTGGCGGCCAGTGAGGTCGCCGACCGCTTCGGGCTCGACGAGGTCGTCTTCGTGCCGACCGGGCAGCCGTGGCAGAAGGAGGACGTGCCGGTCAGTCCGGCCGAGGACCGCTACCTGATGACGGTCGTCGCCACCGCCTCGAACCCGCGTTTCCAGGTGAGCCGTGCCGACGTCGACCGGGACGGGCCGACGTACACCGTCGACACGCTGCGGGACCTGCGGGCCGAGTACGGCCCCGACACCCGCCTCTTCTTCATCACCGGTGCCGACGCCCTGGAGAAGATCCTCTCCTGGAAGGACACCGACCAGATGTTCGAGCTGGCGCACTTCATCGGGGTGACCCGGCCGGGCTTCGAACTGTCCGCCGCCCACCTGCCCGACGACGCGGTCAGCCTGGTGCGGGTGCCGGCGATGGCGATCTCGTCGACCGACTGCCGGGCGAGGGTCGCGGCGGGCAAGCCGGTGTGGTACCTGGTGCCGGACGGGGTTGTGCAGTACATCGCAAAACGACGCCTTTACCAGACGTGATTCGCCCTTCTCGTCCTGTTTGTCCCGAGTAACCGAGCGGCTGCCGGCCGGTCTCATGTGAGAGGCTAGACGGGTCTTACGCTCGACCAGAAGGAGAACGGTGACAGTTTCCGACCGCGCCCGCGAACTCGCGCTGGCTGCCGCCCAGGCCGCCGCCGACAAGAAGGCGCAGGACGTCGTCATCATCGACGTCGGGGACCAGCTCGTCATCACCGACGCGTTCCTGCTCGCCTCGGCGCCCAACGAGCGCCAGGTGATCGCCATCGTCGACGCGATCGAGGAACGCCTGCTGAACCTCCCCGAGAAGGCCAAGCCCGTACGCCGTGAGGGTGAACGGTCCGGCCGGTGGGTGCTGCTCGACTACGTCGACGTGGTGATCCATGTGCAGCACTCCGAGGAGCGGGAGTTCTACGCCCTGGACCGGCTGTGGAAGGACTGCCCGACGATCCCGTTCGTCGACCGCGACCTCGTCGACGCCGAGGCGGGTGCCGGCGAATGACCCGGCTGCTGCTGTGGCGGCACGGCAACACCGACTGGAACGCGGTCGACCGGGTGCAGGGCCAGACCGACACCGCCCTCAACGACCTGGGGCGCGAGCAGGCTCTCGCCGCCGCGCCGCTGCTGGCCGCCATGCGGCCGGACGCGATCGTCGCCAGTGACCTCCAGCGGGCGCGGGACACCGCCGACACCCTGGCCGCCCTGACCGGCCTGCCGGTCGGCGCCGACCCCCGGCTGCGGGAGCGTCACTACGGCCTGTTCCAGGGGCTCACCTCGCCCGAGATCGCCGAGCGCTACCCGGCCGAGTACGCCCGCTGGCGGTCCGGTGACCAGTCGCCCGGCTGCGAGGTCGAGAGCCTCGACGACATGGGCAAACGGATGGCCGAGGCGTTGCAGGCGGCCGCCGACGCCAACCCGGGCGGCACGGTGGTGATCGCCACCCACGGCGGCGCCGCCCGCCAGGGCATGGGGCACCTGCTCGGCTGGCCGACCTCGATCCTGCACACCGTCGGCCCGCTCCAGAACTGCCACTGGACCGAGTTGCGCCTCGAAGCCGGCCGGGGCTGGCGGCTGCGCGCCCACAACGTCGGCGTCAACCCCGCGACCACCATCCCCGCCGGCATCTGACCCGACCCACACCACGCCTTCCGGGCCGCTTGCCGCCGTTCACCCGATCGGCGACGGCGGCCCGGATCGGCTACGGTGCCGGAATGTCCGTCGCGGTCGTCACCGACTCCACCGCATACCTGCCGGTCGAGTTGGCCGGCGCCCACGACCTGACCGTCGTGCCGTTGTCCGTGGTCGTCAACGGTGTGGACGGCAGGGAGGGCATCGACATCAGCACGGGCCAGGTTGCCCGGGCCCTGACCGCACGGCGCGCCGCGGTCACCACTTCGCGCCCCGCCCCCGAACAGTTCGTCGAGACCTACCGGCGGCTGCTCGACGGGGGCGCCACGGCGGTGCTCTCGGTGCACCTGTCCGCCGAACTGTCCGGCACCGTCGACGCCGCGCGGATCGCCGCCGCCGAGATCGGTGAGCGGGTGGCCGTCGTCGACGCCCGGTCGACCGGGATGGGACTCGGCTTCCCGGCGCTCGCGGCCGGCGCGGCCGCCGCCCGCGGCGCCGACCTCGACCGGGTACGGCAGGTCGCCCTCGACACGATCGACCGCACCAGCACCCTGTTCTACGTCGACACCCTGGAGTTCCTCCGCAAGGGTGGCCGGATCACGGCGGCCTCCGCACTGCTCGGCACCGCGCTGTCGGTCAAGCCGATCCTGCACGTCGTGGGCGGGGCGATCGTCATCCGGGAGAAGGTTCGTACGCCCAGCCGCGGCCTGGCCCGCCTCGTCGACCTGGCCGTCGAGGCGGCGGCCGACGCCGAGGTGGACGTGGCGGTGCACCACTTCGCCGCGCCGGAACGGGCCGCCGGACTCGCCGAGGCGCTCACCGGCCGGCTGGGGGAGCGGCTGCACGACGTGTATGTCACCGAGATCGGAGCGGTCGTCGCCGCCCACGCCGGTCCGGGACTCGCCTGCGTCGTCGTCCACCGCCGACCCTGAGCGGCCCTCTCCCGCCGCCCTAGCAGAGAACGGCATGATCAGGGCGTCGTCCACAGGGGGCCCGGTCGTCCACAGGCCGGCATCTCGGGACCACCGGTTCCCGGCCCGCCGCCATAACGTCGCCGCGTGTCCGACGATGACGAGACGGTCGTACGGCAGCGCCTGTTGCGCCTGGCCGACAGCGGGGACGGGCCCGGTGCCGACGTACGCCCGCCGTTCCTGGACCCGTTGCGGCAGCCGCTGCGGGTCATGTCACCCGAGCACGATCCGTGGCCCGGTGATCCGCCGGCGACGCTGACCGCCGGTGCGGCACCGGCCGGGGACACCGTTTCCGCCCGGCGCCCGGGTCCGATGGGCCCGTCGTCCGACCGGCTTGCCCGCCCGGCTGGCCTCGCGACCGACCGGCGTGCCGGCCCGGCGGGGGCCGCGCGGACGGGGGCCGGACCGGCGGGGGCCGGACCGGCGGGGGCCGGACCGGCGGGGGCCGGACCGGAGCCGCCGGTCGAATGGCCCGGTGAGGACGCCGACCCGCCGCCGGACCGGTCCGACGATCCGGGGGAGTGGCCGTGGCGGCTCCGCGACCGGTGGGCCGCCGGTGACCCGGCGCCGGACGGTGTGACCGACCACCGGGCCGGCCCGCCGCCCCTTCCGGCGCGGGCACCGGCGTGGGATGTGGAGACCGACTCACCGCCCCCCGACGCGCCGGACGGGACGTCGCCGAGCCGGCTCGGCGGCGCCCGGGCGTTCGACCCGGGGCGGCGGGGAGTGAAGGCGCTCGCGGCCGTCGCGGTGGTGGTGGTCGCCGTGGCCGCCGGCTGGGCCTGGTGGGCGCGGCCACGGGAAGAGCCGGTGGTGTCCGCGTCGATGGACCCGACCGTCGTGGACGCCCCCGCCGAGCCGGGCACGTCACCGGCCGCGACGGAGGTGGTGGTCGCCGTCGCCGGCCGGGTGCACCGTCCCGGCCTGGTCCGGCTGCCCGCCGGGTCCCGAGTCGCGGACGCCCTCACCGCCGCCGGTGGTGCACTACCCGGAGTCGACGTCGCGCTGCTCAACCTCGCCCGCAAGCTGGTCGACGGGGAACTGATCCTGGTCGGCGTCACCGCGCCGCCCGGTGCCGAGGGCGCGGCCGGCGCCCCGGTGGGTGGGGGCGCGCCAGCGGCGCCGGGCGGGAAGCTCAACCTCAACACCGCCACCCTCGCCCAGTTGGACGGTCTGCCCGGGGTGGGGCCGGTGCTGGCACAGCGCATCCTCGACGCCCGTGAACGGCGTGGTGGCTTCCGCAGCGTGAGCGATCTGCGGCAGGTCGACGGGATCGGGGACAGTCGCTACGACGAACTGAAGGACCTGGTGACGGTGTGAAGGCCGGCGACAGGGAAGACCGGCCCGCCGCGGACCCGCCCGACCTGAGACTGGCGGGATTCGCGGTGGCGACCTGGATGTCCGCCCTGGGGGCGCTCCACTGGCCGCTGGCGGTCACCGTCGCGGTCGCGGCGGGAGCCGTACTGGCCACGCTGCTCCTGCTCCTCGTGCCGGCGGCGTCCGGGCCGTTGGTGCCCGGGCCGGCGGCGTCCGGGCCGTTGGCGCCCGTGCCGCTGACAGCCGTGTCGTCGGCGTCGGTGCCGGCGGCACCGGTCGACCGGGCGCCGCCAACCCGCCGGTGGCTCCGGCGGCCCCGGCCCGGCCACCGGCTCTGGATCGCCGTTTCGGTGCTGCTGGGCCTGCTCTGCGGCAGCGCCGCGGCGGGCGCCCGGGTCGCCGTCCGCGACGCGGGGCCGGTCACCGGTCTCGTTGCCGGCCGGGCCCCGGTAACGGTCGAACTGGTCGTACGCGACGATCCCCGGCCACTCACCGGGGCCGCCGGTCGGCCTCCGCTCTACCTGGTCCGGGCCCAGACCTCCTGGATCCGGTCCGACGAGGGCGGCCGGATCGACGTCCGCCTGCGCCTGCTCGTGCTGGCCACCGACGCCGGCTGGCGGCACCTCCTGCCGGGGCAACGGCTGACCGCCACCGGTCGGCTCGCGCAGTCGCGCGGCGGCGACCTGCACGCCGCCGTGCTCAACACCGGGACCGCGCCGGTCCTGGCCGGCGAGCCGTCGTGGGCGCAGCGTGCCGCCGGATCCCTGCGGGCCGGCCTCCAGCGGGCCTGTGCGCCGTTGCCCGTCGAACCCGGTGGCCTGCTGCCCGGCCTGGTCGTCGGTGACACCAGCCGGCTCGATCCGGCGGTCGAGGAGGACTTCCGGGCCACCGGCATGACACACCTGGTCGCCGTGTCCGGATCGAACGTCGCGATCGTGGTCGGGCTGGTGCTGCTGCTGGCCCGCTGGGCCCGCGCCGGACCGGGGCTCGCCGCCGTCGCGTGCACCCTGGCGCTGGTCGGCTTCGTGGTCCTGGCCCGGCCGTCGCCGAGCGTCGTACGCGCCGGCACGATGGGCGCCATCGCGCTGATCGGGCTGGCGATGGGCCGGCCCCGGGCCGCGCTGCCCGCCCTCGGCGCCGCGGTGACGGTGCTGGTCGTCTACGACCCCGAACTGGCCGGCGATGCCGGGTTCGCGCTGTCCGTACTCGCCACCGGCGGCCTGCTGCTGCTCGCACCCCGGATGCGGGACGCGCTGCGCCGGCGCGGAACCCCGGCCTGGCTCGCGGACGCACTCGCGGTGCCGGCCGCCGCCCAACTCGCCTGCGGACCCGTGGTGGCGGGCCTTTCGGGCACGGTCAGCCTGGTGGCCGTACCGGCGAACCTGCTGGCGGTTCCGGCGATCGCGCCGGCCACCGTGCTCGGCGTCGCCGCCGCCGTGGTGTCCCCGCTCTGGCCGGCCGGGGCCGAGTTCGCGGCCTGGCTCGGCGGCTGGCCGGCGTGGTGGCTGGTCGTCGTGGCCCGCTACGGCGCCCGCGCCCCGGCCGGCACCCTGCCCTGGCTCGACGGTGTCGTCGGCGGCCTGTCGTTGGGCCTGCTCACCCTCGTGGTGGTGCTGCTCGCGCGGCACCCGGCCGTACGGCGGCTGCTGGCGGTCGGTGTGGCGGCGGTGGTCGTCGGGGCGTTGCCGGTGCGCCTGGTCGCCCCGGGCTGGCCGCCGTCGGGCTGGGTGGTCGCCATCTGCGCGGTCGGGCAGGGCGACACGGCCGTACTCCCGATCGCGACGGGGCGTGCGGTCGTGATCGACGCCGGACCGGATCCGGCGGCGGCCGACCGCTGCCTGCGCCGCCTCGGGATCCGGGAGGTGTCGCTGTTGGTGATCAGCCATTTCCACGCCGACCACGTGGCCGGCCTCGACGGTGTGCTGCGCGGTCGCCGGCTCGGGGCGGTGGTCACGACCGGGTGGCCGGAGCCGGTCGCCGGCCACGACGCCGTGGCCCGGGCCGCCGCCGCCCGGGGCGTCGGCCCACGCCCGGTCGCGGCCGGCTGGCGGTTCGCGGCCGGACGGGTGGAACTCACCGTGGTCGGCCCGCCGGAGCGGCTTTCCGGCACCCGGTCCGATCCCAACAACAACTCGCTCGTCCTGCGGGCCCGGGTCGGCGCGGCCACCATGATGTTCACCGGCGACGCCGAGGAAGAGGAACAGCGGGCACTGCTCGAGCGACTCGGCCCGGCCGGTCTGCGGGCGCGGCTGCTCAAGGTTCCCCACCACGGGTCGGCGTACTAGCACATGCTACCGTACTTTTTTCTGTCGGTCGAACACCGGGCGGGAGTCATGAGAGCGGCACTCTACCTGCGGATCTCTAAGGATCGGACTGGCGAGGCAGAGGGTGTCGAGCGGCAGGCTGAGGACTGCCGGGCCCTGATTGATGCCAAGGGCTGGACGTTGGTCGAGACATTCACGGACAACGACACTTCGGCAACCTCGGGTCGCCGTCGACCAGGGTTTGAGGCTTTGATGCAAGCGGTCGAGCGGCGAACGGTTGACATGATCGTTCCGTGGAACGCTGACCGGCTCTACCGGACGCCAGCCGACCGGCTACGGGTGATCGAGGCTTGCCGGCAGTACGGCGTGTCACTCCACCCCGTGCGCGGCACCGGTATCGACATGACCACGCCGAACGGTCGGATGGTGGCCGGCATGCTCGGCGAGATGGCATGGGCGGAGGTCGAGAACAAGAGCGACCGGCAGCGGCGAGCCAATCGGCAGGCGGCAGAGAAGGGCAAGCCATGGATGACGGGCCCCCGGCCGTTCGGCTACGAGCGTGCCAACGGCAACCTAGTGCCGCATGAGACCGAGGCTCCGTTGGTCCGGACTGCGTTCGCCCTCATCACCTCGGGCGCCTCGCTGAACTCGGTTACGCGCATGCTCAACCGGGCCAACGTGCGCACAACCCTCGGCAACGAGTGGCGGCACAACAATGTGCGGGTGATGCTGCTCAATCCGCTGTACGCCGGTCTGCGCGCGTACGCCGAGATGCCCCCGCTCGGGTCGAAGCAGTCTGCTCGGTCCCGTCCACCGGTCGAGGAACGCAAGCTAACCCCGGGAACGTGGGAAGCGTTGATCCCCGAGGATGTCTGGCGCGCATCGGTAGCTGTTCTGCGTGACCCTGCCCGGACAACCAACGTCAGTAGCTTCTCAACCGCGCGGCACCTCGGGAGCAACCTGTTTCGGTGTGTCCGCTGTGAGGGCCAGGCCGGCACCGAGGCTGACGCCGGGCGCAGCGGTGAGCCGGTGATGGGGGTCAACTACACGAACCTGAGGCGGGATGGAGAGCGTGGGCACCGGATCTACAAGTGCAAGCGCTGCCACGCCAGCCGGCGAGCCGACCCCGTTGACGCGTTCGTCGGTGAGGTGATCGCGGCCAGGCTCGACCGGAGCGACGTTGTCGACCTGGTCGCCGTCGGAAAGGTGAACGGGACCGAGGTTGCCGGGCTACGGACTGAGGCAGGGGAGTTGCGGGCCCGGCTCGACGTGTTGGCCGATGCTCTCGGCGACGGTGAGATGACACGTGAGCAGTTCGCCCGAGCCAATCGGCGCGCGCAAGAGAGGCTTGCCGAGGTCGAGGGGCGGTTGGCCGAGGCCGGCAGTAGCCATGTGTTGGCCGGGCTGCACGGTCCCGGGGCGGGGCAACGCTGGCTCACGTCGGATGACATTCAGTGGCGCCGTGCAGTGCTCGCCGCACTGGTCGAGGTGGCGTTGCACCAGGTCAAGACGGGCCGACCGAAGAAGGGCGAGCAGGTTGACCCGATGACCATTGAGTTTCGTTGGCGCGGGGACGTGTAGTCCTGGGCGGAGCGAGGCTGACGTTGAGTATCCCGGGGTTTTGATCGATGAAAGGCGATCTAGCCGGGCTTCCGATATCCGCCCTGTCCTCTATGGTCAGAGTGTGAAGTACAGCGACCTTCTTACGACTGTCCTCTCCTCATCGGTCGAGGACTGGCGCTCTGTCCCAGGACGTGTCACTCCGCACTTCGTTGGCGAGATCCAGGAAGGTGATCACCACTGGCTCAAGGTGTCCGAGCATTACAGTCAGTGGATCTTCATGCCAGACGTGCGGATCAGTCTGGCGTTCGGTTTGCCAACCTCAAGCGACGACCCAGAGCTTGAGTTCGAGTGGCGCTTCCCAGACCCGAAAGCGTACGAAGCTTTCGGAGATATCCGCTTCAACGGTTCTGTGGTGCACCGAGCGCATTTGCTTCATGTTGATGGATCCCGCGCCGTGCTTCCGACGCCGCGCAACGAGGTGGCTCCCAGTGGTGCACCTTTCGGGATGGAGCGGTTTGCGTACAGTGCAACCGAATCGGAGGTAGCTTTTGCTCGGCTAATTGATCGAATTTCTGGTCACCGGTCCTTCGATGACTATCTTAGGCGGGCTGGGATCGTTGCGTTGCCCGACGAGTCCGAGGGATAGAGGCAAGATGAAACCCCTTGACGCAACTGGAAAGTTTTGGCTACCGGGAACGAACTCCATTGAGCGACATGGGCGGCTGGTGTTCGATCCGAAAGATGGCGCCGTACTTCATCTAGCGGATGCGCTTGCCGAGCGAACCGCAGACGGTGCGATGGAGAGAATTGGAGGGCGTCGCTCGCGGATTATTGGTGTTATCGACGAGGTGAGCGGCAGTCAGCCCGTTACTCTGGTCGACTGCGGGTGGATGCATAAGAAGAAGTATCTCGTAAACGCTATCCTTATTGGTGGACACTTCGAGGATGACGACGACACTATCTTTGAATCGGTCATTGTTCGTCTCCGTGATGCTGCCCCATGGGTGAACAAGGATGGCATCGCTGTCGAGGTTGACTCTGCGATCGAAGGGGTCGACAGGCGGGAAATGATTTGCCGGCTCGACCGTCCAGTGGCGAGCGAAGCGAGGTTTGCGCGAGGAAAGGTTGCGCTGGACTTCCGGTGGTCACCGGAGACTGTTGACCTAGAAAGTTTCAAGGTCAACCAATGGCCAGAGTTTGTGATCGAGTACGACACGATGACGCCGCTAGTAGGTGTCATCGACGATGCCGGCCACCTCTACAATCTGAGTTCTTTGTGTGTTGACCGTGCAGACTCGTTTGACGGCGTCTATCTTTACAGATCTGATCTCCCAGATAAGGTCCTGTCTGGTGATGTTATTCCAGGTACTCGGCGCAGCATTGAGTTGAAAGCCAGGCTTGGCAACCCCATGCAGCGAGCGGAAGTGAGTAGCCTGTCGGCCGGGGATGTGCTTGTGCCGTTTGATGATCTAGGCGGCATCGAGGCGGTAGCAACCTGGCTCAACGAGGTGCCAAGTTGGATGCCGATTGTCGGCTCCCTGCTGACCATGAGAAGTGTTGGTATTTACAGCGAGAATAAGTTCCTTAACATCTCATCGGCGGCGGAGGGCTTGCATCGAGCAACGGTCGGAGGCTCCTATATGCTCAAGCCTGACTTCGAGCGGCTTCGTAGGAAAATCCGAAATGAATCAGTTCCGGAGGAGCATCATCCCTGGTTCATAGAGGTTATGGGACACGCTAACGATCCGAGTTTGCATCGGCGATTGAGGGAACTCGCCAATGAGATCGGAGTCGGTATCTACTTTCTTGCTGGGGGTGATGTTGAACGTTGGATTAAGGCGATTAAGAAAGCTAGGAACAATCTTACTCACCTCGATAAGGATAGGGATCCAATCGACGGTGCGGACCTAAATTTGCTGGCCGAGAGTCTGTTTCATGTAACGCGTCTTTGTCTGCTGAATCGCATCGGGCTGGCGGATTATCGTCTGCCGCAGATGGCTGAATCCAGTTGGTCGCCAGGGATGTCGCGTTATGTCGAGATGGCGATACAGCGCATCATCGGTCCACCCCCCACTCAGCCCGCAGGGGAGGCAGGGTAACCATCGATGGGGGTATGACCCCTTGGGCGTCATCTCGACACCGGCACGTCATAGCAGCTCCCATCGTGCCGAGGTTTCAAAGTCGATCGTGACTGCCGAAAGGGTGCCTGAGCAGGGAGTTTGCGACCGATGGCCCTGTAAAGAATGCGGCATTCTGGCAGGAGTCAGCGTGACACGCGCAGACGAGCGGGGGTGCCGGCTTACCTGAGCACCCCCGCTCATCCGGTCTAGCGCTTACCGGCGCGCTTCATCGCTCGGTGGTTTCGCTGTCGGCACGCATCCCCGCAGAACACTCGGTGGTAAGCGGCAAATTTGGGCAGCGAATTGGCGCACCAGCCACAGAGCCATTGCCGTGCCCGATGCCCGCGCTCCTCCTTGCTTGGAATCACGCCGCGACCTCCTCGGCCTGGTCGTGCGTCGCCATCCAGTAGGCGAGGTGTACGAGCGAGAGGGCGCCGCCCAGTCGTCGACGTGCCTGATCGAACCGGGCGTGACAGCGTCGGCACATCGGTGAGTAGTGCTGCGGATCAAGGCTGTAAGGCTTGCCGGCCTCGCGTCCCTCGGTCATCCGCACCTGGTCATAGTCGGCATGGCTGTACGCCCACTGCTCGGCCTGCTTGCCGCACCTACAGAGGTGGCGGGAAGCGCTGCCCCGTTCCCGCTTTACCCGGCTATGCGCGCCGTTGTAGGTCAGTTGATCTCTGCGTCGAGGGTCGGGGTGGTTGGCACGGTCGGCACAATTCACCGTGGTGCCGCTGGCTACGTTGTTGATCTGCAACGCCTTGACGGTGCCACACTCGCACCGGAACAGGGCCCGAGGCTCGCCGCTCTGCTCGACGCGTTCGACCAGGACCAGTGCCCCGTAGCGGTTGCCGGGCTTGTGCTTTTGGCTCACGGGCCGGCTGGTCGGGTGCCCCTTACGGACGTAGGTCGCGGCGTGCCTGGCGCTGCGGCATGCCTTGCAACGTGGCTCGCGCCCGTCCTTCCGGCTGCCGTCTCGGCCGGATGTCTCGATCGGCTTGGTCTCGCCGCAGGCGCTGCACTTCTTCTCGGTGACACGCAATGTCTCTTGCTCCTGTAGGTAGCTCATGGAAGCAAGGGAGGGCAGAGCGGGCTGCCCTGCCCTCCCGGTTTCCTCGGTCAGCTGGCGACCCGAGCGATGGCGTCGACCTCGACGGCTACCCGCACGGTGGACTTGGGCGCCACGTCGACGCCGGCTTTCCGCGAAGCCCGGGGCTCGTCGTCAGTGGTTGTTGCCTCCCGGCTCACAACGCGGGATGCCTTGATCCGGCCTACGCCAGCGGCGAACTTGTCGACCAAGCCCGTGATCGCATCGTCGGTGAACTTGTGAAGCTGCGCCGGGGAGTAGGCCCGAGCGGACAGGCGGATTTCGGCTCGGATGGTGTGGGTCACCTGGTCGCCGTTGCGAACCTGCTGCACGACGCTGGACTTGTCGAGGCCCGTGCTGATCAGGGCAACGGTCGTGTCGTAGAGTCCGTTGCCCGACTCGATCTTGCGAACGCCACCCATCTTGCCGATGGCGTCGGCGACGGCGTGGCCGAATTCCTTGGCGTCCTGATCCGTGACCTGTTCAGGCAGGGTCGGCATGTCGGGCTTTACTTGGGCGAGTGCAATCCTGATGGTTACACCACTCGGGTTCGATGTGGCGCGCGACTGGACCAGCGCTGCACCCGTGACCTCGATGGCCCTGAGTGCGCCGAGGGCGACGTCCCCGCTGATGCCGGTCCGGTTGGGGGTAATCACAGTCATGACGACATGCCCGGACATGAGCCCGGTCTTGGCCTGAGTCTTGGTCGGGAGCCCCTGGGACAGGTACACCCCGGGGTCGCCGGGTTCCTCGTTGATCTTGATCGGCAAGCTGAAGACGCCGAAGGCGAACGGGTCGGCCTCGATTCGGCCAGCGATGAACTGGGCCAGCGTCGGAGACGCGAGCGCCGTGGCATGGTCAAGTTCCCGCTCAGCCCGATTGATGAGCGGTTTGGCAGCCTCGATCAGGTAGCCGATGCGGGTCACCTGGGTATCGGCGGTGAGCAGGTCGAGCGGGGTCACGCTTTCGTCACCCTGCTTGAGTCGAGCGACCAGGTCGACCGCAGTCTCTTTTGCTGTTTCCTGCTCAGCCTCGCGGGTGGCGAGCAGGTTGCGAGCCTGGGCCAGCTTCTCGGTGGCAATCTCGGTAGCGGTCTTGGTGGGGTTCTTCTTGGCGGTAGCCACGGTGGTTCTACTCCTTGGGGTTGGTGCCCGTTGCCGGGCATAGAAAAAGGGCCGACGATCATCGGCCCGCACGGGTGTGCGGCGGAGCCTGAGAGAGACGCTGAGTGCCGATCAGGCACGGGGTGGCGAGGAAAGTGATGGATCCGTTTAGGCGTTGGCGAGAGCCGCGATGACGGACCAGCACTGCGCCGTACGCGCGGAAGTGCTGCGCGTCGGGTCGGCACAGCGGATCTGCATCGATACCCCGGGCATGCCGGTCATGTGCTCGTCGAGCACGTATCCGGTACGCCGGTTGACCAAGGCGAACGGGTCGACAATGAGCGGGTCGCCGTGACTGATCGATAGGACCAGTAGCCGGCCGATCATCCGCCCGCCGTCGATCCATGGGACCTTCTTGGGGCGTACCCGGATTGCCGGGGTCCGCTCGGGAGGCGGGATCCTCTGTCCGCGGATTGCGACGGGCTGCACGTCGACCAGGTCCCCGCTGACGTTGCGGAGCACCTGAGCGACCAGCGTTGGCAGGATCATCGCCGAGTCGTCCCAGCGCAAGTTACGGGTGGGGCGGTGGGCGCGAGGGGGGCGGTTGACATAGGACACAGGTGGCGGCACTCCTCCGGGTGCAGGGTTGATCCGCCGGCTATCGCCGGCAGGTTGATCGAGTGGGATGTTGAGAGCCCGCTTGCGCGGGCTCCGTTTGCTGAGTTGGGTTTGCTGGCATGCCTGGTGATCGCCCCCTAACGGGGGCGTCATCGGTTGAGCGGATTAGCGGGTAGTGAGCCCGTTCCGGGCTCTCATCACCTCGCCGCCGCAACGTCCACCATGGACGGCAGCCGCGCAGTCGCGCCGGGGCCAATGAGCCCCCAGGCGGGCCCCGAGCCTGGACCGCGACCGAGCGCCAGCCGTACTGGTTGGGGTGATCGGCAGTTGGCATGGGAGCCGTAGAAGAGTTAAGAGAACTCCTACGTTTCCGCAGGTCGGACCGGTGATGGCGAATCCTGGCAGGATTCAGATTGAATCCCAGCAGGACTCAGTTCGCGGGCCGCAGGCCCCGGGAAACCCCATGCACGTTGCAGGTGTAGGTACCCCGTCCGCCTCGTTGGAATGCGCGTGGGGACACGACCAGGCATCGCGCGTTGGACTCGGGAACGATCAATCCCAGTTCCTTGGCTTTTCGGATCGCCTTGTCGATGCTCTGCCGGTTGGGCTGGTTGCCCTTCCCGTCGGCGAGGATCTGCGCCAGGGGCAGTCCGTCGAACCGGCTGTGTCCCACGTTGTTGGCCCAGCCGATCGCGGCGAACTCGATCCGGTAGACCAGCGGGTGCCGAGGGTCCTTGGCCCGCCGTTGCTGCGCTGCCTGGTTGATGCCGCCCCAGGGGGCGCCGTTGAAGTTGATGGCCATCAGTCGGTGGCCCCGTCGCCGGCTTCGTCCTGCTCGATCGGCAAGCCGATCGCGTCGAACAGCTCCCATACCTCGCCCCAGCCGAGCAGCAGGTACCGCGCCTCCTCGATCGACTCGGGGTCACCCTTGGCCTTCAACTCTTTGTAGTAGGCGTGCGCCTCCAGCGCTCGCCGGTACGCATCGGCCAGCGCGGAGGGGCTGAACGTTCTGGGGACGTTCATCGGCTACCGCCCCAGACCGCGCCCAGCTCGATGGCGCGAACCAGCGACATCGGCAGGTAGCGGGAGCTTGCGCCATCGGTGCGGTGCTTGCGGGCAGCCGCCGCCTCGGCCTCGGCGTAGCCGTCGGCCCGGATACCGGTATCGGCGTAGCCGGCGGAGCGGGTCCACTCGGCGACCAGGTAGCTACTCACCTCGTCCCTCTGGTCGACGCGCCGGACATGGCCCGGTGCCGCTCGGCGTACTCCGACCGGTCGTTGCCGATCCCTGCCGGGTTGAGTCCGCCCGACAGCGAGGATGGTTCGGTCACCTCCTGGTCGTCATCGACGTGCCGCCGGATGTCCCGTGCGGTCCGTACGTGCCCTGCGTGCTCGGCCTGCTCGGCTTCCCGGGCATCGGCAATGGCGATAGCTCGGGCAATGCTGGCGTCTCGGTAGGCCACTGGTTCACTCCTCGGGTTGGTGGGTCGGTGTGTTCACTCGCCGCTGAGCAGGCCACGCAACCGGGCTCGCTGCTCAGGGGTGAGGGGTGGCGCCTGCTCTGCAATGCGGCGGGCGATCTCCCGCAGGGATTCGGTCAACGGTCAATCTCTCGTGCGTACTGTTTGACCTCGCTATGCGGGTACAGCACGCGTCCGAGGTGCTTGATGTATTCCATTCGGGTGCGACCGTCGCTGCGCTGGTTGCGCAGGCTGGCAACGTTCATGTCCAGCCACTTAGCGGCCTCTGCGGGGGTCAGGTAGACAACGCCGTCAACGATGGTCGGCACGGTGATTCTCCACATGGTGTCGGATTGGATGCCTTAGCATCGACTGCAAGGCAATGTGAAGGAGCCGCGCCCTTTAGTGGATGCGCGACTTGGAGTGGGATCAATAGTGGGCGGGTGCCCTGCGCGAGGTTCGCCGGAACCAGGCCGCAGCTCTGCGCATGGTCGCGGCTGGAGAATTGCAGGGCGAATCAGAGGCGGGTATCCGAGCCGGGCCCGCCTGCCTGTCCCTCCACTAACTCCTACTGCACTAACGGTCGACCTTGCGCAGATTTGTGCTCGCCCTGCCAGTTACCACGAGTCATTAGTTTGTGATGCCACGAGTTGACGCGCTCGACCCGGTCGCATTGCCTGGCAGTTTGACCATGTCTGCGGGATGGGCGCTGCGAAACTTCCGCCACGTGCCGTCCTCCATTACGACCAGGTCGACTTCGCGCAACTCCAACGGGTGATACCCCTTCCACAGACACAGAAGAGCCCGGCTGTTGCCGGCCCCGTCCGTCAAATCCAACCCTAGGTGAAGAATTTCGCGGGGCTGACGGCGACACACCTTGCGGGGCTTGGCCGGGGCGGGCGGTGACGGGGACCGGGCCAAGCGTCCGGTCATGGGTGCCGCCGGTCACGACTTCCGGGTTAATGGCAACTGTGGCCTCATGTTCGGGTGCTACCCCAACTGCCCCCAATGCGGTTCCTACGTGGAGACGGTGGAGGAAGGCTAGTCCCGTTCGGGGCAGATGTCTGTGCCGGAGGCCATGGGCGGAGCCGCCTGCGGCGGAAAGACGTTTGATGATCGCCAGCACCGCGACCGGCTCCGCCACGGCCGGCAGCTCCCTGGCAGCGTGAGCGGTGAACACCTCGGCGACGACCGGCCACGAGATTCCGTGATCGCAGGCGGCCTGCACGATCGTGCGGCCGGCGTCGGCGACCGTCGCTCCAGTTCTGGGGCGGCGGGCAGCGGGTTCGACGCCGGGCTATCCGAGGACCACTCGGGCGACTGCAAGGAGATCCCGCATCGCCTCGGCTGCCTGCTCGACGCTCGGTAGTGAGATCACGGGATGCTTCCCGTACAGGCCGATGGCGTCTCTCCCGTCCGCTGTGGTGCCAACGCGAATGGTCCCGCCGTCGTCATCCTCGCTCGGCTCCCATCCTTGCCGGTGCAGGTCCCGGATCGCGTGGTCCCAGTCGGCGGCGTGCAGGCTCGCCATGCCGGCGACCGGCTCGATGTCGTCGGCGACCAGGGGGAGCACCAACAGACCCTCGCCGGTCATCGGGTCGAGGTAGGCGGTGTGGCTCGCGTAGGTCAAGGTCTCGATCACGGGTTGATCATCTCTCTGGTCTCGTTGCCTGCCCAATGGGCAAGGTCGGCACGGGCGTACAGGTCTGCGTTTCCGCTCTTGCCTCTCGGTGTGGGCACCTCTCCGACCCGCCGCTGTAGTCGCTTTTTGGCGGCGTCGAGCTTCCATGGGATGACCCCGGCATCGATCGCCTGGCGCAGCGTCAGGAAGTCCCCGGCAGGGCTTGATAGGCCGCTGACCTGCGATGTCTCCGAGGACCGGGGACATGCAAGCTGCCGAGCCTCGGCAGCGGACAGGTAGGCAACCTGCACCTCGGTCGCCTGCCCGCCGATGACCACCTGCCACCTGCCGAGGGTGCGGGACGCTCGGGGCATCGCGGCCTCGGGAACCAGCATCTTCCAGTTGTTGGCGGTGTAGCGGGCGAGGCACCTGATGCCGAAGTTCTCCCGTGCCTCGGGCCCGCCGATCGCCCGAGCGGTCAGCATCTGGGCGATGGCGAGCACGTTGACCTTGGCGCTGCGGCCCATGAACAGGAGGTTGGCCAGAGCCGACACGGCAGGGGACCGCTTGGGGTCACCCTTGCCGCGCACCTCGGCCCAGAAGTTGACGAGTTGCCCGATGGTCGCGTTCAACTCCTCGGCGATGACCAGCGTGCGGGGACCGCAGTCCCAGTCTTCCGGCTCATGCAGAGCGAGTTGGTTCCGCTCGTCGGCCAGGGCGTCGAGGCGGACCAGGGCGTCATGCATCTGCGCCGGGCGGGTGCAGTAGTCGACGCCTGCCATGCCGAGGGCCCAACGGTGCGAGCCCTTCCGGTCGAGGATGACTACCTGCCCACCTCGGGCGAGCACCTGCACGGCGACCAGCTCGGCGAGCACGCTCTTGCCGGCACCCGTCCCCGCGCTCACCGCGATGTGCGGCGAGTCGTCGCGTAGTGACAGGATCACCGGCCGGTTTCCGGCACCTTGCCCGATGTAGAACTCCCACTCGGCCAGGCGGGGCAGGTGCTCGGCGACCTGGTCGACGCCGACCCGGGCGGGCGGACGCTTGCGCACGGTCCAGGTGGCGCGGACCCTGGGGCCCACCTGATGCCAGGTCTCGACCAGGTCGGCAACGGGGATCTTGCTGCCGATGATCGCCGAGACAAGCTGGCGCTGTTCCTTGGTCAGGTACGCGGTATCGGCTTCCAACTCGATGCGTGGGCCCTGGTCGGGATCGACCGGGCGGCGGAACACAGCCAGCCTCGACGTGACCGGCTGAGCCTTGCGCTGCATTGACCAGGCTGCCCGCTGAGCCTGCTCAGGCAGCCAGCGGATCACGGGCTCGACGTGCTCGCCGTACCAGGCACGTACGGCCGTCTCAGCAGGACTGAGAGGCTTCGCCAGCCGGGGCGTGAGGTTGCCTAGGGTCGGATCAACGTGCAGCCGGACGCCGGTCTGTAGCCCCATCGCGGGGGCGAGAGCAGCCAGGGTCGGCGCGATGTACTCGCGGTTGAACCGGCGCATGGTGAACCGGCGACGTGCTCGCCAGCCGGCGACGGCCACAGCGGTACCGAGTACGCCACCTGCCTGCCCGGGGTAGGCCGCAGCCATGACGGCTGCGACCGGTACCCCGAGCCGGTACGCCTGACGCTGCCAGCCGGCAATCCTGCCCTTCCCGCGCTGGCGATACGGATAGCCGTCGCGCCCGTCGAGCGGACGCCCGGAGACGTAGCGGTAGACCAAGCGTGACAGTGTGTGCTTTCGCCGCAGCCGGCGGATGGCCTGCTCAAGTTCGGTCACTGCTCGACCTCCTCGCGTGACAGGTGGGCGAGGGCAGCGGCCATGCCGAGCACGGCGACCGGCAGGCAGGCGACCAGGGTGGTGATCCACCACGGGGCGGACTCGATGCCGGCCGCGACCAGGAGGTGATACGCCACCTGACCGAGAGCGCCTACCAGGAGAGACCCGATGGCGGACCACTTGGCGAACAGGCGAGCCCGGGGCGGAACCGCACCCGACAGCCAGGCTCGGAGGGCGTACGCGGCGTAGACCTCGACGCCGATCGGCAACGTGATGGCGGTGTTGATGCTGAACCCATCGGCGATCCCGGGCAGCGGGTGGACCACCCCGAACCCAGTGAGCCCGCCGAGCCCCACCCACCCCGACCAGATGGCCACGAACGCGGGAAGCGCAATCAGGATCACGGGCCAGGTGGCCAGCCGGCGACCCTTGCCCGGGACCGGAGAGGGCTCGACCTCGACCGGCGGGTGTCCGACCTGGTCGACCTGCGGGAACGGCTCGGCGACCTTCTCGACGGGCAGGATCAGCGGAACCGGGGTGGTGTCGGTGGCGGGCTCGGCGTACTCCCACGGATCCGTGACAGGCTCGGCCTGGGTCTCGGTGGGTTCGGTGATGGGCTCAGTGATCAGAGCTTCCCGCAGCGCCATCGCCTTGGGCGCACCCACCTTGAACTCACGCATGATCCGGTTGCGTGACGGGATCTCACCGAGCCTGTCTGCCAGGGCCCGGACGTTCGGCATCAGGTCGCCGATGGCGCGCGGGTACGCGCTGGTGATGGTCTCGGTGCTCACTTGCGGGGCTCCTTGCAGGTGCTGTCGAGGCGGCGAGAGCGGGCGATGTCGTCGGCGACCTGGTCGCCGTGCCGGTCGACCAGCAGGCGGGCGATGACGAACGGGGCGAGCATCGTGACGGGCGTGCCGATCAGGGCCAGAGCCAAGGCGTAGGCGGCAGTGGCGTTCATCGGCCACCAGCCAGCGCTTCGGATCGGCAGGGGATGCAGTTGCCGGCAGGCTGGCCAACGTGTCCGGCACGCTGGCACCGGGCGCCGCCGGAGGTCATCGGGAGCGCAGCGCCTCGCCGCTCGGCATAGGCCGGTGCAGGGGTTTGCTTGCTCTTGGGAAGGAATCGACGCCAGTCACGCGCGCTTGCGCGCGTCTTCAACTTCCCTTGGTCTTCAACACTTCGGGTGACACCCTGGCTGTCACCCCCGCTGGCCTGATCTGTCACCCCGGCCGGCTCGTTCGTCGCCCCCGGGCCAGCATTCGTCACCCCCTGGCCGGTCACCAGGCGATAGACGCGAGTGGCGATGCCGGCAACCTTGGACACGACCAGGCGACCAAGCTGCACCAGCTTGGCGAGGCACCGTTGCACGGTCCGCTCGGAGCAACCGGCGTAGTCGGCGATGGTGGCGACCGAGGGCCAGGCGTTGCCCTCCTGGTTGGCGTGAGCAGCGATGGCGATGGCTACGGCCCGCTCGTTCTTTCCGAGATCGCGGGTCGAGAGCAGGGCTTCCTTGACAGCTACACTCATGGGCGGCGGACCTCCTACGTCCGTCAGGGGCCCGGAGCATCAGGTGTTGGCGCACCTGCCGGGCCCGCATTTGTCGGTACCCGCCGCGCTCATGCGTCGGTCTACCAGGACCCACAGTTCCTGGCGGCGGTCGACCCCGCGGTCGCCCTGGTGTCGGTCGGGGTCGGCAACGACTACGGCCATCCGAACCCCGCCCTGCTCGCGATGCTCGCCCGGGGTGGTGCCCGGGTGCTGCGTACCGACCTGGACGGCGACCTCGCGGTGGTCGTCGGTGAGCGGGGGCTCGCGGTGGTCGTACGCGGCCCCGACCACCAGGCCGACTGACCCGATCGGCGTGGGTGAATTGTCGGGATTGGCGCTGGGTGATCCCTCGACCACGCAGAAGAGGTGAGCGAACGCGGCCCGGCCAGGGGCGTGCGACGATGTCCGGCGTGACTCCCACCGGCCCTGCTCCGATCGTGCTCGTTCTCGGCGACGAGGAACTGCTCGCCAACCGCGCGGTCACCCGGACCGTCGCCGACGCCCGGGCGGCAGACCCCAACCTCGACGTACGGGAGTACGAGGCCGGTTCGGTGGCACCCGGTGAGGTCGCCGAGATGCTCAGCCCGTCGTTGTTCGGCGGCCGGCGGGTGCTGGTCCTGCGGGCCGGGCAGGACGCCCGTAAGGACCTGGTGACCGTCCTGCTCGCCTATGCCAAGAACCCGGATCCCGACGTCACCCTCGTGGTCACCCATCTCGGCGCGGCCAAGGGCAAGGCGTTCGCCGACGGGCTGCGCGCCGCCGGCGCCACCGTCATTCCGGTGCCGAAGGTCAAGAAGGAGAAGGAGCGGATCGCGTTCGTCCGCGACGAGATCCGTGGCGGTGGCGGGCGCTGCACCGATGAAGCCGCCGAGACGCTGGTCGCCGCCGTCGGTAACGACCTGCGCGAACTGGCCGCCGCCTGCTCGCAACTGCTGGCCGACACCGACGGCCGGATCGGCGCCGACACCGTGGCCCGCTACTACCGCGGCCGGGCCGAGGTGAGCGGCTTCACCGTCGCCGACGCGGCGATGGTCGGCGACGTTCCCGGCGCGCTCGAAGCGCTGCGGTGGGCGCTGCACGTCGGGGTCGACCCGGTGCCGATCGCCGACGCCATCGCCGACGGGGTGCGCACGGTGGCCCGGGTCGCCTCGGCCGGCCGGGGCAGCTCCTTTCAGTTGGCGAGCAGTCTCGGCATGCCGCCGTGGAAGGTCGAGCGGGCCCAGCGCCAGGGTCGCGGCTGGAGTCCGGAAGGACTCGCCGACGCGATGCAGGCCGCCGCCGAGTGCAACGCCGCGGTCAAGGGTGGTGCCGACGATCGGGCGTACGCCCTCGAACGGGCGGTCTTCGCCGTCGCCGCCGCACGACAGGGAAGCGGGGGGCGATGACGGCCGACCTACCGGCCGACACCTCGGCCGACCGGGAGACGCGTCCGCTCTACGCCCGGCTGCTCCGCCTGAAGCATCTCAACCCCAGTGGGGCCCTGTGCTTCTGCTTCCTCGAGGGCACGGTCGCGCTCGGCCTCCTGCTCGCGCTCGCCGAGCTGGTGTCCCCGTGGGCGATCCCCGTCCTGCCGCTCGTCGTCGCCGCCATGGTCAAGCTCAACGACGTGGTCGCGGGCGCGGTCGTCCGGTCGGCGCAGCAGGTGCCCGACCGGGAGCGGGCCCGCTTCCGCCTGGAGCGGGAATCGGTGGTGGGGCGGGCCGCGGTCGCCAGGACGGAGCCGGCCCGCCCGGGTGCGGTGACCGGCAAGGTGTCGATGGACACCGTCCGGGGCGCCGGCGCTCCGGACGGCACCGGACCGACGGCGGCAGACCCGGTCGACGGCGGGTTCGACGGAGCCGTTCGGCCGGCGGTCGAGGACGACGCCCGGTACGGTGACGACCCGGCCCGCCACACCGGCCGGACGAACGCCGTCGGGCCGGGGGCCGCGGAATCAGCCGTTGCGGGCCGTCCAGCGCGCCACGAGACGGCGACCGACGGGCGCGGACGCGGTGGCACGACGGCCGGCGGAAGCGAGTGGTTCTCCACCGGGCCGTCGACGGCCGGCCGCACGGGTACGGGCTCGTACGCCGTCAACATGCACCCGACGGAGCCGCTGGAGAACCGGCCGCCGCAGTCCTGGCCGGCCGGCATCGAGGAGCCGGGCACCGCGGAGCAGCGAGCCCGCCAGTCCGGCAGCCACCGCTACGAATAGTCCGGGCATGCGGGCCGGATGACCGTGTCCGTCCGTGCCATGTCCCGTCGGCCGTGGCGCGTCCGGGTAGCACGCACCGCGACCCGACACCCTTCATACCGGCAGCCCGCCCGCCGGCCCGTCCGCACCGGTGTCTGTTCGACGCCACAGCGAATTCGCTGTTCTTACGCCGAACTCGCTGTGGTCTCCGACGGCGATGTCCGCTCGGACGGCGGGCGCGTCGGCCTAGATCGTCGCGATCAGGGAGTTCGCACCTCGGCACGCCGACGACACGCCCGTCGAGGTCCCTGATCACGCGGATCTTGGGGAAGAAGGCCGGGGAGCCGGGTTGCAGCTTGCGGCCGCCGGCGGTCAGGTCGGCGTACGCGCGGAACGGCACCGAGACGACGAACTCGCCGATCCGGGCCGCCCGTTCCCCGGCTGACCACCCATCGGCCGTCGGCGCCACTCGAGGGCCGGTGGCTCCGAAGTGGACGATCGGTCGCAGCACGACAGCGCCGACCGGATCCGATCCGGTCGGCGCCATCAGAGCTTGTGGTGCGTCGAACCCGTCAGGCAGAGAGCGAGCTCAGGCGCTTGGCAATGGCCGACTTGCGGTTGGCCGCCTGGTTCTTGTGGATGACGCCCTTGCTCGCGGCCTTGTCGAGCTGGCGCGAGGCGTCGAGCAGGAGCGCGGTCGCCTTCTCGGTCTCGCCGGCCTCGGACGCCTCGTGGAACTTGCGGATGGCGGTCTTCAGCGACGACTTGACCGACTTGTTACGCAGCCGGCGCTTCTCGTTCTGCCGGTTGCGCTTGATCTGGGACTTGATGTTCGCCACGCGACAGCCTCGTCCTGGTAGTTCGGGTTGGTTGACTCGGGCGTAGGCGACTATCAACAGCAACCGACAGTCGAACGATCAACGATCGAGCGATCAACGGTCGAGGTTGTTGCAGCATTCATCGCCACACGCGAAAAGCCAGGTTACCAGGTGGCCCGGCGACGAGCCAAAACGGTCCGGCTCCGGGGGCCCGCCCCCGCCGGCAGCCGGGCCGGACGTGGTCAGCGCCAGCCCTGGCGGTCGGCCAGCCAGTCCAGCGCGGTCGTACCGCTCCACCGCTGATGGGGGCGCAGGTGCGGGGAGCCGCCGGTGGGCGCGGCGGCCGCCCGGCTCAGCCAGTAGCCGCAGAGCGCGGCGAGGGCCGCGTCGAGAGCTTCCGGCGGCGCGTCCCGGCCCGTCGGATGTCGAGCGAACAGCGCGTCGGCGTCGAGCCCGCTGGCGTACGCGGTGACCAGCAACGTCACCGTGTCGAACCAGGCGGGTCCGTGGCACAGCCAGTTCCAGTCGACGAACCACGCGGCGCCCCGACCGTCGATCAGCACGTTGTCGACCCGCAGGTCGCCGTGGACGAGGCCGGGGGCGGTCAGGTGGCCGGGCAGCCGTGCTTCGAGTGCGGCGAGTTCGCCGACCAGGGGGTGGGCGTACGGCGGCGTGGTGGCGGGCAGCGGCTCCCGGCCGGCGGCGATCTCCTGCCACCAGGACAGGTCTTCGCGGGCCAGGTCGGCCATTGCGGGCAGCCCGCCGGCCACCAGTTCCGGAGGCGCCTCGCGCAGGGCGGCGGCGGTGGTCGCCCAGGCGGCGAGGGTGGCGTCGAGGTCGGCGGGCCGCCAGGGCAGCGGCGGCATCTGCCCGTCGACCGCGTCGAAGCAGATCACGTAGTGCCCGGCGGTGGTCAGGGTCCAGCGGGGGCGGGGCGCGGCGACCGCCGGTGGCAGTAGGGCGGTCACGGCCGCCTCGTGCGCGTACCAGTCACTGAGGTGGCGCTGCTCGACCAGGTCGGCGGCCTTGACGAAGACCCGGTCGCCGCCGGCGAGGTCGAGCACGGCGGCGAAACCACGGGTGAAGCCGCCGGTCGCGGGGGTTGCCCAGGTGACCTGGGTGCCGAGGCGCGCGGTGATCGCCGCCCGCAGGTCCGCCGGCAGGTCCGCCCACCGTGGACGGACGGCGGTCGCGTCGTACGACACCGGGGGCAGCGAGGTGACACGCATGGCACCATTCTGCCCGGCCGGCACCGGTGAGCCGGCGGCCGAATGTCCCGGCACCGCGTCGCGGCCTGGCAGACTCCCTCGTCATGAGCGAGCGAGTCGGCGGGCCGGTGGCGCCCGGTGGCCGGGTAGAGAACGGTGGTCGGGCAGAAAGCCGTGGCCGGGCAGAAACCCGTGGCCGGGGAGAAGGCGGGTGGCGGTCGTGAACACCGAGCGGTTCTGGTCGGCGGTCGACCTGGCCCGGCGTGGTCCGGACGGGGCGGCCGGCCCGGCCGGGGGTGAGCCGGCCGACGCCGCGCCGGCCGAGGTGGCGGCCCGGCTGGTCGAGGTCCTGGCCGCGGCGACGCCGGAGACGATCGTGGCCTGGGACACGCATCTGGACCGGGTGCTGGGCGCGTCGGCGAAGGTCGACCTGTGGGCGGCGGCCTACCTGATCAACGGCGGCTGCTCCGACGAGGGGTTCGACCACTTCCGGGGCTGGCTGGTGGCCCAGGGGCGGCGGACGCTGGCCGAGGCGGTGGCCGATCCGGATTCGCTGGCCGGCGTGCCGGCGGTGCGCCGGGCCGCGTCGACGGGGGCGGAGTTGGGCTGCGTGGAGATGCTCCGGGCGGCCGGCGCGGCCTACCACAGGCTGACCGGCGCGGACCTGCCCCGGTCGGGTGCCGGGCCGGCGCGGCCGGGGTTCGACGAGTTCTGGGACTTCGACGACGAGGACGAGATCCGGCGGCGCCTGCCGCGCCTGGCCGTGCTCTTCACCGAGCCGCCCGAGGAGTGATCCGGGCCCGCCCAGGAGTGATCCGACCGCCCGCAGGCCGGCATGGGAACATAGGGGGTGGCCGGCGCCGGTGCCGACCCTTGCCGACGCCGAGACGGCGACCAAGACCGCACCGAGCCGGACAGACCCGACCACGCGAACGAGACCCGACCAGACCACGCAACGAGAACGGACGCCCGTGCCACCGACGCCCGACCCCGGCGCGAACCTGCCCGGTGCCACCGACCCGGCCCGCATCAGGAACTTCTGCATCATCGCGCACATCGACCACGGCAAGTCCACCCTGGCCGACCGGATGCTCCAGCTCACCGAGGTCGTCGACCCCCGGCAGATGCGCGCGCAGTATCTCGACCGGATGGACATCGAGCGTGAACGCGGCATCACGATCAAGAGCCAGGCGGTCCGGATGCCGTGGACCATCCGCGAGGGCGACCGCAAGGGCGAGACCGCCGTACTCAACATGATCGACACGCCGGGCCACGTCGACTTCACGTACGAGGTGTCGCGCTCGCTGGCCGCCTGTGAGGGGGCCGTCCTGCTGGTTGACGCCGCGCAGGGCATCGAGGCGCAGACGCTGGCCAACCTCTACCTGGCGCTCGAGAACGACCTGCACATCATCCCGGTGCTCAACAAGATCGACCTGCCGGCGGCGCAGCCCGACAAGTTCGCCGAGGAGTTGGCGCACCTGATCGGCGGCCGGCCGGAGGACTGCATCCGGGTGTCGGGCAAGACCGGTGAGGGGGTGCCGCACCTGCTCGACGAGATCGTGCGGCAGTTCGTCCCGCCGGTCGGCGTCGCCGACGCGCCGGCCCGCGCGATGATCTTCGACTCGGTCTACGACGTCTACCGGGGCGTGGTCACCTACATCCGGGTGATCGACGGGAAGATCGAGGCCCGCGAGCGGATCAAGATGATGTCGACCGGGGCGGTGCACGAGCTGCTGGAGATCGGGGTGATCTCGCCCGAGATGGTCAAGGGCGGGGCACTCGGGGTGGGCGAGGTCGGCTACCTGATCACCGGGGTGAAGGACGTCCGGCAGTCCCGGGTCGGTGACACGGTCACCATCAACTCACGACCGGCGACGGAGGCCCTGGGCGGCTACAAGGACCCGAAGCCGATGGTCTACTCCGGGCTCTACCCGATCGACGGATCCGACTATCCGGCGCTGCGGGACGCGCTCGACAAGCTGAAGCTCAACGACGCGGCGCTCGCCTACGAGCCGGAGACCAGTGCCGCGCTGGGCTTCGGTTTCCGTTGCGGCTTCCTCGGCCTGCTGCACCTGGAGATCATCGCCGAGCGGCTGGAACGCGAGTTCAACCTCGACCTGATCTCCACCGCGCCGAACGTCGTCTACCGGGTGGTCACCGAGGAGGGCGACGAGGTCACGGTGACCAACCCGAGCGAATACCCGACCCGCAAGATCGCCGAGGTCTACGAACCGGTGGTCCGGGCGACGGTGCTGACCCCCAACGACTACGTCGGTGCCGTGATGGAGCTGTGCCAGGGCCGGCGGGGCAGCCTGCTCGGCATGGACTACCTGTCGGCCGACCGGGTCGAGCTGCGTTACACGCTGCCCCTCGCCGAGATCATTTTCGACTTCTTCGACCAGCTCAAGAGCCGTACGAAGGGTTACGCCAGCCTCGACTACGAGCCCTCCGGGGAGCAGCGGTCCGACCTAGTCAAGGTCGACATCCTGCTGCACGGCGAGCCGGTCGACGCGTTCAGCGCGATCGTGCACAAGGACAAGGCCTACAACTACGGCACGACGATCGCCTCCAAGCTCCAGAAGCTGATCCCACGGCAGCAGTTCGAGGTGCCGATCCAGGCGGCGATCGGCAGCCGGGTGATCGCCCGCGAGACGATCCGGGCGATCCGTAAGGACGTGCTCTCCAAGTGCTACGGCGGTGACATCACCCGTAAGCGCAAGCTGCTGGAGAAGCAGAAGGAAGGCAAGAAGCGGATGAAGATGGTCGGCCGGGTCGAGGTGCCGCAGGAGGCGTTCATCGCCGCGCTGTCCACCTCCGACGGCGACGGCGCCAAGGGCGTCGGTAAGAAGTGATCCCGCGGGCGTACGGGCCGGACGCCCGGTTCTGCCCGCGGTGTGCCGCAGCCCTGCCGACCGCCCCGCCCGGCGGGTGCGACGGCTGTGGCTACCAGCTCTTCGTCAACGCCCGCCCGACGGCGAGCCTGATCGTGCTCGACGGCGACCGGTTCCTGGCCCTGCGTCGGGCCGCCGAGCCGCGGTCGGGCCGCTGGGAGACGCCGGGCGGTTTCTGCGACGGTGCCGAGCACCCGGCCGCCGCCGCGGTGCGCGAGGGGCGGGAGGAACTCGGCGTCGAGGTGACCCTCGGTGACTTCGTCGGCATGTACGTCGGCAGCTACGACTACCAGGGCGAGACGCTGCCCGTACTCGACTGCTTCTATCTCGCGTCGATCCGCGACGGCGCGGTGACCCTGGACCCGGCAGAGTCGTCGGAGCTGGCCTGGTTCGACCTGTACGCACCGCCTGAGCTGGCGTTTCCGACGATGGACGCGGCGATCCGGGATGTGGCCCGGATCGCCCGGTGATCAGCCGGTTTGGATGTTCGAGGGGTCGGGAACTACACGTCACGACGACGTGAAAACGAATCCCCTCGAAGGAGGCGACCATGACGGTCACCGGAATTATCACCGCTCTCATCGTCGGTCTGATCATCGGCGCGCTCGGTCGCCTGGTCGTACCAGGCCGCCAGAACATCCCGATCTGGCTGACGATGCTGATCGGTGTCGGTGCGGCGTTGCTCGGTACCGTGATCGCGCGGGCCGCCGGCATTGCCACCTCGACCGCCGGGATCGACTGGGCGGAGCTGTTGATCCAGGTGGTGCTCGCCGCGATCGGTGTCGCGCTGGTTTCCGGAATGGGTGGCGGTCGCCGCCGCGTGACCCGTTGACGGTCTGCGGCTCGCCGCGACAAATCAAAACGTAGAGGCGCCAGGCCGGCCGGCCTGGCGCCGCGACCAGTGGGCCCCGGGCCCCCCGGGGAGTGTCCCCGGACACCCCCACACGTAAAGGAAAATTTACGTAGATGGGTGGGCGGGGGAGGGAAT